>JBGTGN010000072.1:0-57284 GCA_041746715.1 Pirellulales bacterium | reverse complement strand
GCAGACGCAGCCGATGCGCCCGTTCGCGTCGCCGCCATCTGCCGCGCCGCCCTCACCCGCCGCCGCGGCGGGTGATCCGCCCGAGCGATTCACGTGGCGAACACTCCCGACAAGGCTTCGATGCGGTGAGCTCGCCGCCGGTGAGCCCGTGTGCGAAAACTCGGCGTCGATCCCTCCCGCTACCGCGACTGAGCCGTGTGTCGCCACGACGCCGAAAACCATGGAAGCGGCAGGCCGGCTGAGCGGCCTGCTCATTCAGGCGCTCAGCAAGTTGGGTGAGGAGCATGTGACCCAGCAGCGGCGGAGCCACCTGAAGCGGACGATCCCGGCCATGCGAAGCGAGGCGGGTAAGAACGCTGCCCACCTCGCGCCTGCGACGAAGCTTCGTTTCGTCGTCGCACTTGGCGTGGTGGGATCTGGCCACGGAGCCGAATTACTTCCTGGTGCTACGGCCTCGGGGGAGCTGGTGGGGCCGGCACGTCGTCGTCATCGACCTTCACATTGCTAGCGGAGGACAACTTAAACGACTCGATAAACGGCAGAGCATTTTCCTGCTGAGCTTTTTTTGACTTGTCCGTGCTAACCCATTGCAACACGTAGCCTCGGTTCGCGATCAGTATGTCGCGACGAACCATCACGGCGCCGTTCTTGAGGTTCATCATCAGGACCTGAGATGGATGGCCGTCCACCTTGTCGAGGTCGTCGTCTACCAACTCTCCGTTGACGGCTTCCGGCAGCGACGCTTTGAGGGTTTCGAAGTACGTCTCCGATTCGTCCTCGAGATTTTCATCGAACGCCAGACTCTGGACCAGGTAGTTGGCGGCGGTCGCGTCGTCTTCCAACAGCCAACTAACGACCCCCTCGTCATCGATGGTCCGTTTCGGCGTGCCCGGCATCCGGAATTTGACGCCGTGCTCAGTCGCGTCGGTTTCCTTGAAGCGTTGGTCCGCCACCGGCATGTCGGGTTTCTCCGGGGCTGGGGCCGTGCCGCCGACTTCGCGTGCGCTGACACCCACGATTGCGGCTTTCAAGCCGAGCATTTGGAACTTGCAATTCAGGGCGACGGTGCCGTCCGATCCGACCGCGTGGTGGGTCAGCGTCAGGAACTCCAAGTCTTGCATGTCATCCAGTTCGGTGCGAATGGACTCTTCCTCGAACTGAACGAGTGTGCCGACGCCTGTGCTGATATACCGAGCCACATGCAGGAATTTATCGCGTCCAATCTGCTTGACCACGTCGGGATGAATCATGCCAATGAATTCGTCGTCGTCGCCGGCGATGACCGCATCGAGCACTCGCTTACAAGTCGGCGAGTAAAACTTCATGAACTTCCTCGACAAGGCTTCGTCGTTGATAAGATCTCGCCCGAGATCGCGGTTCAATGCCACCAGAATGGGCGAGTCGAAGCGAAAGGCCACCAGTGTGCCTTTCAGTGCGGTCAGGTGCAGGGTTAACTCGCCCCGCTCGCACGGAATTCTGGCCTTTGCAATCTCCCGTGGGTCGTCACCATCGGCTCCTGAGATCTCGACGTCTTCGGCGGCTGGGAGGATCAGCTTGCCATGGTGTTCACCAATGCGGCTCACTACGTAACCCACCACGGGTTCGTCCACAAGCTTCTGCAACTCCGGATGAAGCGCGTTCAGGAGAGGGCGTGAATTCCCGGAGTTCACCGCAGCAATCACTTTTCCGTACAGGCCCAGCACTCCACCTTCGTCGTCAATCGGCGGCGTGTCGTCCAATTCATTGGCCGCCGTCGCAGCAACGTGCATCAGGAATCCTGTCGCGAACTCTTCCGCCGTGACTCGCTTGTCCTTGTTCAAGTCATAAGCGTGCATGCCTTCCGACTCGATGCCGGACAACCGTCCATCTTCGTTGCCATCGAGCGACAGGAAGCGTTGTCGCGAGATCTCTTGAATCTCTTCCACGGGGCGAGTGGCCAGCTTGGCACACTGTGCCCTCATGCCTGCGAGAAACTCGGTTTGAGAAACGCGGCCATCCCCGTCCACGTCGGTGAACTCCAAGCCGCTTAACTCAGTCCCAGACAGTCGCCCGTCTTCGTTCGCGTCTTGAGTATGAAACACGTGTTTGAAATAGTTGATCGATTCAGCCGCATGGCGCCGCACCACTGCCACAAATTCCTGACGAGTAATCTCGCCATCGCCGTCCGCGTCGATCATGATCAGGGGACGGGCTTCGCGGCCACTGAGGACGCTGTCTTGGTTGTCGTCAAATGTGTCAAACAGATCTGCCGCCGCCAGGTGGGGCATGCTGAGCGTGGCAAGCGTGCATAGGGCGACCACAAACATCCGATACGCGGAAGTCGAGAGCATAAAAACCTCGCGGAAAGATCAGGTTCCGGTCGCAAAAGCACTTGGCTGCAAGGGTTCAGCCTAGTTCAACAATCGGCGAGTCCCAAATGCATGGCCGTGTGTGCCCGTTCGACCAGTCTTCATACAACTCGGCGTGACCTTGCGTTCGGCTACAAGACGTGCCCACCGCAAAATTACAACGACCCCGCCCCACTCACTATACGTCGCCGAACCCAACTGTCATTGCCGCTCGAAAGAGTGGGGTGCAACCTGCACGCAGGGTGAAAAGCAGGCCCTGGCGGCAGTTTTCAGGGGTTCAGAGCCATTCCACCGTCCCATCTGCCACGCTCGACCACGGCAGGCTACGCTCAAGCATCGACCAGCCGCCGCCAGCGCGTTGCCGAAGTGCCGTTGGCCGTCCTAGCCTTTCCGAACTCCACCGCATCCAGGACTTTCTGATGACCGAATTCAATCAATCGACCGACGACGCCGCGAACCAAGAGCCCGCCCCTGCACCGGCAAAGTCAAAATCCATCTGGTCCTACGTCGCGTTGGGGGCCATTCTCATCGCCGGTGGCGTGCGAATACTCGCTGGGTTCGACAAGTCGTCGCAAATCGATGAAGCCAACAAGCTGATCGACGAGGCCCGCTTCTCCGTAACTCAGGCGCAGCAGCATAGCGACGAGGGAGCGAAGCGGATCGATCTGGTATTCACTGACTCACTGGGCGAATTGGCCGATGCTCGCGTGAAATTCAAGCCCGACGCCGAAAAAGGCATCGACCTCTACGGCAAGTCAGGCGAGTCGTTTCGACTCGCTGCAAAGCAGTTTGAACAAGCCGCGACCATGCGCGTCGATAGCGTGTTGCAAGAGTATTGGGGCTTGAAGGCGAAGCAGATGTCGGCCATGGCCGAGATTCAAGACGTGCTGGTCCAACAGTTTCGACTGGCTTTGGATGAGTCGATCGCCGACGAGGCTGAGCTCGTGAAGAAGATCCAAGAGATCGCCGAGCCCGTTGATGGAATCGCCGCGCGGGGCAAAGACTTCGGCGAGCGGGCCGAGAAGGTGATGACGGATCACCCGACGGTGTTCTCCAAGGAATAGCCAAGGGCGGTCCGACGACACGTTGCGTTTTTGCACGCTCCGAAGGAGCGGTGAAGACCTGCGTGCGTTTCTACTCCTCCGTTTCTTCTCCGTGCGGGCCCGGGCCGTCGGTGAGCGGCATTGAAGAAGTCTCCGAGGCTCATCACGTCATCCCGACGAGCAGTGATTTCGCATTCTCGCGTACACTCCCGTTCCTTCTTCTGGAGCCATTGCATGACCCGCACGACGAAGCCCGCCTCAAAGCCTTCTGTGACCACATCCGTCCTGCCCTCGCCCGACCTCGCCGCGGCGCGACGCACTGTGCTCGATCTGCTTTCGATCCCCGGGGTGTCGGGGGATGAGAAGGCCATAGCCGACCACATCGTCGCGCGGCTCAAGGCCGCTGGCTGCCCCGCATCAGCGATCATGTTCGACCGCGCGCATGAAAAAACGCCAATCAAGGGAAACTGTGGCAACCTCATCGTGAAGCTCCCCGGAACAGTGCCCGGACCTCGGCGCCTCTTCATGGCCCACATGGACACCGTGCCTGTCTGCCGCGGCGCGAAGCCCGTGGTGAGGGGGGGCATCATCAAGAGCGCTGATCCGAAGACGGGGCTGGGTGGCGACGATCGCGCTGGCGTCGGCGTCGTCCTCACCACCGCCCTCGAAATCCTGAAAGGAAAACGACCGCACCCACCGCTCACGTTTCTCTTTGCGATCCAAGAGGAGGTGGGGCTCTACGGCGCGCGGTTCGTGAAGGCCGCCGACCTCGGCAAACCAAAGCTCGCGTTCAACTTCGACGGTGGTGCCGTAGAGAAGCTCACGATCGGAGCCACCGGAGGGTACCGGATGGATATCGAGATCGAAGGGATTCCGAGCCACGCCGGTGTCGCGCCAGAAAAAGGCGTGTCGGCGATCGCGATTGCGTCGCTTGCCATTGCCTCGCTCGTTGAAGACGGCTGGCATGGCCTCGTGGAGAAGGCCGGCAAGCGGGGCACGAGCAATATCGGTGTGATCCACGCGGGCGAAGCGACGAATGTGGTTGCCGAACGGGCGACGCTCCGCGTCGAAGCCCGTGGGCACGACACTGTGTTTCGCGGCCGCATCGTCAAGGCCATCGAGAAGGCATTTGAAGCTGCCGTCAAGAAAGTAAAGGCGTCGGACGGCCGCACCGGAAAGGCTTCCATGACGGGTCGGCTCGACTACGAGGCGTTTCGGCTGGCCGACGACGAGCCCTGTGTCACCGCGGCGGAGGCGGCCCTCGAAGCAATCGGCCTCGACCCGCGGCCCGATATTTCAAACGGTGGTCTTGATGCCAACTGGATGGCCGTCAACGGCATCCCGACCGTGACGCTCGGCTGCGGGCAGAGAGACATCCACACCACGAACGAGACGCTCGACCTGGCTGCGTATGAAAACGCCTGCCGCGCTGCCTTGCTCCTGGCAACGGGCTGATCACCATTTCGCTCGGGCAACGCATGAAATCAGTGGACCATCCACCGCGGCGGCCGATCGCGTCCCGTGATCATGTCCTCGCCAAGCGGGTGGCGACAGTGCTCGCGTCGGCAGGCGTTTCGCCAAACGCGATCTCCATCGCGGGCATGCTCGCGAGCGTCGCTGGCGGCATCGCCCTCGCCCTGACCCGATCCACGGAACCCGCTTGGCCGTTGTTTCTTTTCGCGGCGGCGATGATGCAGGCGAGGCTCTTGGCGAACATGTTTGACGGAATGGTGGCCATCCAGACAAGCCGTGCCTCGCCGATTGGCGGCTTGTACAACGAGATTCCAGATCGCGTCAGTGATGCAGCGTTCTTTCTTGGCATGGGGTATGCGGCCGGCGGCGTCCCAGAATTGGGCTACGCGGCGGCGATGCTCGCCATCATGACGGCGTATGTTCGCTCCGAGGGCGCTGTTGCTGGTGCGCACCAGGAGTATTGTGGCCCCATGGCCAAGCCCCACCGCATGGCGTTCGCCACCTGCGGATGTCTGCTGGCGGCAGGTGTGCCCCCGGCATGGATCCCGCAGTGGGAAACGGTGCCCGACGCCGGCATCATGGCGGCCACGCTCGCGGTCATCGTGCTGGGGTGCCTCGTGACGATCCTTCGCCGCCTCGCCAGAATCGCCGCGGCCTTGCGTGCGAGCGAATCATGATCGACGCCCTTCGCGAACGCTTCTGGAACTTCACTCCTGCGTTCCACGAGCGATTCACACTCGTCGCGGTGGCCATGATCGCAGTCGCGATCGTGCTCAGTGGCATGGTCATTGCAGCCATGCGCACGACCAAACGAGTCGATGATGCGTTGTCACAAGAGCTCGTCTTGCGATGGCGATCGTGGGTCTGGATCGCGGTTCTCGTGCTGGCACCCATTCTCCTCGGATCAGGCTGGGTAATCCTCGGGGTCTGCGTGCTCAGCCTTCTCTGCTATCGCGAGTTCGCGAGGGTCACCGGCATCCTTCACGAGCGAGCGATCGGAAGCGTGGTTGCGCTCGGCATCCTGACGCTTGCGTTTGCATCGCTCGACAACTACTTCCGGCTCTATGCATCGACGCTCCCGCTGACGGTCGCCTTGATCGCCATCGTCTCGATCCTGAAGGATCAGCCCGAGGGCTATCTCCAGCGGACCTCGCTCGGAATTCTCGGCTTCATACTCTTCGGATACTGCCTCGGCTATCTGGGGTATTTTGCCAACAGCCCCGCGTTTCGCCCCATCGTGATCCTCATCATCCTGTGTGTGGAGCTCAACGACATCTACGCCTTCTGCTGCGGCAAACTCATCGGAGGCCCGAAGGCCATTCCGCACACGAGCCCGGGGAAGACATGGTCGGGCTGCATCGGCGGGCTGGTCTGCACGACGATCACATTCTGCCTGCTTGGTCACATCGTCTTTCTCGGAACGAAGGCTGACCACTGGGCACATTTGATGTTCATGGGAGCCGGCCTCAGCATTATCGGCCAGTTCGGCGATCTTCTGCTCTCGTCGATCAAGCGGGATACAGGCATCAAGGACATGGGCACGCTCATCCCTGGTCACGGCGGCGTGCTTGATCGGTTCGATAGCCTTGTCCTCCTCCCGCCAGCCATGCTCCACTACCTCTCCTTGATTCTCGAGACGCCCATCGGCGAGGAGCCCGGCGTCATCACGCGGCTGTTCACGGGCGGCTAGCCCGTCCCCTAGCGTTCCTCTTTTTTCCCACTGATGAACACCCACACACCACCGGACCTCAATCGCGTCCACCAGGGCGACTGTCTCGAACTGCTTGCCCGCACGCCGGCCGAGAGCGTGCATCTCGCATTCGCCGATCCGCCGTTCAACATCGGTTACGACTATGACACCTACGACGACACGCGACCTGTCGATGACTACCTCACGTGGTGCAGGCGATGGATGGAGGGGGTGAAGCGTGTGCTTCGCCCCGATGGCACGTTTTGGCTGGCGATCGGTGACGAATACGCCGCCGAGCTCAAGGTGATGGCCACACGGGAACTTGGGTTTACCTGCCGAAGCTGGGTCGTCTGGTACTACACGTTTGGCGTGAACTGCAAAAACAAGTTTAGTCGTTCACACGCCCACCTCTTCCACTTCGTGAAAGACCCGACGACGTTCACCTTCAACGTCGATGCGATCCGCGTACCGAGCGCCCGAGAGCTTGTGTACGGTGACAAGCGGGCAAACGCCCAGGGCCGGCTCCCCGACGACACCTGGATCCTCAGGCCGCAGGATCTCCCCGAAGGTTTTGAAGCGGATGGCGACACGTGGTTCTTCCCGCGCGTGTGCGGCACCTTCAAGGAGCGATCGGGCTGGCACGGCTGCCAGATGCCCGAGCAACTCTTGGGGCGGATCATCCGCGCGTGCAGTAATGAGGTGAACGTCGTGCTCGACCCCTTCGGTGGCAGCGGCACGACCCTTGCAGTCGCCAAGAAACTCGGGCGACGATTCCTCGGCTTCGAGCTCTCTGAGCAATACGCCGAGCGAATCCGCGACCGACTCGCCGCCATCACGCCAGGCGATCCGCTCGACGGCGCCCCCGAACCCCTCAAGAGCGCCCCGACCACAGCAGAAGGCCGAAAGCTCGGCGCGGTCGCTACGAAGCCAACGCGGTTCAGGCGCAAAAAGCATGTCGTCACAGATCCACCACTTTTCCCGGACGCCGGTTGATTGCCTCAACGGTCGGCCGGCCTCCTGGCGGCCAACCAGCGGTCTCCGGCTCGCGGTGGCCCGTGTCATGGAGCCGGCGTAGAAAATCGAGCGCAGCCCGGATGGCGAAGCTCGATTTTCTCCGAGTGCAGCGATGGGCACGATGCCCGTCGCAAACGTCCGGCGACATGACACGGGCCACCGTGAGCCACGCAGGAGGTCACCTTGCCACAAGGCCCCGCGTGGTGTTGAATCCACGCCCCGACCCCGAACCACGCCAGGAGCTCCCCGATGAAGTATGGCCTGAACCTCCTCCTTTGGACCGACCGCATGCACGAGGGGATCGTCCCAGTGGTGGAGAAGGTCAAGGCCATGGGCTACGACGGCGTCGAGATACCTATCTTCGAGCTCAGCGAACCACTCTATGCCGAGTGGGGCAAGCGGCTCGACGACATCGGCCTCGAGCGAACGGCGGTGACCGTCCGCAATGCGGGCGACAACCCAATCGCCCCCTCGGCCACGGTCCGTGCCGCGGCTGTCGATGCGATGAAAAAGACAATCGACTGCTGCCGCGCTGCTGGCGTTCACACGCTCGCCGGCCCCACCCACTCGGCCATCGGCGAGTTCACCGGCACGGGGCCGACTGCAGATGAGTTCACGTGGGGCGTGGAGACGATGCAGAAGGTGGCCGAGCATGCGACGGCAGCGGGCGTGACGATCGCCGTCGAATATCTCAACCGCTTCGAGAACTATTTTCTGACAAGCGTGGCCCAAACGATCGCCTTTGTGAAGGCGGTCAACAGCCCGCACGTGCGGATGATGTACGACACGTTTCATGCAAACATCGAAGAGAAGAATATTCCCGACGCGATCCGGGCCGCAGCGCCGTGGACGGCACTGGTTCATATTTCGGAGAACGATCGGAGCATCCCCGGCACAGGCCATATCCACTGGGACGAGACCTTCGATACGCTGAAGGAAGTCGGCTATGACGGCTGGATGGTAGTCGAGGCGTTTGGCCTGGCGCTGCCGAACATCGTGGCGGCCACCAAAATCTGGCGAACGATGTTTCCTTCCGAGGATCAGCTCGCGACTGATTCCCTCGCGTTCATGAAGCGGGAAGTCGCCAAGCGGCACCGCTGATCGATTGCGGCCTGGCAAGGAGGCCAGCACGGATGGCCAAAGACGATCAACGCGACGCGACCGGCTTCACGGCGGCACCGGCCGACGGTGGCCTTTCGATCGATCGGCTGGCCCAGGCTTTCGCGGCGATGATGGGCCAGGGAGACACATCGGCACCGCCGCCGATGCCGGCGGCCGTCGTGCAGGTCGATGCGTCGCCTGATCTCGACGACGACGAGAGTGGCCGTGACGACGACGGCCGGGTGAGCCCACGGTCGATCCTTGAGGCGCTGCTGTTTGTGGGACTACCGGGAGGCGAGCCGCTCTCGAGCCAGGTCGCCGCTGGGCTCATGCGTGGCGTGGAGCCGCAGGAGGTCGATGAGCTGGCCCAGGAGCTCTCGCGGATGTACCAGGCAGAGAACCGTCCGTATGAAATAGCCTCACGCGGCGACGGCTGGGTGATGCGGCTGCGGCCTGCGTACGCCGGATTTGGCGCGGTGCTCGAACAACGAAGCCGTCTCGTGCGGCTCGATGCGGAATCCCTTGATGCGCTAGCCGTGGTTGCATGGCATCAGCCAGTGCCGCGAGACAAGCTCATCGAGTTTGGATGCGACGCCCGGCCCGCCACGCTTCGGACGCTCGTTCGCCGAGGTCTCCTCGCCCTTGAAAAAACGGCTGAGCCCGACACGGCACCCGCGTATGTGACGACACAAAAGTTTCTTGACGTGTTCAAACTCGAGCGCATCGAAGATCTCCCCTCGCCCCACGACCCACCGAAGTAAAGCCTTACCGCGGCCCCCTTGCCTCTGCCAGTGCTTCATCCCGAGTGGCGATCACGCCGTCGAGCTGGAGCTCGCGAATCTTCGCAAGCAACGCGCCCATTGCAGGGCCGGCCGAGATTCCTGCGGCGATCAGCTCGTCGCCCGTGATGAGCGGAGGTGGATCGATCTCCCCCCGGGGTCGTGCCACATGCGCCGAAAACTCAGCCGCGGATGCCGTGTCGAACATGCCACACGCTGCGCGTGCCCGTAGACAGTCTGCCAGGAGCGGCGCCCGCGGGTCGGCCACCCATGGCTGAAGCCGCGACCACTTCCATGCTGTGAGCTTGGGGGCATCCTGAAAGACAGCGAGCCCTTCGCGAAGCCACGCCGCGGCCTTCATCTCGAAGGTGGAGAGACGGAGTCGTGAGGCGATGGCAGCGGTTGTTCGGGGCTCGCTCTCGAGGCAGAGAAGTGCAAGCGCCTGCGGCAGGCTCGGCTCATCGAGGGCACCGACAGCTCGCGCCGCGATGGCAAAGCGATCATCCCCCGGGCCTCGCGGCGCCACCTCCGGGAGAATCTCACGGGCAAGCCCTGTGGCGGCGAGCAGCTCGAGCGCCTCGCGGCGGCCTGTGCGGGAGGTCATCGCCCGAAGTTCGGCCGCGATTCGCTCAGGGCTTACGCTCACGATGAGATGCGTCATCCGCTCGAGCGCGGCCCGCGTTTCGGCTTCCAACACGAATCCGAAGAACGCCGTGAACCGAATCGCCCTGAGCATACGAAGGTGGTCCTCGCCAAACCGCATCGATGGCACACCGATCGCTCGTACGATGCCGGCGGAGAGATCATCGCGGCCGCCCACAAAGTCATGCACGTCCCCTGTGATCGGATCGAGAAAGAGGCCGTTGATGGTGAAGTCGCGACGCTTGGCGTCTTCGCGGGCCGAACAGAATGTGACGCTCGTTGGCCGGCGGCCGTCGGTGTAGTCAGCGTCGGCCCGGAAGGTGGCCACCTCGACCTGGCCTGCCCCGCGCGGCCCGAGCACGGTGATCACGCCAAAGGCAGCGCCGATCGCAAGTGTCCGTCTCACCCCGAACACGCTCCTCACTTTGTGAGGTGTGGCTGCCGTCGCCACGTCGTAATCCGCTGGCGTTCGGCCCAAAAGCTCGTCGCGGACACATCCCCCGGCCCAGTAGGTTTCGTGCCCGTCCCCCCTCAAGCGGGCGACCACCGAGGCGGCAAACTCCCGGGAGGCCACTGGATCGACTGGATTGTTTGCCATGAGAGCTGGATTGACCGTTGACGGAGGGCTACGCAGCCGAATATCATTGATGTCGCGGGGGTCGCCGCCCAGGTCCATTTTTTATTCGTGCGCGCCTGGCTGGAAACACCCGAGATTTTTTGTGTTTATTTTCTTTATCCAAAGGATTTTTCCCATGTCCACGTTTCCTCACAACTCGAAACGGCGAGGCTTCACGCTCGTCGAGCTCTTGGTGGTGATTGCGATCATCGCCACGCTCCTTGGATTGCTCCTGCCCGCCGTCCAAAGCGCCCGCGAAGCCGCACGCCGCACTGGTTGCAGCTTCAACATTAATAGCCTTGCGAAGGCTGTCCTCTTGTACGAGTCCACACGCCGCCGATTGCCGGCAGCTACCGACCGCAATGCAACGACTGGCGTTGCCGGGAGCGACGCGGCATCGACAGCGAGGACGGGATACAGTTGGATTTTTCACATTCTTCCCTACATGGAAGAGGGAAATCTCTACAACAATGTGTCCGCGAATACGTCAAAATTCCAGTCTGGCCCGTTCAGCGTTGCCACTCCCACGGGTGGTGCCTATGCGGGGCAGAATGGTACCGGTGCCCATGCTGCGTCCGTCGTGATTTCTCCTCTCATCTGCCCGAGCTTTGGTGGCGGTACCACCGTGAACGGGGACGCCCACGGGCCGGCCAATTTCTCCACGGCCGTCGGTACGGCTGCGTACGTTGCTATTCCTACGGCAGGTGGCAAGCCAGCCCTCACGAACTACAAGGCTATGGCGGGCACCCACATCGATACCGCAGCGAGCCCGCAGATGCCGGCCACCGGTGCAAGTGCGGGCGGCATTCAGCTTCCCCCCGAAGGCACGCTCAACACGAGCGAGTGGTTGACGTCACGACCAGGTGTGCCAATTGCGTCGATTTCGGACGGCAATTCAAAGACGGTAATCATTGCCGAGTCTCGTGAACAGGGTTTCTCTTCGTGGATTGACGGAACGACCTGCTGGGTTGTGGCATACTCGCCAACGGTGGCCACTGCGTCGCCATCGAACCCCCAAGTGCCGTTTCTCGTGGGCGGCAACTGGCGGCAGACGAACGCCGCGGCTGGCGCCCTGATTACCGCCAGTGCCCTGAGCATTCAGCCGAGCGACACGGTGAAGTACCTGCCAGTGGCAAACTTCCCGTCGAACCGCCTTGCAACGAATGGCATGGCATGGGGGCCGTCGAGCCAGCACCAGGGTGGCATCACCATGCATGCATTTGGCGACACACACGTCGCACAGATAACGCAGGATGTTGACGCCAATGTCTACTTGTCGATCTGCTCACGTGGCGGCGGCGAGGCAAACACACTCCAAGAGTAATCCGCTTTTTCTGTGTTCCCGAGCGAACAGGGCCGCCACTGGATGACCAGTGGCGGCCCTGGTTTTTTGAGACGATGGGGTATTCGCGAGGGGTTGCCCGTGCCATGGAGCGGGCGTAGAAAATCGAGCGTAGCCTGGATGGCGAAGCTCGATTTTCTCCGTGTGAATCGGTGGCCACGATGGCCACCGCGAACGTCCCGCGACATGGCACGGGCAACCCCGAGCCACGCAGGACGCTGCTTCGAGCGTCCCAAAAGGAGTCGATCGAACTGGGTTCTATGCCGCGCCGCAGCGCCGGGGTATTCTCAGAGCTTCTCGCAGAATGCTCATCCTCACGGAGCCCTGAACCATGCCGACCGCCCCTCGTCTTGCCGTCTCTCGTCGTGATGCCCTTCGAGCCGGTGGCATGTCAGCCGCAGCCGCTGCGGCTTTTGCCGGCCTTCGCGCCGCCCATGCGGAGAATCCCTCGAGCGACACAATCAAGGTGGGGCTCATTGGCGCCGGCGGTCGGGGCACCGGGGCGCTTCAGCAGACGCTGTCCGTGCCCGGCTCCAATGTGAAAGTCACGGCCATTGCCGACGCCTTCCCGCATCGCATCGACGCGGCTCTCAAGGGCCTCGAGAAGATGGAAGATAAGGTCGACTGCCCCGAGGACCGCCGCTTCACCGGTCTCGACGCGGCGCAAAAGGTCATCGATCTGCCCGATGTCGACCTCGTGATCCTCGCAACGCCTCCGGGGTTTCGGCCGTATCACTTCGACGCGGCGATCAAAGCTGGCAAGCATGTCTTCATGGAGAAGCCCGTCTGCGTCGATTCCTTTGGCGCCCGGCTTTGCCTTGCGGCATCCAAGCTCGCCGATGAGAAGAAACGAAAGGTCGTGGTCGGCCTCCAGCGGCGCTATGACGACAAATACCGCGAGACGATCGCTCGGATTCGTGAGGGTCTCGCCGGCGACATTATTGGCGGGCAGGTCTATTGGAACGGCTCGGGCATCTGGTATCGCGACCGCCAGAAAGACCAGAACGAGATGCAGTTTCAGGTGAACAACTGGTACCACTTCAACTGGCTCTGTGGTGACCACATCTGCGAGCAGCATGTCCACAACATCGACGTGGCCAACTGGGTGCTCGGGGCCGATGGCCCGCAGGCCTACCACCCCGAGACGGCCTACGGCATCGGTGGCCGCCAGGATCGCGACCGTAACAGTGAGATCTACGACCACCACGCGGTCAATTTCGCCTACCCCAATGGCGTGCGAATCGCGAGCCAGTGCCGCCAATTCCGCGGTGGCGACAATCGTGTCAACGAGGAGTTTCAGGGCACCAAGGGCTTCGTGAAGATCGGTGAAATCACCGACTACGACGGCAAGGTGCTTTGGAAGTACCAAGGCAAATCAGACAACGCCTATCAGGTGGAGCATGACGAGCTCCACGATGCCATCCGCAATGACAAGCCGCTCAACAACACGGCGTATGGTGTATCAGCGAGTTTCTCGGCGGTGCTTGGCAGGCTTGCCACCTACTCCGGCAAGGAGCAGAACTACGCGAAGGCGCTTGCGGCTGACTACCGTCTCATGCCCGAGAATCTCTCGTGGGAGTCCACCCCACCGGTCCTTCCGAATGCCGAGGGGCTCTACCTCCCACCGATGCCAGCATCGTTCAAGATGGTAGACGTCACCAAGATCAGCCAGTCATGATCGTCGGCATCCCTCGGGAGACGAAGCGAGACGAATACCGTGTGAGCCTTCTCCCGGTCGGTGTTGAAGAGCTTGTTCGCGCAGGCCATGAGGTGGTGGTCGAGCGATCGGCAGGGGCCGGCTCAGGACTCCCTGACGAGGCCTATGCCACATGCGGCGCCACGCTCGTCGACTCCGCCGCCGAGGTTTTTGGGCGGGCCGACCTCATCGTGAAGGTGAAGGAGCCACAGATACCCGAGCTCGCGCTTGTACGACCGGGCCAAACGCTCTTCACGTATTTTCATTTCGCGGCTGACCGAGGGCTCACCGAAGGTTTCTTGGCAACAGGCGGCACGGCCGTGGCCTATGAAACGCTTCGGGATGAACGGGGCCGGCTCCCGCTGCTCATTCCGATGAGTGAGGTGGCCGGGCGGATGAGCATTCAAGAGGGTGCCAAGTTTTTGGAGCGGCCGCAGATGGGCCGCGGCATTCTCTTGGGGGGCGTGCCGGGCGTGGCCCCGGCGAACGTTCTTGTGCTCGGCGCCGGCACCGTCGGTGCGAATGCTGCCAAAGTGGCCGCCGGATTCGGCGCCAATATCGCGCTGTTGGATACGAACCTCGAGCGGCTTCGTTACCTTGATGACGTCACACCACCGAACATTGACTGCCTCTACTCCGACAGGCATTTGATCCGCGAGCGGCTCGGCTGGGCTGACCTCGTCATCGGCAGCGTGCTGATCCCGGGCGCCCGCGCCCCGCATCTTGTCGAGCGAGATGACCTCACGCTCATGAAGCCGGGCGCTGTGATCATCGACGTGGCGATCGACCAAGGGGGATGCGTCGCCACGAGTCGGCCGACCACGCATGCCGAGCCGACGTATGTCATCGATGATGTTGTCCACTACTGCGTCACGAACATGCCGGGAGCCGTGGGCCGCACGAGCACCTACGCCCTCTGCAATGCTACGCTACCCTATGTGCTCGATCTGGCCTCCGCGGGCGTCGCCGCCGCCGCTCGTTCAAACCCGGCGATCCGCTCGGCCGTGAACGTGTTGGAAGGACGGCTTGTCCAACCCGCTGTCGCCGCTGCTTTCGGCATCCGCTGCGAGCCGCTTGCCCTATGACCGCGAACGTACCGGTGTCGCTGCGGTGGGTCGGTGATGTCGATGGGCATCTCGATATCCTCGATCAAACTCTTTTGCCGGGGCGACTCGAATGGGTTGCGGCCCGTGACGTCGAAACGGTTGTCGAGGCCATCAAGAGCCTTCGCGTGCGCGGGGCGCCCGCGATCGGGATCGCCGGGGCGTATGGCCTTGTCGTCGCGGCTCGTGAGGCCGCTGGCACGGGGCTTTCGCCTGAATCAGCCCGGGCTCACGTACTCGCTCGCGGTGAGGCCCTCGCGACAGCGCGGCCCACGGCCGTAAACCTCCGCTGGGCCGTCGAGCGGAGTATCGCCGTCGTCGACAAGCTCTCGCTCGATACACCGGCTTCCGGCCTCGCCGACACCCTGCTCACCGAAGCCCGAGCGATCCACTCTGAAGATCACAACCTCTGTGCGGCCATCGGACAGCATGGGCTCGCGGTGCTGCCTGAGGGCAACATCCTCACCCACTGCAACACCGGAGCCCTTGCGACGGGCGGCGCTGGCACGGCGCTGGCCGTGATCGCCACCGCCTGGGATTCGGGCCGGCGGTTCACCGTCTTTGCCGATGAAACCCGGCCGCTCTTTCAGGGCTCGCGGCTCACCGCATGGGAGCTCGTGCAGCGAGGCATTCCGGTCACGGTGCTCTGTGACTCGGCG
The DNA here is from genome assembly GCA_041746715.1 of Pirellulales bacterium. Taxonomy (GTDB): domain Bacteria; phylum Planctomycetota; class Planctomycetia; order Pirellulales; family UBA1268; genus QWPN01. The sequence continues at coordinate 41,778 of JBGTGN010000072.1, read as the reverse complement.
GCTGGTCATCTCATGGCCTCGGGCCAGGTGGCCGCGGTGATCGTGGGCGCCGATCGGATCACCGCCTGCGGCGACACGGCCAACAAGATTGGCACCTACTCCCTCGCCGTCTTGGCGGCCGCCCACAGCATCCCGTTCTTTGTGGCCGCCCCCTCAAGCACGTTTGACATGTCGATTGACTCGGGAAGTGAGATCCCGATCGAACAGCGAGCGGCCGCGGAAGTGCTCGCCCCGTTGGGCGTACAGGCAGCCCCAGCAGGTGCAGCGGCCTTCAACCCAGCCTTCGACGTGACGCCCGCCCGGTTGATCCAGGGCATCGTCACCGAAAAGGGCGTGATCGCCCCCGTAAACCGCGACACTGTTCGAGCGATGCTGGAACTCTGATGGGCAGCCCGCACGGGCAACCCCGAGCGACCACCACGGTCCGACACTTTTCCCCCGTCGCGAGGTAAACTTCAGAGCTTGGAATTGCCCCCGGACCGTCCGCCGCATGAATCTCAACGCCACCGCTGCCGGAACTGCCCACGCGGCTGGTTCCCCGGTGGCCTCATCGAATCCGTTTCCCGGATACCGCCCACCCGAAACGGCATACGATGAGCTCACCGGTGCGGATGGCCAGCCACGGCCCCACTGGCAGCGGCTCGTCGAGCTCCTCGGCTCGTGGCACCCCGCCGAGCTGGCCGATCGCTGGGAGCAGGCCCGGCGACTCCTCCGTGACAACGGCGTCACCTACAACGTGCATGACGACGCGGCGAGTGAGCAACGCCCGTGGGTACTCGACCCGATCCCGCTCGTCATCGCCCAGGCTGACTGGGAGCGACTCGAGGTGGGTATCAACCAGCGGGCTCGTGTTCTCGAGGCCCTCCTGGCCGATCTCTATGGCCCGCAGCACATGCTCCGTGAAGGGCTCGTGCCGCCGGAGCTTGTCTTCGGCAATCCCGCATTCCTGCGATGCTGCCACGGCATCGTGCAGCCCGGCGGCCGCTGGCTGCATCTCCACGCAGTCGTCGTAGCCCGCAACCGCGACGGGAAATGGATGGCTCTCGGCGACCGCACCGGCGTGCCGCAGGGCCTCGGCTACGCACTCGAAAATCGGCTTGTCGTGTCGCGGCTCTTGCCCGAAGTGTTTCAAGAATGCCATGTCGAGCGGCTGGCCCCGTTCTTTATCGCCCTTCGCACGCTGCTTCGAGGGCTGGTGCCTACCCGCGACGCCCCGCGGGTGGCGCTCCAAAGCCCCGGGCCAGCAAGCGCAACATACTTTGAAGATGCCTACCTCGCCCGGTACCTCGGCTTCCCGCTCGTGGAAGGAGGCGATCTCACGGTTCGCGACGACAAGCTCGCGCTCAAGACGCTCGGCGGCCTGGTGCAACTCGACGTGCTCCTCCGCCGCGTAACCGACCGTCAATGCGACCCGCTCGAGCTCGACGGCACGGCCCTCGAAGGCACGCCCGGCCTCGTCCAGGCTGTTCGACAAGGCCGCGCCGTCTTGGCCAACCCGATTGGCAGTGGCCTTGTGGAATCACCAGGGTTTGCCGAGTTCCTTCCAGCCGTCTCCCGCCGTCTGCTCGGGGAAGACCTCCATCTCGCCTCACCCGCCTCGCGGTGGTGCGGGATTCCCTCGAATCTCGACCATGTGTTGCACTCGCTCGACGACTGCGTGCTCGAGTCAGTGGTTCCGCGCCGCGGCATGAAGCGGTTCGTGCCGGAGTTGCTCGACTCGCGATCGCGAACACGGCTGATCGATGAAGTTCGCGCCCGGCCCGGTGAGTGGGTCGGCCGTCAGCGGGTCGAACGGTCCGTGGCCCCCTGCTGGCATGACGGCGGAATCGCACCGGCCTCCGTGCTCCTACGATGCTTTGCGGTGGCAGCGGCGGATGGATGCTTCCAGACCATGCGGGGTGGCCTCGCGCGGATGAACGTGGGCCGTTCCGCGGGTGAAGAAACGCTCCTCTCGAGCCAGGGCTCAAAGGACGTGTGGGTGCTGGCAAGTGGCCCCGTGCAGCCGGTCACGCTGCTCCGCCAGCCTGGGCAGCCCTTGCCCCTCCGCCGTAGCGGCTACGACCTTCCGAGTCGCGTCGCCGACGATCTCTTCTGGCTCGGGCGGCATGCCGAACGGGCCGAAGGCACGGCGAGGCTCCTGCGAACGGTGGTCAACCGCCTCGCGTCCGAAGCCAACCAAGATGCGGCGTTTGAATCGGCAATCATGATGGCGGCACTCGAGAGCCCGCCGGAAGTTCGCAAGGAATGGCTGGAGTCGGGTCGCCCTGGCACGCTTTGGGAAATCCAGCGGGCTGTGCTGAGCCTCGCGTATGACGGAGGCCAGCCGACGGGGGTGCAGGAGGGAATCGATCGGCTATGGCGAACAGCATCGGTCGTTCGCGACCGTATTTCGATCGACTCCTGGAAGGTGCTCGCACGCGTCCGTCGCGACTGCCTTGCCGGCCGGCCTTCGCAGGATTTCGTTGAGGTCGCCCGTTCCGGTGACCTACTACCCTATTTCGATACGCTCATCCTCGACCTGGCTGCCTTTGCCGGCCTTGCCAAAGAGAGCATGACCCGCGGGCCGGGCTGGCGATTCCTCGACATGGGCCGTCGCGTCGAACGGGCCACGGCATCGATTCAGCTTCTCTCGACATCGCTCGTGCCTCCGCGGCCCGCTGATGCCGCCGATGCGTCGCAGCGTCTCGAGGAGATGTTGCTCGAGATCGCCGACAGCTCCATGACCTACCGCAGCCGCTACCTCGGCACGCTCGAACCGGCGCCGCTTGTCGATCTCCTTGTCATCGATGAGACAAATCCTCGCAGTGTGGCCTTCCAGTTCGCGGCACTCGCCGAGCATGTCGAGCAGCTTCCGAGTGAGGCTGCCTCACCCGTGCTCTCCGGTGAACGCCGCGCCGTGTTCGAGGCCCTTTCATCGCTTCGGCTCGCCGACGTCGGAGCGCTCGCGGCGGCGGCCCCCGATGGCGGCCGCCCCCTTCTCGGCGAGCTACTCGCGGTCCTCGCCACGGCGACCGGCGAGTTTACCGAGAGCATCACCCATCATTATCTGGTCCATGCTGTACCGCAGCGGCGACTGGGCGATGCCACTCCTCCCGCTGCCCCAGCCTGACCACCCCTCACGAGGACGTCCCATGCCCCCCCAGGTCGTCATCGTCGGCCGGCCCAATGTCGGCAAGTCGAGTCTTTTCAACTGGCTCATCGAGAAGCGGATCGCGATCGAGGATCCGACGGCTGGTGTCACCCGGGATCGGCTCGTGCAGCGAGTCGACCTCGACGGCCGCATCCTGGATTTGGTCGATACCGGCGGCATGGGCTTTGACGACCCCGACGGGCTCACCGCCCAGATCGATGCCCAAATCGAAAGCGGCCTCGGGCACGCGGCGGTGATTCTCTTCCTGGTCGATATTCGCGCGGGGCTTGCCTCAGCCGACATGGAGGTGGCAAGCCGTATCCGTCGCACCGGTGCACCTGTGCTCCTCGTGGCCAACAAGGCCGATGGCCCAGGCCTCGATGCGGCCGCGGTCGATTTTGCCCCCCTCGGCTTCGGCCAGCCGCTGATCGTCAGTGCCCGCGAACACCGCAATCGTGGGCTCCTGGTCGACGCGATCCTCGAACACCTCCCGCCGGCTGCCATCGATGATCCCGAAACGGCTGATCTCCCCGAGATGAAGCTCGCGATCGTCGGTCGCCGCAATGTAGGAAAGAGCACGTTTGTCAACGCCCTGGCCCATGAGGAACGCGTGATCACCAGCGCCGTCGCCGGTACCACCCGCGACAGCATCGACGTTCGATTCGAGGTGGATGGCAAGAGTTTCTTGGCGATTGATACGCCCGGTCTCAGGCGGTCGAAAAGCCGCACGACCGACATCGACTTCTACGCCCTGCACCGGGCCCAGCGGAGCATCCGCCGGGCCGACGTCGTGCTGCTGCTTTTTGACGCCTCCGAGCCGATCGGAAAGGTCGATAAGCAGCTTGCCGAAACGATCACCGAGGAGGCCAAGGCGGTCGTGTTTGTCGTCAACAAGTGGGATCTCTACGCGGGCGACGTCGAGAAAGGTGAGTGGACGAAGTATCTTCGCGACACGTTTCGCACGATGCCATGGGCCCCGGTCGCGTTTGTGACGGCCACAAAGGGCCGCAACGTGAAGGCCACGATCGACACCGCCCAGCGGCTCTATCGCCAGAGCCAAACCCGTGTTTCCACTCCGCGGCTCAATAGCGTTTTGCGGACGGCTGTCGAGACAAACCGACCCTCGCCCGACCGCCGCGGCCGCCCGGTGCGGCTCTACTACGCCACCCAGGTCGATGTCGGGCCGCCCACGATCATGATTTCGGCGAGCGCTCCGAAGAGTGTCTCCGAGCCGTATCAGCGGTATCTCATCAACGCCTTCCACAAGGCGCTTCCGTTTTCCGAGATCCCGATCAAGCTCCTCGTGCGGGGCAAGAAATCGAGCGACGAAAAAGGGTGAGTCGGGCAGAAGAACCACAGAGAGCACAGCGACGAATCAGTGAGGTTGGTGATTCAATTCACGGATCATCATGACCTGCCGCTCGGTGAAGGGCACGGGTCCATCCAAGAGCGCCGGATCGTCCCGGAGCTCCGGAATGAGTTTCTCGATGATCGCTGCGGCAAGCTCGTCGACCCCACGGCCATTCACGATCGACGTGACGATGGTGCCGTCGGGAACAACAACAGATCCCGGCACAAGGTCGGCTTTTGTAACGACGACAAGTTCGGTCGGCCCAGCACGCATCGACTCCGGCAACCCCTCATTGGCCGGGAAGATTCGCAGAACGAGATCAGCGGCCAGGGCGGCAGCCTCGGCCCGCTCGATCCCGGCCCGCTCCGTGCCGGTGGTCGCGTCGTCTTTTCCGCGGAGCCCTGCGGTATCGACCAGCTCGACATCAAAGCCCTCGAGCACGAGCCGCGTGGTCACGAGATCACGGGTGGTGCCAGGCTCGGACGAGACGATGCTCCGGGCATGGCCAGCAAGCGCGTTGGCGAGGCTGCTTTTTCCCGCATTCACGGGCCCGAGAAGAACCACCCGCCAGGGATCGACCAGCCGAATGCCCACCCGCGAGGCCGCAAGCAGCCGCTCGATCCCCGCGGCCCGCTCTCCCGATGACACCGACGCAAGCCGCTCCATCTCATGCTCGAGCAATCCCGCGGCCTGTCGCACGAGGATGCGTGCCGCCCGTGACCCCGACACCCGACAGATCACCTCGCGAGCTTCCACCTCGATCGTCGGCATGCCGCTGCCCCGCAACCAGTCGGGCCAGGCCTGCCGCACCGCCCCTCGTTTCTCGAGCCGTATGATCACCGCCTCGGCCGCCGCATGCCCTCCGTGGCAGTGAACCTCGAGGTGGTCATGGGCGTGCCGCACGACCACCACATCCTCGCCGGAGGTCTCCATTGGTCCCTGCCAGCGGCCAAAGCAAATGGCTCCATCGGTGCGGCTTGCGACCGGCCGATCACCCCGCGGGCGAAAAAACGTATCGACAAGGCCGCAGGCTCCTGGTCCAGCGATGCCCACAACGGCAAGGGCCCCGCGGCCCGGTGGGGTCAGCAAGGCCACGCGGGCCGCACCGTCGGCGGCCGCCTCCAATCCGACTCTGCTGGCCATGTCAGTCACGTGCATCGTTCAACCGGTCTGTCTTTGGCACTTTCTGGGTCTCGCTCGATTCTTGACACCCCTACGACCGGTACAACGTACCGCGACTTCCACCCCGGTTTCCACGGCGACCGAGCCCCGCGACCGACGGACGGGGCATAGTTGCCTAGACCGGGATTTCTCGCCCGCTCACTGATTCCTCGGAAGCCTCATGCAAAACTTCTTCGCCAAGGTTGTCGCGGTAGCCATGCTCGTAGGTGGCTTCAGCTTCACGGGCGACCTCGGTTGGATCGCAGCAAAGGGCCAAAAGGTTTTGGGAGCAGCCGACGTCCCTTCTCACGCTCAGGTCACGCCGGCCCAGGCACCCCCCTTCACCCCGTCGGAAACCTGGCAGGCAACGACGCCTGACGCCACGCCACTGATGGATCCACCCAAGATCGCCCCGCCGCAGGCTCCGGCCGAGCCCGAACCGACGCGAGCAATCGACGGCCCCGAACCAGTTGGCGGTCGCTTCACACCTCCTGCGGGCGGTCCCGAAGTGCTCCCGTGGACGACGCTCAACACCGGAAGCCGCGTTGTCATGTGGCTCGCCGGGCCACCCTATCGATGTCTGGTGATCGACTTTGTGGACCCAGCCTCTGGCGAAGCGCTTCTCTATGAGGTCGCTACGGTCGATGCTGCCGGGAGCCCGCTTGCCACTGCCGGGCCACCCCGTCGCGTGATCATCGGCCGCGACGAAGCTGGCCGCCCCCATGGCACAGGCATCGTCCGAGGCGGTCTCATCCATGTGGCACCGACGGGCATTGCCCCACACGCCGCCGGCCAATGGCTCGGGCCGATTGCCGCCATCACTCTCAGCCAGTAACCCGCGTCTGCTCGCTCAGGCCTCGGTTTCAGCCGTGGCTCCGACACGCCGGCGTGAGAGACCGATCTTCCGCTCCTCGGTATCGACGCGGAGCACCTTCACCTCGAGCGGATCACCCACCTTCACGAGGTCTTCGGCGTTCTCGACCTTCTCGTCCGAGAGCTCCGAGATGTGAAGGAGCCCCTCGAGACCGTCCTCAAGGCCCACGAACACACCAAAATTCGTGATCTTCGTCACGGTGCCATTGACCACGTCGCCAGGCTTGTAGCGATCGGGGATGTCGCCCGTCCACGGATCGTCGTTCATCTGCTTGAGCCCCAGGGCGATTCGCCGACGCTGCTGGTCGACGGAAATCACCTTGCACTCGACTTCCTGGCCCTTCTCGAGCACCTCGCTCGGGTGCGTTACCTTCCGCGTCCACGACATGTCGGTGACGTGAAGCAGGCCATCGATGCCGTCGTTGATCTCGACAAACGCACCGTAGTTGGTGAGGTTGCGAACCACACCCTTGACGATGGCACCCTGCGGGTAATCGGCGGCCACCTTTTCCCAAGGATTCTGCTGGGTCTGCTTCATACCCAGTGAGATTTCCTGTTTCTCCTTATTGATGGCAAGCACCACCACCTCGACCTCGTCGCCCGGCTTCACAAGCTCGCTCGGGTGACTGACCCGCTTGGTCCAGCTCATTTCCGAGATGTGCACGAGCCCTTCGACACCGTCTTCAAGCTTCACAAAGGCGCCGTAGCTCATCACGTTGACAACCGAGCCCATGCAGACGGTATCGACCGGATACTTGTCGGCCACCTTGGCCCATGGGCTGGCGGTCCGCTGCTTCATGCCGAGGGCGATCTTCTCGCGATCGCGATCGATATGAAGCACCTGCACCTCGACCTCCTGGTCGATCTGCACCATCTCGCTGGGATGACCGATGCGAGCCCACGACATATCGGTGATGTGGAGGAGGCCATCGATGCCACCGAGATCCACGAACGCACCGAAGTCGGCGATGTTCTTGACGATGCCACGGCGAACCTGGCCTGTCTCGAGCGTCTCCATGAGCTGCTTCTTCCGCTCGGCCCGTTCCTGCTCGATGAGCGCCCGGCGGGAGACAACGATGTTCCGCCTCGCCTCGTCGATCTTGAGCACGAGGCACTGGATCGCGCGGCCGCAGTAGTCGCCGATGTCGGCCGGTCGGCGGATATCGACCTGGCTGGCGGGCAGGAAGACGTTGACGCCGGAGATATCGACCAAGAGGCCGCCCTTGATCTTGCGGATGACAAAGCCGGTGACAACGTCATTCTCCTTGACGCTCTCCATCACGCGGAGCCAGTCTTCGATCCGACGCGCCTTTCGCTTCGAGAGCGTGATCAGGCCGCGCTGCTCCTCGAGCTGGCCATCTTCAAACTCTTCCAGAAGCACCTTGACGATGTCGCCGATCTGCGGCGGCGGCTCATGCTCATCCCACTCGTTCCGCGGGATGTGCCCTTCGCTCTTGTAGCCAACATCGACGAGCACAAACTCGTCATCCACCCGCAACACTTTCCCCTCGAGCACCGCGTTCACGGCGAGCATGGGAGCCGCTACCGCGTACTCCTCATCGCCTGCCCCGGCCATTGCCAGTTCGAGTTCCTGTTCGAGATCGTCTCCAAGTTCGAGTTCACGGATGAGGTTGCGGTTGACCATGCGTTGGGGGTTTGGGGAAAAACCAGGGTTGAGGGGGATGGAGGGGCGCGGGCCACAAAAATCGAGCCTTGGAGTCTATCAGCCTGGGGCGAGTGTCACAATCGAGCAAGGCCCGGGAATCACCTATTTTTCCCGATCGTTGCAGGCTCTGGCGGGCTGGCCAGGGCACGCCCCGCATGCCGATGCGAAGATAGAACGTTTGCTTTTGGAGGTTTTGCCGTGCCGAGCCTGACGCGTCGGGGTGTGCTTTCGTTCGTGGCCGTGAGCGTTGCCTTCCCGGCACCGAGCATCGCCCAGCTCGTTGAAGCAGAGCCGGGCACGGTGGGCCCGGTGCTCGGCGATGTCCGCATCCAGCGGTACCGGGTTGGCGTGCGGGTGGTTGCGGAGGGGGGGCCGTGCCGCGGTCTCTACGCGACGCTACCGGTGCCCGCCGACTGGCCAGAACAGAAGGTGCGAATCGTCGAAGAGGATTTCTCGCGAGGGGTCCGCGGGCCGCAGTATCGGTTTCTCGGCGATGGCGTGAAGCAGATGGTGATCACGATCCCGTCGCTGGCCTCTGGCGGCAGCGAGCAAGCGATCGTGACCTTCGAGCTCGAGCGGGCGGCGATCGAGCCACCGAAGGATCCCGACGCGTGGCGAATCCCTGTGAAGCCGAGCCGTGAACTGCGGGCCTACCTCGGCTCAGCGCCTTACGTCGAGACGCGCGATCCGAAGATCGTGCGATTCGCCAAGGAGGCCGCAGGCGAGCACCAGGGCTGGCGACGCGTCGAGGCGATCTACGACGCTGTTCGTGAGAAGGTCGAATATCGCAATGGCGATCTCAAGGGCGCACGGCGGGCGCTCGCCGACGGCTGGGGCGATTGCGAGGAGCTCACGTGCCTCTTCATCGCGGCCGCGCGATCACAAGACATCCCGGCGCGAACCGTGTGGGTGGAAGGGCATTGCTATCCCGAGTTCTATATGGAAGACGACGCGGGCAACGGCTGCTGGCATCCATGCCAGGCTGCGGGCACGCGTGCCTTCGGCTCGATGCCCGACCAGCTCCCGATCCTTCAGAAGGGTGACTCATTCCGCGACCCCGATCGGCCCGGCAAGCCGCTGCGGTACGTCGCCGAGTTTCTCAAGGGATCGGGCGTTGCCGGCGGCGGCAAGCCTGTTGTCACCTGGATTCGCGAAGGGGCATAGCGCGAGTCAAGGGATTGATCGAGTGGAAAAGGCCAGGGATGGCTTTTTCACGAACAGCAAAGCGCGCGAAGGGGCGTAGCCGAAGCGAGAGCATGCGGGGCCGCGGCCTACGCGTCGGCCGTGGCAGCCTCGGGCTCGCCTTCGTCAGCAGCCAGGATGTTTTCCAACTCCTCGAGTGGCCGACCAAACTGATCACGGGCCACCGGTGCGAACCAGCGTGGAGCGATCGGGATACCCGCATCGGTCCAGGCCTGCTCCATCCTCTCGCCCGCCAGCCGCACGATCTTCTCGCGACTCCGACCAGCGAGCGTGGATCGATCGGCATACGGCGTCGCCGGGCCATCGAACTCAACCGCTGCCACAGCCGCAATCACCGGGCCCATCGGGATCACACCGGTCTCTCCAGGCATGAGTCGATCAACCGGCGTCATGGCAGCCGGCTCCACGCTCTGCGGTGCATCCGAGAGCCGCACCTCGACGATCCGACCCTTCGGTACCTTTGCGATGAGATCGAGCGACTCGCCTGTGACATGCATCGCCCAGGCATCGACCACTGCGCCGATTCGCTCGTGCGCCATCGCCACCAAGCCGATGAGGCCCTCGAACGTGTGAATAAACGCGTTGGCGAGCTCTTGGCGAGCCGCAGCCTCGGGGCGGATCGCCAGGCCGAGCATCATGCCGTGGGGGGCAAGCATCTCGCCGATCGTGTGGAGCCGAGTGCGGTGCAGCTCGAAGAAATCCTTGAAGGATTGCTCGTCGGAGCCCGGGGCGAGCGTGGTCACAGCGCGGGTGCATTCACAGGCGGCTGCCACCTCGAGCTGGGCAGGGAGCTCGGCCAGGCCGGCGGCGAAATCGGCATCGCTGCTTTCGAGCCGCACGGGCAAATGAAAACAACCGCTCTTGAGGCGGGCACTCACCATAAGCCGGCGGGCGTGTTCGACACCGTAATAGGCCGCCTGCTTCTGCATGTCGAGGATGTCGATATCCATGCCGTCGAAGCCGAACGAGAGGGTCAGCTCGATCAGTTCGCTGGGGCGGCCGGAGAGAGGAAGACCAACAGTGCTGAGATTGCGGTACATGAAGCGGGTCGTCTTGGGTGAGAAAAAGGGGAGGCTTGATCTGGGAAAGCCCGACAGTATAGCGGCAGCTTTGCCTGTCAAAAAGCCGACTCCGGAAAGGGCTTCGCGGGTGGCCGCAGCGTACACTCGGGGCCCATGTCACTCATCGAAGCTGTCGTTCTCGGCCTCGTGCAAGGGCTCACTGAGTTTCTTCCCATCTCGAGCACGGCGCACCTTCGGATCGTGCCCGAGCTTCTTGGCTGGGAGGACCCCGGCGCGGCGTACTCGGCGCTCATCCAGCTTGGCACCCTCGCGGCGATACTCCTGGCGATGCGGCAGGATGTGGTAGCCCTCGTGCGAGGTTTTGTGGTCGGGGTAGCCACGGGACGGCCGTGGGGCACGGTCGAGTCGCGGGCCTCGATCATGATCATCCTCGGAACCGTGCCGATCGTGATCGTTGGCCTTGCAGCGCGAGACTTTATCCGCGGCGGCGCCCGCGACCTCGCGGTCATAACCGCGGCACTCGTCGGCGGAACCGTGCTCATGGCTCTGGCCGAGATTGCCGGCCTCAGGGGGGCTCGCCACGGCGATGCAGGCCGTGACGGCATCGAGGGCGTACGGCTCTTCGACGCCCTCACGATGGGGTTCGCCCAGGTGCTCGCTCTCATTCCGGGCGCTTCCCGGAGCGGCACCACGATCGCCGCCGGCATGATCACGGGCCTCGACCGTCGCACGGCCGCGAGGTTTTCGTTTCTCTTGTCGCTGCCGGCCGTCGGTGCAGCGGGCGTGCTGGAAGCCTGGAAGGCCCGCCATGAAATCCTCGCCACGGGCGACGACATCACCGCCGCGGTCGTGGGCACGCTTGTCGCTGGCGTCTCGGGCTACATCTCAATCCGCTGGCTCTTGAAGATCCTCACGAGCCACACGCTCTGGCCGTTCGTCGCGTACCGGCTGGCGCTCGCGGCCTTGCTCACCGCGCTGCTCATGAGCGGCTGGATCACAGGGTAGCCCCACCGCCGCGTGTCGCCTTGATGAAACTTTGATGCGGCACGCGGCGGAATTGACGCCATCTTGAGAAGCGTTCCGCCATACTTCGCCCGTGGCCCAAGGAGACGTGCCCATGGATGTGCTTTGGCTCGGAATATTGCTGGCGTTTTTTGCGACATCGTGGCTCTTGGTCCGCGTCGTCGCGGGACTACAAGGGGAGGAATGAACGTGGACTGGACCATGTGGCTCTCGCTCGTCATGGCCGTCGGCCTCGGCTGCTATCTCGTCGTCGCCCTCGTGAAACCGGAGTGGTTCGCATGACAACCTCCTCGTGGCTCAGCCTCGGAATCATCTTCGGCATCCTGTTCGCCTGCGTCACACCCCTCGGCGTGTTCATGGCACGGGTGTACCAGGGCGAGCCGACGTTTCTCAGTCGCCTGTGTGGGCCGATCGAGCGCTGGCTCTTTCGACTTGCCCGAATCAATCCCGATTCGGAAATGACGTGGAAGGAATATGCGTCGGCGATGCTGGCCTTCAGCCTCACAAGCGCACTTGCCGTCTACGGATTCCAACGGCTTCAGGCCACGCTGCCACTGAACCCAGACCAGCAGGCCGCCGTCTCACCCGATTCATCCTTCAACACCGCGGTCAGCTTCGCGACGAACACCAACTGGCAGGGCTACGGCGGCGAGACGACGATGAGCTACCTGACGCAGATGGCCGGGCTCACCGTCCAGAATTTTGTGTCGGCCGCCGCGGGCATGGCCGTTTTGATCGCGCTGGTTCGGAGCTTCACCCGTGCCAATGCCATCACCATTGGAAATTTCTGGGGCGATCTCGTCCGGGGCACGGTTTCGATCCTGCTGCCTCTTTCATGCGTGTTGGCACTGCTTCTCGTGTCGCAGGGCGTCGTCCAGACGTTCGCCGCGTCTCACGAGGTGCCACTCCTCGAACCGACGACCGATGCCGATGGAAACACGGTCGCAACGCAGCGGATTGCCGTCGGCCCCGCCGCCTCGCAGGTGGCGATCAAACAGCTCGGCACCAATGGCGGCGGCTTCTTCAACACGAATTCATCGCACCCGCTCGAAAACCCGACGCCCCTGGCGAATCTTTTCGAACTCATCGCCATCCTGCTGATCCCGGCCGCCCTCTGCATCACGTTTGGCGAGATGGTCGGCGATCGTCGCCAAGGCTGGACGCTCCTGGCGGCGATGACGGCGATCCTCGTCGCGATGCTTGCCCTCACGCTCGTGGCCGAGCATGCCCCTTCGCCACGGCTCACGCCCCTCGGCATCGACCAGGCATCGAGCGACCTCCAGCCCGGCGGCAACATGGAGGGCAAGGAAACCCGATTCGGGATCTCGGCATCGGCGACGTGGGCGGTGTTCACGACGGCTGCGTCGAACGGCTCGGTGAATTCGATGCACGATTCCTCCATGCCCCTCGGTGGGCTCGCGGCCATGTGGCTCATCCAGCTTGGTGAAGTCGTTTTTGGAGGCGTGGGATCGGGTCTCTACGGAATGATCGTCTTCGCCGTCGTGGCCGTCTTCATCGCCGGGTTGATGGTGGGCCGAACACCCGAGTACCTCGGCAAGAAGATCGGCGCCTTCGAGATGAAGATGGCTTCGCTCGTGATCCTTCTGCCGTGTGCGATGGTGCTCCTCGGCACGGCCGTTGCCGTCGCCACCACGGCGGGCCAGGCCGGCGTTGCCAACCCCGGGCCGCACGGGTTCAGCGAGATCCTCTACGGGTTCTCGTCAGCCGCCAACAACAATGGCTCGGCCTTTGCGGGGCTCGGCGCTAACACGCCCTTCTATAATGGCCTACTCGGCCTGGCGATGCTCGTGGGCCGCTTTTGGGTCATGCTCCCCGTCCTGGCGATGGCCGGGTCGATTGCCGGCAAGAAGCACGTTCCCCCAGGCCCCGGCACCCTTCCGACCGACACGCCCCTCTTTGTCTTCCTGCTGGTTGCCGTCGTGGTCGTGGTCGGCGCGCTGAGCTTCTTTCCGGCGCTCGCGCTCGGCCCGATCGTCGAACACCTCACCCTTGCCTCGTAAACGGAGCCCCCGATCATCATGGGCACGAAGTCGAGTCCGTCGCCAACCGGTCGCGGGGGCATTCTCTCGGAGGCCATCTGGTCGTCCGTGACCAAACTCGATCCGCGGACGCAGCTCAAAAACCCGGTGATGTTCACCGTCTATCTCGGCAGCATCCTCACGTCGGTGCTCTGGCTGCGGTCGCTCCAGGTGCCGTCGAGCGAGTCATCGGTGTTCATTCTCGGCGTGACGATCTGGCTCTGGTTCACCGTCCTCTTTGCAAACTTCGCCGAGGCAATGGCCGAAGGACGCGGCAAAGCCCAGGCGGCGTCGCTCAGAAAATCCCGCACGCAGGTCGTCGCCCATCGGCTCACGGACCGCGCGAAGCAAGAAACCGTCGAGGTGGCCTCGACCGAACTTGGCATCGACGACCTGATCCTCGTCAAGGCAGGCCAAGTCATTCCGACCGACGGGGAGATCGACGAGGGCGTCGCGTCGGTCGATGAAAGTGCGATCACCGGCGAGAGCGCCCCCGTCCTGCGGGAAAGCGGCGGCGATCGCAGTTCCGTCACCGGCGACACGCGGGTGATCTCCGACTGGCTCATCGTGCGCGTGACGGCCCTTCCGGGGCATACTTTCATCGACCGAATGATCGCAATGGTAGAAGGTGCGAAGCGACAAAAGACGCCCAATGAGATCGCCCTGGCGATCCTGCTGTCGGCGCTCACGCTGATCTTCCTGTTGGTCGTGGCCACGCTCCTGCCGTTCTCGGCGTTCGGGGTCGCCGTGTCAGGGCAGGGTCAGCCGGTGAGCCTCACGGTGCTCGTCGCGCTCCTGGTGTGCCTGGCCCCGACCACGATCGGGGCCCTGCTTTCGTCGATCGGCATCGCAGGGATGAACCGGCTGAGCAACTCGAATGTCATCGCGATGTCGGGCCGTGCGGTCGAGGCCGCCGGTGATATCGACGTGCTCATGCTCGACAAGACCGGCACGATCACGCTCGGCGACCGGCAGGCGACCCGCTTCATCCCCTCGCCGGGCGTGAGCGAGGAAGACCTCGCCGCCGCGGCGCACCTGGCGTCGCTCGCCGACGAGACCCCCGAAGGCCGCAGCATCGCCGTGCTCGCGAAAAAGCAGTTCGGTCTTCGCGGCCGGAACCTCGAAGCCATCAAGCCACACTTCGTCCCCTTCTCGGCCAAGACCCGGATGAGCGGTGTCGACATCGACGGGCATGCGGTCCGCAAGGGCGCGGCCGACGCCGTGAAGGCCCATGTGCGAAGCCTCGGTGGGGGCTTTCCCGAAACCCTCGAGACCACGGTCCGTGAAATCGCGCAGGCAGGCGGCACGCCGCTGGTTGTCTGCCGTGACGCCGTCACGCTCGGCGTCATCGAGCTCAAGGACATTGTGAAAGGGGGCATCAAGGAGCGGTTCGCAGAGCTGCGGCAAATGGGCATCAAGACCATCATGATCACCGGCGACAATCCGCTGACCGCCGCCGCCATCGCCGCCGAGGCAGGCGTCGATGATTTTCTGGCTGAGGCGACCCCGGAGGCCAAGCTCGAGCTGATTCGTGACTACCAGAAGGGAGGCCGGCTCGTGGCCATGACAGGTGATGGCACGAACGACGCGCCGGCCCTCGCCCAAGCTGACGTGGCCGTCGCGATGAACAGCGGCACGCAGGCGGCGAAAGAAGCCGGCAACATGATCGACCTCGACTCGAATCCGACGAAACTCATCGAGGTCGTTAACATCGGCAAGCAGCTCTTGATGACCCGCGGTGCACTCACCACGTTCAGCATCGCCAACGACATCGCGAAGTATTTCGCGATTCTCCCGGCGGCGTTTGCCGCGACCTTTCCCGTGCTCGGAGCCCTCGACGTGATGGGGCTGTCGTCGCCGGCCAATGCCGTGATGGCCGCGGTCATTTTCAACGCGGTGATCATCATCGGGCTGGTGCCTCTGGCCCTGAGAGGCGTCCGCTACCGGCCGGTGGGGGCCGCCCAGTTGCTTCGCACGAATCTGCTCATCTACGGCCTCGGCGGGCTCATCGTCCCGTTCATCGGCATCAAGGCGATCGACCTCCTCTTGTCGCTCGGGACGAATCTCGTCACCGGCACACCCACACACGGAGCCTGAATCATGTGGCAGCAGTTTCGGACGTCGGTGATCCTCCTGGCGAGCCTGACGCTCGTCACCGGCGTGATCTACCCCGTGCTCGTGACGGTCGTGGCCCAAGCCTTGTATCCCTTCGAGGCGAGCGGCAGCTTCCTTCGGCAAAAGGGCACGATCATCGGCTCCGAGCTCGTCGGCCAGCCATTCTCTCGGCCCGAATTCTTCTGGGGCCGGCTGTCAGCCACGGGCCCATTTCCATACAACGCCGCCGCGTCGTCGGGCTCCAACCTGGGGCCGCTCAACCCGGCGCTGGTCGCGAACGCCGAGGCCCGCATCGCCGCGCTTCGAAACGACGACCCCGCGACCAAAACCGTGCCGGTCGATCTGGTGACCGCCTCGGCGAGCGGCCTCGACCCGCACATCAGCCCCGCCGCTGCCGCGGTGCAGGTGAAGCGGGTCGCCGCGGCACGTACGATGCCGGAGGAAGCTGTCCGCAGCCTCGTGGAAGGACTCACGGAGCCACGTCAGTTCGGCGTCTTGGGTGAGCCTCGGGTGAACGTGCTGAAGCTGAACCTCGCGCTCGACGCGAGCTCTCAAGACCGCTGAGTCAAGACATCCATACCTATGGCACCGGACCGACCGAACCCCGACGAGTTGCTCGCGGTCCTGAAGGCAGAGGAGTCCCAGAGCAAAAAGGGAAAGCTCAAGGTATTTTTCGGCTACGCGGCGGGCGTGGGCAAAACCTACGCGATGCTCGAAACGGCCCGCCACGCGAAGGAGTCAGGCCGCGAGGTCGTGATCGGCTACGTCGAGCCCCACGGCCGCAAGGAGACCGAGGCGCTCCTCGACGGTCTCGAATCGCTGCCGACGCGGCCGGTCGAGTACCGCGGCGTCGTACTCCAGGAGTTCGATGTCGATGCGGCTCTGGCTCGTCACCCCGATGTCCTCCTCGTCGATGAACTCGCCCACACCAATGCCGACGGCTCCCGGCATGCGAAGCGGTGGCAAGATATTGTCGATCTCCTCGATGCGGGGATCAACGTCTGGACGACCCTGAACGTTCAGCACATCGAGAGCCTGAACGACGTGATCGGGCAGATCACGGGTATCACCGTTCGGGAAACCGTGCCTGACAATGTTTTTGAGCTAGCCGACGACCTCGAGCTCGTCGATATCGCGCCCGAGGAGCTACTCGAACGGCTGCGTGAAGGAAAGGTCTACGTCCCGTCGCAGGCCGAGCGAGCCCTCGAAAGTTTCTTTCAGAAGTCGAACCTGACGGCGCTGCGTGAGCTTTCCCTTCGACAAACGGCGCGGCGGGTTCACACCGAGGTGGAAAGTGCCCGGAGGCAGCGGTCGGCGAATGTGCCGTGGGCCACGTCTGATCGGCTGCTTGTCTGCGTCGGCCCGAGCCCGACCACCGCCCGCGTCATCCGGACGGCGAGGCAGATGGCGGCGGCCCTCGACGCGCCGTGGGTAGCCGTGTGTGTCGAGAAGACCGGGATCGCCACGGACCCCGCCGCGAAGCAGCGTGTCGTGGATCACCTGCGCCTCGCGGAACGACTCGGCGCGGAGACGGTGACGCTCACCGGGAACGATGTGGCCGAGACCATTCTCGACTTCGCCCGCACGCTCAACGTCACGAAGATTTTTGTGGGCAAGACGCACGCGCCCCGCTGGCGGCGCGTGCTCTGGAAAAGCGTGGTCGAAGACCTGCTCGACACCAGCGGCGAAATCGACGTCTATGTGATTCAGGGCCAGGAAGAGCGTCGCCAGGCCGAGCCCGTGCCCCGAGCGGCCCGGCACATTCAGTGGCGCGACTCCCTTGCGGCGGGGGGCGTCGTGGTGGCGGGCTCACTCCTGGCAGCGTGGCTGCATGACCTGCATGTGGCCGAAGCCAACATCGTCATGATTTTTCTTGCGGCCGTGGCGTTCGTCGCCTTCCGGTTCGGTCGCATTCCGGCGATCCAGGCGAGCGTGGCATCGGTCCTGATCTTCGACCTGTTCTTCGTGCCACCGCAGTTCTCGCTGACCGTCCACGACACGCAATACCTTTTTACGTTTGCCGTGATGCTTGCCATCGGCATCCTCATCAGTACGCTCACCGCCCGCCTACAAACGCAATTGGAATCCGGGAGACAGCGGGAACGGCGCACCATTGCTCTCTACCGTCTCGGCAAACAACTCGGCGGCCTCACGGGTGACATCTTTCTGCTGGGCGCGGCGGGGCAGCATGTGCGAGAGATGGTCGGCGGCGAGGTCGCCATCTATCTCAAAGGAGATGGCGGGAATCTGGTGGTCATGTTCGGTGAAGATACGAGCATTACCAAGCACGCCCTCAGCGGCCCGACCGCCCACTGGGTCATGACCCACGACCAGATGGCCGGCAAGGGCACCGACACACTGCCGAGCGCCATCGCCCTCTTCTTTCCGCTAGGCGGCTCGCAAGGCCCGCTCGGTGCGATGGGCGTGCGGACGGAGGGGACTGACTGGCTCTTGCATCCCGAGCATCGTCAGTGGCTCGAAAGCTGCGCGAGCCAGTTGGCCCTGGCCCTGGAGCGTGACCGCATGACCGTGGCCGTTGGCGACGCCCGCGTGAAGGCCGAAGCGGAACAGGTCCGCAGCACGCTTCTCAGCAGCGTGTCGCATGATCTCAAGACGCCATTGGCGGCCATCGCCGGTGCCAGCGGCAGCCTTTTGCAGAGCGACTCACCTACGGAAGAGACGCGGCGGGAGCTGCTTGAAACCATTTCCGACGAGGCAAACCGTCTGAATAGGCTCCTCGAAAACATCCTCCAGATTTCGCGGCTCGACTCGGGGGCGGTGACGCCGAACAAGCAGTGGCACCTGCTCGAAGACATCGTGGGCTCGGCGTTGCACCGCACGCGTGATGCGCTCGAGCAGCATTCGGTGACCGTGCAGATCGCTCCGGTGATTCCGATGATTTGTGTCGATGGGTTGCTCCTCGAGCAGGCCCTCGTGAATCTCCTCGAGAACGCCGCCCGCCATACGCCTGCCGGCACGCGAATCGAAATCAAGAGCACACTCGATGGCGCCTCGCTCGTGATCTCGGTGGCTGATGACGGGCCCGGTCTCGTCTCCGGGTCGGAAGAAAAAATCTTCGACCGCTACTATCGGGGCACACCGGGGGCCGATTCAGGGCGTGGCAGCGGGCTAGGTCTGGCGATCTGTCGCGCAATCGTGAAACTGCATGGTGGCACGATCACGGCGGCGACACGCCCAGATAGAGGTGCGGAGTTCGTGATCCGGCTGCCGCTGGGCGACACGCTTCCGCCCATGTCCGTCGCCCACCTGACCTCGTCCACGGGATGATCACGCTCGAGAACCTTGTTCCATGGCAGACAACGATCATCGCGTGTTGCTCATCGAAGACGAGGAACCGATTCGGCGATTCCTGAGGGCAGCGCTCGCCGCGAAGGGCTACCGCGTTGCCGAAGCCGCGACCGGTGAAGAAGGCCTGCGGCTCGCCGCAGATCAGCCGCCCGATCTTGTGATCCTCGACCTCGGCCTGCCGGGCATTGATGGCCAGGATGTTCTAAGGCGACTTCGAGAATGGTTTCGTGGTCCTGTTCTCGTACTCTCGGCCCGCGATCAGGAACAACAGAAGATCGAGGCGCTCGATGGCGGGGCCGACGACTACGTCACCAAGCCGTTTGGCGTGGGCGAACTGTTGGCACGGATGCGAACGGCGCTACGGCATGCAAGTCCACAGGCCGCCGAGGCATCGGTGTTGAGTGTCGGCGAAATCCGGATCGACCTCGCGACACGGGTTGTGTCACGGGCCGGCGAACCCGTCCATCTGACGCCCCTTGAATACAAGCTTCTCGTGCTGCTCATGCAGAACGCCGGCAAGGTGCTCACGCACCGGTTTCTTCTGCGAGAAGTCTGGGGCCCACACGACACCCATGAGACCCACTACCTGCGGGTCTTCGTGGCCACCCTCCGGCGGAAGATCGAACGAGACCCGGCCCAGCCGCGGTACCTCCTCACCGAACAGGGGGTCGGATATCGTTTTGCGGCTGAGTGAGGAGGCGACCGCAACCCTGTGACAAGGTGCGGCGTTGAATACTCCATGGTCCTAAAATCAAGCGTTGCTTGCCTGCTTTGTGCGGTCGTTCTGACGACTGCCGCCCCCCTCCTGGCCCTGGCCGCGAGCCCCGCGCCCCCGCCTCGCTGCGACGATGCAACGTTTCTCCGCCGGGCCACGCTCGACCTCATCGGTCGCCAGCCCACCGGCAACGAGCTCGACGAATTCGTCGCCTCGCGGTCAGCTTCCAAGCGAACCGACCTCGTCAACCGGCTCCTCGCCGATCCGGCCTGGGCAACCAACTGGTCACGGTACTTTCGCGACGTGATCCTGTATCGTCGAAGCGATGATCGGGCCATCTTCATGGCGAAACCTCTTGAGGCGTTCCTGACGAGCCACCTGTCGAAGCCCGTGGCCCGCTGGGATCACATCGCCGACGACATGATCACTGCCCTCGGCACCCCGGCCGAGCATGGCGAGACCGCCATCATCATGGCGCAGATGGGCGAGACCTCCGACATTGCCGCCGAGGTCTCACGGGTCTTCAATGGCATCCAAATTCAATGCGCCCAGTGCCACGACCATTTCACCGATCGCTGGAAGCGAAACCAGTTCCACGAGCTCGCGGCCTTCTTCCCTCGGGTCAAGATCGATCGAATGCCGGGCGCAGGCCCCGATCGCTTTGAGGTGGTCTCACGCGATTTCAGTCGCCGCGGGCGTGGCAAAAAACCCGACAACCCTCGACGTGGCGATCTCGAGCACACGATGCCCGACATCGACGATCCATCGAAGCCCGGCACGGTGATGCAGCCGAAGTTCTTCCTCACCGGCCACACGATGCCGCTCGGCACGCCCGATCTCGAGCGGCGTGAGACCGTGGCACGCCACATCACGTCAAAGGAGAATCCGTGGTTCGCAAGGGCCATCGTGAATCGCATCTGGACCGAGCTTGTCGGCGACGGCTTTTATGATGGTATCGATGACCTTGGGCCTGACCGCGAGCCACGTGGGGCCGATGATCTCGATGCCCTCTGCACGAAATTCGTGGCCGCAGACCACGACCTTAAGGTGCTCTTCCGCGCCGTGATGGCGACGCCCGCCTATCAGTCCCAGGTGCAGTCGCGGGCCGATGGGTCGCGGGCCATTGGTGAGGCAAGCTGCCCGCAGCGGCTTCGAGCCGATCAGCTTTTCTCCCAGGTGATGCTCGCCCTGGGTATCGACGAAGAGGGCTTTGCCGCCCGCGCAGCACAGCAGCGACCGGCCAACAAAACAAAGCCGTTTGCGACGCCTCGAAACGTTTTCAACCATGTCTTCGGCTACGACCCGGGCCTTCCACGCGACGAGATCACAGGCTCGATCCCCCAGGTGCTCATGCTCATGAACGGCAAGCATCTCGCCCGCGGGCTCGATGGCAAACGCCGCACATTCCTGGGCCAGCTCCTTCGTGAGGAGCCCGACGACCGCGCCGTGGCCGACGAGCTCCATGTCCGCACGCTCGCACGTCACGCCACGTCGGCCGAGATCGCCGTGTGCATCGACCATGTGCGAACCACCAGCGATCGTGCTGAAGCCTTTGAAGACATTTTCTGGGCGCTCATCAACAGTGCCGAGTTCGTCCATCGCAAGTAATGCCGAGGCCAACGATGCCACCGCTCTTTCTTCCTCGCCGTGACCTCCTTCGCCTGGTGCCAGCGGCAGGCCTTGCAGCGTGTGCGCCCCCCTTCGCCGATGCCGTCTCGCTCCACGCCGCCGACATCAAAAAGCGAGGCAAGGCCTGCATTCTTCTCTGGATGGCAGGCGGCCCATCCCAGTTTGAAACCTTCAGCCCGCTCGACGCGGGGCACACGAATGCCGGCGGCACCAAGGCGATCCCAACGGCCGTTCCCGGAGTGCTGTTTGCAGAACACTGGCCGCAGGTCGCCACCGTCGCCGATCACCTCGCCGTGATCCGATCGATGACAAGCAAGGAGGGCAGCCATCCGCGGGCAAGCTATCTCTTACACACGGGCTACCTCCCCAATCCCAGCGCCCGTCACCCCACGCTCGGTTCGATCGTCTCGAGCCAGCTTGCTGAGGGTGCCAACGGTGGCACGGCTGACCTGCCGCCTGTCGTGCGAATCGGGAGTCGCGGTCGTGGCGACTCGGGCGCCGGCCTCTTGGGCCTGCAGTGGGACCCTTTTGAGCTACGAAACGCCACGAAGCCACCCGACAATACGGTTCCTACGGTGCCCTCAGATCGCCATCTCCGTCGGCTCGGTCTCATGGAACGGCTCGGCTCGGGTTTCGCGAAGAGTCTGCCGCAGGAAGCCGCCGACCACGCGAATCTCTACCGACGTGCGACGAAGATGATCCTGAGCCCGTCGATGACGGCTTTTGATGTTGAGGCTGAGCCCGAAGCGGTGCGTGCGGAATATGGAGAGGGTTCCTTTGCCTCCGGCTGCCTACTCGCGAGGCGGCTCATTGAGCATGGCGTCACGTTCGTGGAGGTGGCCTCAAACGGCTGGGACACCCACCAAGACAATTTTGAGAAGGTGAAAGAACTGGCCGGTGAAGTCGATCAGCCTTTTGCGGCGCTCATCCGTGATCTCCACGCCCGAGGCATGCTCGACGACACGCTCGTGATCTGGATGGGCGAATTCGGACGCACGCCGAAGATCAACCCCCGCGGCGGCCGCGATCATTTTCCGCGAAGTTTCAATGCGGTACTGGCCGGCGGCGGCGTGACGGGCGGCGCAGTGATCGGCAAGACTGATGACGCTGGCTCAGAAGTGACTGACCGGCCTGTGACCGTGCCCGATCTTTTTGCCACGTTCTGCAAGAGCATGGGGATCGATCCCACGATCGAAAACATGGCCCCGTCTGGCCGCCCCATCAAGCTCGTCGATGGCGGTAACGCCGTGACTGAGCTTTTTGGCTGAATGGCCCGCGCTCGTGCGGTCGCCTATCATAGTGGCATTTGGATGGGCAACTTTCGGGACCATCAGCCATGCAGTGCAACATCGATCAGAGGGGCCGCACCGCCCGCATCGTCACCGGGGCCATCGCCGACGCCATCGGCACCGGCCTCGTCGCGGCCTGGTTTCTCGAGTTTCTTCCCGGGTGGGCCCTCTGGGCCGGCATCGGAGCGATCGCCGGCGGCGCCTTCTCGATCTTTGAAGGCCTCAACGGCTGGTGCATCGTCCGCGCGATGGGTTTCAAGACCCCGATGTAACGTGACCGACCTCGGAATCGCGTCAAGCGCCGGGCGACCAGCCAGCACGGGGCTGGGCGTGAACCCGTGGGGGTGACGTGGCGGCGATCGCTTCAAGGTCGCCACGGATTGCGGCGAGTTGATCGCCGCTCACAACCTCAAGGGCAAGGTCGAAGGTGATGCTCTCGCCAGGTTCGAGCTTCACGACACGGCCTTGTGTTTCCTCAAACGAGCGAGCGTTCGGAATGTTGGTGGCGGGCTCGAGCCCTGTGACATAGCCGTCTCGCTCGCCGCCAAGATTCTTCCAGAGGGCAAACCAGGGGAGCGTGTCAGTCTTCCATGTGAGGGCGGCGCCGCGTGTGCCGTCGGGCGACACCAGCATTGCAGTCGCCATGCCGTCAGCAGCGGGGCGGAGCGTGGCAAAGTGAACCTGTTCGGCGTGGCCCGGCCGAGAAGCTGCGTAGCGATTCCACGTGGGGACATCGGTTGCGGCGTGCGAATCCCGCGGGGCCAGTTCGTCGATGGCCAAAACAGCCTCGCCACCGGCCCCGAGCATCGGCGGCCCCATGTTCACGTGATAGAGCATCTGCATCGTGGCCGGTCGATCCGAAAGATTCGTGACGGTGTCGGTCCATGCGATGCGGTGGCTATCCGCGTGGAGCACGAGCCGTGTCTCCATCCGCAGGGCATGAAACAAAAACCGCGTCTCATCGACGGCTCCGGTGAGCGTCACAGTGCCCGCCTCTTCATCGAGCGTGACGGCGACATCATGCGCCGGCAGATTGGCGATGCGACCATGAAGCCCGTGGAGGAGCCGACCACTCGCGTCGAAATCGGGTGCCCCGTTGCTCACGAGGCCACACCGCGCCACGAGCTCATCAAATCCATCAAGCCAGCCTAAGCCCGATGGCTCCGTGAGCGGCACAAACGACGGATGCACCGGTCCCTTCACGGGCGACTGCCAGCCCAGCTCGACGCCCCCCGCCGTCATCTTCCAGATGCCAAGCCCCCGGTCGGGGAGCACCACCACCCGCGTATCGCCCGCCGTGAGCTCGACGAGCCGCACGCCTTCGCGGCGACCATCCGAGAGCAGCGTGGTACAAACACCAAGTGGCCCCGCCTCGTGCGTGCAAGATGGATCGACGAACGGCCCATCGGTCGTGTCGGCAAGGCGGAGCGTGTGCGTGGGCATGAGCGAGAGCCTATCCGAGAAGTGGTCGTAAGCCCAAAGGTCGAGCGAGCGGCATTGCTGGCAAGGAAGGCGAAGCAGGCGAATCCAGTGAGATTCGTCGATGCAGCCTGACGATGTCCAGCATGCCGCGCAGCCGACCGACGGCAGACAAGGTTCTCGGATAGGCTCTGAGTCCTCTTTCGTGAAAACAGATCGCTCGTAGTTGTCTGGCCCGTGTCCGTGGGCCGTCAAGTTCACCGAGGCTTGAAGCAACCCCGAGCGTGCGTCACAGTGTGCCTTCCGGGCCGCGGTCGCCGCAGCCCCTTTTTAGGAGCCGGTTCCAGGACCGGCCCCTGTCGCCTTTCGAGCGATCCGAATGAACGACCTGAAGATCTTTTCGGGGCCTGCAAATACGGCTCTGTCGCAGGACATCTGTCGCTACCTGAACCTGCCGCTGGGCAAGATCTCGATTGGGCGTTTCCCCGACGGCGAGATTTCCTGCAAGATCGATGAAGATGTTCGCGGCCGCGACATTTTCATCGTGCAGGCCACCTGCCCTCCGGTCAACGAGCACATCATGGAGCTGCTCGTGATGATCGACAGCTTCAAGCGGGCAAGCTCGTTTCGCATCACGGCGGTGATCCCCTATTTCGGCTACGCCCGCCAAGACCGCAAAGACTCAGGCCGCGTGCCGATCACGGCCAAGCTCGTGGCCAACCTCATCACGCGGGCCGGTGCCGATCGTGTGCTCGCGATGGATCTCCATGCGGCGCAGATCCAGGGCTTCTTCGACGTGCCGGTCGATCATCTCTATGCCGCGCCGGTGCTCAACAATCACTTTCAGTCGCTCGACCTCCCGAAGGACGAGCTTGTGTGTGTGAGCGCCGATGAAGGCGGCATCAAACGCGCTCTCGGTCATGCCAACCGACTCGGCGCACCGCTGGCCATCATCGACAAGCGGCGACACTCCGCCGACACGATTACGAGCGCCAACATCATCGGGGCGAATGTCGAGGGCAAGACCGCCCTCATGTTTGACGACATGATCAGCACGGCCGGCTCGATCTGCGGCGCGGCCGACGTGCTCCACGCCCATGGGGCGAAGGAGATTTACGCCGCGGCCACCCACGGCCTGCTCGTGGGCCCGGCCATCGAACGGCTCAAGAGCGCCCCCTTCAAGTCGATCATCATCACCGACTCGATCCCGCTCACGCCCGGCAAAATGCTTCCCAACGTGCAGGTGCTCTCGGTGGCAAGCCTCCTCGGCCAGGCCATCAAACGCATCCACCGTAACGAGTCGGTGAGCATGATGTTTCAGTAGGCGACCAAACTGCGCCATCCGATCGCGAGAGGAAGAAATGAAATGTGTCTGCTTTGCGGTCTGGGCAGCATTGCTGCTGTTGTGTTTCGCCACGTGGGCGTCTGAGGAATGGCCCCGCTTCCGGGGTCCCAATGGCTCCGGTTTCGCCGGAAGCACATCCGCCCCGATCTCGTGGGACGCCACAAAAAATCTTGAATGGAAAGTCGATCTGCCCGGACCGGGTGCTTCCAGCCCGATTGTTTCCGGCGATCGCGTGTACGTGACCTCTTACACCGGTTACGGAATCGAAGCTGAGAATCCCGGCAAGCTCAGCGACCTGAAACGGCATTTGATCTGTTTCAATAGGAATGACGGCACCGAGGTTTGGCGTGCGACGGTGGATTCGGAGCACGATGAAGACGCGTATGAGGGATTCATCACGGAGCACGGCTATGCCAGCAGCACGCCCGCGACCGATCGCAAGCGTGTTTTTGTCCACTTCGGCAAGACGGGCGTGTTTGCCTTCGACACCGACGGCAAGCAACTGTGGAAAACGAACGTGGGCACCAAAAGCGATCCGGCCAAGTGGGGCGACGGTGCCAGTTGCATGCTATACCGGGATCTGGTGATCCTGAATGCCGGCAACACGGACCATGCATTGATCGCGCTCAAGCAATCCGACGGCAGCGAGGTCTGGCGGGTCACCGACCCAAACTTCACGAACTCGTGGTCGACGCCGATCATCGTCGAGGTTGAGGGGCAGGACCAATTGATCGTTGACATGCCCGGCAAGATACTTGGCTACGACCCGGTCACCGGAACGGAGCTATGGTCTGCCAAGTCGCCGATCGACGCAACGATCTGCGGAAGTTGCGTCGCCGGTGACGGAGCGGTGTATGCCATGGGTGGCCGAGAAGGTCGGGGCATCGCGGTCAAACTCGGCGGAAAAGGTGATGTAACGTCTACGCACGTTCTCTGGGAGAAGCCGCTGCGGAGCGGAATCGGCACTCCCATCGTTGCCAATGGAAGACTCTATTGGGCGTCCAGGGGAATCGCCTATTGCGCAGACTGCAAAACCGGCGAGTACATCTTCAAGGAACGCATCAAGAACGAGGCGGCTGAACCAGCCGCGCGGCGGCCCGCCGGCGATTACGCGTCACCGGTCGCGATCGGCGACATGCTTTTGATGACGTCCCGCGATGGCACCGTCCATGTGATCGAGGCATCGGCCGAATTCAAGTATGTCGGTGGCAACAATTTTGGCGACGAGAGCCGCTTCAGCGGCACTCCGGCGATCGTTGACGGCCAGATTTTCATCCGGTCCGACAACAGGCTCTATTGCGTTTCGGAAAACGAACCCTAGCGGTCGTGCGCGCCGGCTTCATGGAGGCCGACGACCTGAAGGCGTTTTGGGCCGCGATCCCGTCGGGACAGCGGCCGAAGGATGGCGACAGCCTCGCCAAGGCGTTCGTTGCGGCCGGCAGCATTTCCGAGTTTCAGGCGGCCCGCGGGCTGGAGTATGCCCACGGTGATGGCGTGATTCATCATGACATCACGCCGGCGAATCTTCTGCTCGACACCGACCATGCCGCTGAACGGTCTCACTCTCACTCATGCGACCGGAGGAGAGCAGGGTCAAAATGGTCATCGCCCAGTGAGGGGTTGATCTCGAGATCGGTGTACGAATACTCGGCCATCAGGCGAGGTGCGGCACCGGGTTGGTCCGGCCATTCGGAATAGTCGACGCGCACGGGCACGTGGAGCGCGTCGTCCACGAACACGTTGGCTTCATGAAAGTTCAGACCGACTTGTTTCTCGGGATGCGTGATCCGGATCACGGTGCAGGGCCGCTTGTTCAACTTCGCGCCCACGATGCGATGCACGTGGGTGTTCTCGCCCGTGGTATCGACGCGGGCGTGAGTCTCGAGAATCACGATCATTCGGCTGAGAATCTGTTCAAAGCCGATTTCGGTGATCGGCACCAGGCTCTCGCGACTCGCCCGCTCTCCACGAGGGTCGATCTTCACCACCACCTGTGCGAACCGTTTGCCGCCGTTGCGAACCACCATCTGTCCTTCGTTCTGGCCTTCGACATACAGCACCCTGCGTCCGGCGACATCGTCGGGCCCCAGAAACCTCAAGAAGATGCTGAGCGGTTTCTCGATCCGCTCGCCGCTGCGAATCTCCTCGCGCACCTCCATGTCGATGTAGTGGTACTCCTGCAACGTGTCTTTGATCCGCTCGCGCTTCACCAGTCGGCAGGTAAAACCTTTCACGGTGTTTCGGAGAAAGGCCTGCTCCTTTCGCGCAAACTCCAATACCGGCGTGAGCGGGTGCGGGGCATCGGCGGTCGGCGGATTCGGCAAGGCCGTCGCGGCAGCGGGCCCCTGGCTCTGTTCCTCTGAGTCGTCCGCCAGCGCGAACTTTGGCGACACAAGCAGCGTGAGCGCGAGGCACCAAGACCCGAGCTGTGTGCGGTCGAGCGGAACCATCGTTGAGCCTGTTCGCGAGATGGTGAGTCGAGCGAGGGATATCTAGCACGAAACGGACTCCCAAGTCGAAGTCAAAATCGTGGGTGAGACGACCTCCTTAACACGTGCTTCGCCACGACACCGCCCATACTGAGCATGACTTCGGAGAGCGGCTGCCGGCATTGCAACCAGCTAGTCAAGCGGACTTGACTAGCTGGCGATGGTAGTCAAGACTTCTTTCCTAGCGACGACCGTTCAGAAAGCATCCTTTCCCAGCCATGCCACGCACCACAGGCACATACTGGGGCTCAGACGTCGGGGGCGAAGACTTCCGGGCGTTTGTGCCCACGCCATTGCCGCCCGCCGATCCGCCGCTGATGATCGACCAGCGGTTGACGGCCCTGCACACGGCGGCGGTCGTCGCCGTCGGCAAGCTCGGCGTCGCCGGCGCGATGGTGCCCAGCGCCCAGTGGTTCCTGTACGGCTTTGTTCGCAAGGAGGCGGTCGTCTCGTCGGAGATCGAAGGCACGCAGGCGACCCTTCAGGACGTGGTGACATTCGAGGCGACCAAGCAGGCTGAGCGCCCGGACGACGTCCGGGATGTCTGCAACTACGTCGACGCGCTGACCTTCGCCCGAAAGCAGATCGCCAGTGTCAAGGGGCTGCCGCTGAGCACACGCCTGCTGTGCGAAGCGCACAAACGCCTGATGCGAGGTGTGCGCGGGGCGGACAAGATGCCCGGCGAGGTGCGTCGCTCACAGAACTGGATCGGCGGTACGCGGCCGGGGAACGCTCGGTTTGTTCCGCCACCGCCAGAGGTCGTGCCCGAGCTCATGGCCCAGCTCGAGAAGTGGCTTCACGCGGATGATGCGCTTCCGCCGCTGGTCAAGGCGGGGCTGGCACATGTGCAGTTCGAGACGATCCACCCGTTTCTGGATGGCAACGGCCGCATCGGACGGTTGCTGATCACACTGCTCCTGGAACACTGGGGCTTGCTCAAGAGTCCCATGCTCTACCTGAGCCTGGCGCTCAAGCGGCGGCAGCAGGACTACTACGCCAGCCTCAGCGGCGTGCGCAGCGCCGGCGACTGGGAGGGATGGACGGTGTTCTTTCTCGAGTGCGTCCGCGAGGCCGCTGATGACGGCGTGCTCGCGGCCGAGAAGCTCTTCGCGCTGCTCGGGAAAGACCGGGCCCGCTTGATCGCCCATGACAGCGTCACCGTGCCGGCGGTTCGGCTTCTGGATTTTCTTCCGTCGAGGCCGGTCGTGACACTGCCCCTGGCTACCGAGTTGCTGGGCGTCAGCAAACCCACGGCGATCAAGGCCATCGAGGCCCTCGAGAGGACGGGAATCCTGCGGGAGACCTCCGGCAAACGCCGCGACCGCGTTTACGCCTACCAGAAGTACCTCGATGTGCTTGCCGGTGAGTGAGCCGCCGCTCGTATCCATCCGCAATAGGGAACGGCAATGCCGAAGGTGAACGCGTAGCCGATGTGCGCACACCCAAAAAAACAGGTCTCCAACCGTGGACTTTCGGGGCCGCGCCGCGTCCCTTCAATGCTTGGCGTAAAAGCGCCCGAGCGTGGTGAGCGAGCCGTCTTCGTGGAAGAGGGCTGACGGGCTGAGCCGAGCGCTCGTCTCGTCGGCTGGGAACCAGGCATAGCGTTCGACGAATTCCAGCCGATCGAGCGCAGGCAGGATTTCCTTCATGAAAGCGAGCACCTGCTCAGGTTTATGTTTGTTGTCTTCCGGCTTTTTGGCCTTCCAGTCGGCCACCGCAAATTCGGTGATCCAGATCGGCTTCCCGTAGAGCTTGTGGATCTTGCGGAGCCGATCGACCAACGACTTGGCATTGGGGCCGCCGTACCAATGCACACAAACGAAGTCGACGCGGAACTTTTTCTCATCGGCCTCGCGCATGAAACGCTGCATCCAATCGTTGTCTGGATGGACGCACGCGGGACTGCCGAGCCGAAGCCCGGTCGTCATGAGGGCGGGCCAGCCACCAAGCGCTTGCTCGACCAAAAGGTTCGCCTGCGAGTCGCTGTCGGGCTCATTGAACCCCAGGAGGTGCGCGACGTGTTCGTCCTTGCCAGCCTCCGTGAGGGCCTCGATCATCGCGCGGGATCGATCGCTCTCCGGGTTTCGTCCGCCCCAGATCATCGGCACGAACTCCACATTCTCGGGCTCGTTCGAGGGGATCTCAGCCCCCCACGAATAGTGCCACTGCACGTCGAGTGATCGAACCTTGGCTCTCCAGGAATCCTTGTTTTCCCGAACGGTGATGAGGCCAATCCCCTTCTTCGGGCTTCGGCCACGACCGTCGCCGGCCCGAACCAGTGCCACTGATCCGACGACCAGCGAAAAAACCGTGAGCAGATAAAGATTCTTCATGGCATGTTCACGGGCTGGCGAGTGTGTTTCGTAACTGTGATTTCGGGGGCGAGCTCGTTCACGTCGTTCTTTCCACCCAGCCGGCCTGGCCAGGCGGCAAACGTCGTCTTGTTGTCGACTGACCGATGAACCGAGCGTGCCAGCCATCGAGACGAGGTCATGCTACCGGCCGTCGGCTTGACGGTCGACGAGGATCACTTGTTCCGCCTCATGCGGTCGAGGTCACCGACCCACTCATACTTCCCCCGCAGCTTGCGGAGTTCCGTCTGTTGCTTCAGTCGCAGGAGCGTCCGCAGGCCCTGTTCAACCACTTCTCGCTTGGTCTGGAGGCCGGTGGCCTTCAAGGCGGCTGCCGATCGTACAGCGTGATCAACGGTCCCCCCCAGCATGTCAGCATCGCCCTACGATGCCTTTGGTGGTACCCTATGCCAAATCTCTCGGAGGGTGCGGCGTGTCGGTGACACCAGATCAACTCGGTCAGGCGATTATCGCATCTGGGCTGCTGACGGCCGAGGAGATGAAGGCGTTCTGGAAGTCGCTCCCACCGGCCCAGCGATCCAAAGACGGTGAGCCGCTCGCCAAAGCTCTTGTGGAGGCAAAAAGGTTTTTCGCGTGGCACTCGTACGCACCGCCAATTCACCGTTTTTCATTTTTGACCTTTTGAGAAGGAACACTGCATGACAGCGCCCGAACATGGCGACTCAAGCGACCAAGGCATCGCCGGACCAGGCGGGGTGTTTCTCGACCAGTACGTCTTGCTCGAACTGCTCAACGATTCCCGCCGCGGGGCGATCTACAAGGCCAAGCACCGGCTCATGGGCCGCACGGTGGCCATCAAGTTTCTCTCCGAACAGGCCGCGGCCTCCAGGCAGTTCACCGAGCGGTTTCACCGCGCCACAAAAATCCTCGCGCTGCTTGAGCACCCCAATCTCGTGCGGGCCCACGAAGCGGCCCAGCAGGGAGACACCAGTTATCTGGTGATGGAATACATCGACGGTGACAATCTCAACGATCTGTCGAAAACCCAAGGGCCACTCCCGATTCCCAAGGCCATCGACTACGCCGTCCAGGCCGCATCGGGGATGGCCTACGCTCATGACCAGGGCGTGATCCACCGCAACATCAAGCCAAGCAAGCTCGTGGTCGATGGCCAAGGCGTGGTGAAGATCGTGGGATTCGGCCTGGCCCACATCGAGAAGGATGGCGCCCTGGGAGAGGGCGATGATAGCGAGAGCCTCACCATTCAAGGCCAGGTGCTCGGCAGCTACGAATACATGGCCCCCGAGCAGGCCGCCAATGCCAAGAGTGCCGACCAGCGATCCGACATCTACGGCCTCGGCTGCACCCTTCACTCGCTTGTGACGGGCCGGCCGCCGTTTGAGGGCAAGGGGCCGACGATGCAGATCGTGGCCCATAGCACGAAGCCGGTGCCATCGCTCCGCGCGGCCCGCCCCGAGGTGCCCGAGGCTCTCGACCGCATCTTCGCGAAGATGCTGGCCAAGAATCCCGACGAGCGCTTTGCGTCAATGCAAGAGGTGGTTCGTGAGTTGAAGACATGCCTGCCTGCGAAGGCGGCGGGCAAGGCAGCGACCGTTCCTCCACCCCCGTCCGTGGCTCCGCCCGAGCCAGATCAGGGTTCCAACAAACTGCTCTTCGGGATCGCGGGCGGAACCCTCGTGGGGCTCGTGGTCATCTGGCTGGTCGCCTTCGGGCTTCCGGGCGGCGGCTCTTCTGGTGAGGCCAAGAAACCCAAGGGCGCGAAACCCGCCGAGGTCGCAAAACCCGATCCGATGCCGTCCCTCGATTCGCTGGCAACATCAACACCGACCCAGCGGCCTCCGCAGATCCCGACTCCCCCCCCGGTGAAAGAACCTCCAACACCAAAGCCTGCCGACAAACCGAAGCCTCCGCAGACCCTTGCCGGATTGCTTGACAAGCTGCCGCCCGACGAACCGGCTCCACAGCCCGCGAGGCCCGAGCCTTCTCCGGAACCGTCGGCAAAGCCTGAGCTGACCACGAAGCCCGAGCCCGAGCCCCCGATCGAAAGCACACCCGAAACCCCAGAGGCCGAGCCGGCGGAGCCAGCTTCATCGGGTGATACGTTGCCGCCCATCCCGAATGAAAAAGCGCGCACCCGCGCGTCACAACTCATGCGAGACACGTTTGCATCCGAGATCGCGGAGGCCACCACCTCGGCCGCGAAGTCGGAACTGGCCAAGCGGCTTCTCTCCGTCGCCAACGACATCAACGATGACCCTGCAGGTCGGTACGTAATCCTCGAGGAAGTGACCGGCCTTGCCGCCACGGCAGGAGACTTCGCTACGGGGCTCGAGGCCATCGACGCGATTGCGGGTTCCTTCGCCATCGATGCGTGGTCGAGGAAAGCCGATTGGATCGCTGCATGTGCCGACGAGGCGAAGAGCACGGAGCAGCGTCGATCGGCTGCCAGCGAGGCCTTCGAATTGGCGAAAAAGGCCGATGAGGCATCGCGTTTCAAGATCGCCGACAGGCTGTGCAAGCTTGCCGAGAGCGAAGGGAAGAAAGCGGCGCCCTTCCCGCTGATCAAGCAGATTCGAATTCTCGATGCCGAAGTGGGCAAGCGACTCGCGTCGTTCACCGTGTATGAGAAGGCGGTGAAGAAGCTTGCCACCGACGGCACCGACCGACAAGCGAATCTCGCCGCTGGCCGCTATGAATGCTTTGTGCTGGGAAACTGGGAAGACGGGCTCGCGAAGCTGGCCGCGAGTGGCGACACAGAGCTTGGGCCCCTCGCCACCAAGGAACTGGCGTCACCCACGAGCCCGGAGCAGCAGGTCGAGCTCGCTGACGGCTGGCAGGAGCTGGCTGGAGGTCAAACCGGGTTGACCGCGGCGGGAATGCATCAGCATGCGGCCGACTGGTACGAGAAGGCTGTGCAAAACGCCACGGGCCTTCTCCGAACGAAGGCCGAGTTGCGACTCGAAGAGAGCCGTGCCGCAGCCGCCGAATCAGATACTCACTGAGCCAAGCGGCAGTGGCACGTCACCGGCGGGCGTTGAGCTCCGCGGCCAGGAGCGTGTTGGCCAAGAGCATCGCGACGGTGAGAGGTCCCACACCGCCAGGCACAGGCGTGATTTTTCCGGCGACTTCACGGACGCCATCGAAATCGACGTCGCCAACGAGCTTGCCTTCAACACGGTTAATGCCGACGTCGATGACGGTAACCCCGGGCTTCACCATGTCGGCGGTGATGAGCTTCGGGCGACCAACGGCGGCGACGAGGATGTCGGCCTGGCGGGTGAGGCTTGCCAGGTCGGCTGAGCGACTGTGGCAGAGCGTGACGGTGGCATCGCAGCAAGTTCGCTGGCCCGGCGCTACCGTGCGAGGAGGCTTGGCGGCCAAAAGCGCCCCCAGCGGCTTGCCGACGATGTCGCTGCGTCCCACAATCACGGCATGACGGCCAGCCGTTTCGATTCCCGCATCAATCAAGATGCGTTGCACGCCGGCAGCGGTACACGGCACAAACCGCGGCCGCCCCTGCGAAAGAAGCCCGGCGTTTTCTGGATGAAACCCATCCACGTCGCGATCGGGGGGCACGGCATCGAGCACCGCCGTGGTATCGACATGCGAGGGCAACGGAAGCTGCACGAGAATGCCGTCGGCATGGCCATGATCGCCGCGAGCGATTGCCTGAACGAGGCTCACGATCTCAGGCGTCGTCGCGGTTCCGGGCACCGATACCACGTCTGACTCGATCCCCACGCGAGCCGCGGCCGCGGCTTTGCCCTTCACATACGACGCACTCGCGGCGACATCACCCACGAGCACCACCACCAGCCGAGGCCGGCGACGAAACATCGATGCAAACGTATCGACCTCCGCGCAAAGATCGGCCTCGATGCGGGAGGCAAGGGCACGGCCGTCAAGAATTTCTGCTGCCATCAGGAGGGTTTGTCGGTGAGGATCATCATTCGCAACTGGTGCTGAATCTCGTCGAGCAGCCGTCTTTCGTCATCGCTGAGATTGCCAACGGTCTTCTGCTCGAGCATCGCGAGCGTATCGACAAAGTGACGGGCCGTGGCCATGTTCACCAGGCTTTGCTTTGTGATCGGGTTTGGGATACGGCCCAGCGCCATAAGCGCCTGCGTGAAGAGCGTATGGATGAGGAACTCAAAGCTCGCCGGCGGGGCGCTCGGTTTGTCGAGTGAGTCTGCGGGTTCGGATGGGCCTGCCGCGTCTGGCACGGCAGGAACGTCGTCGGCAGCGTCTTCGGGAGTGGCAGTCATCGCATGGGCTCATGGGGATTGATAGGTGGTCTGATGCCACCGTTTTGACGTGCTGGCCTGCTACGGGCAAGCCCCCTCGACCTGGATCGTCGAGTGGGCGACATGAAACTCCTCCCGTACAAGCCGCGTGGCCTCGGCCAGCACCGCATCACGATCAGCCCCCGCTGCCACCACAAGGTGGACCGTGAGCGACGCCTCCGACGTGCTGGGCCCCCAGAGCCGGAGGTCGTGCATGGCTGCCACACCCGGCAGTTTTGCAAGGCCCGCCGCGATGGCCTCGGCATCCACGCCCCGGGGCACCGCGTCGAGCGCGAGATCGACGCTCTCCCGAAACAACCCCCACGTGCCCAGGATGATGACCACCGCGATGGCGATGCTCACCGCGGGGTCAATCCAGCCCAGCCCCGTGATCATGATCGCGACGCCCGCAAGCACCACTCCGCCCGACACAGCGGCGTCGGCCACCATATGGAGAAACGCCCCGCGGACATTGGCATCCCCCTGGCCGCGAAGGAAGAGGAGTGCCGTGAACGTGTTGATCACGACCCCAATCGCGGCCACTACGATGACGGTGAGGCCAGCCACAGCCGGCGGGGCCTGAAGCCGATACCAGGCTTCCCAGAGGATCGCCCCACATGCGGCAAAGAGCAGCACCGCGTTGGCAAACGCCGCATAGATCGTGACGCGGCCCAGGCCCCAGGTGTACCGACGGGATGGTGGCCGCCGAGCGAGCCAATCGGCGACCCACGCCAGCAGCAGGCCGATCACGTCGCTCGCGTTGTGCCCCGCGTCGGCGATGAGGGCAAGCGAGTCGGCGTAGAAGCCGACCGCCAGCTCGACACCCACGAAACCGAGGTTCAGCAGCACACCAAGGGCCATCGCCCGGTCGAGATGACCAGGCGCGAGCCCGTGCGAGTGACTGTGATCGTGGCTCATTGACAGGGTTCTCGGAAATCAAGCGCGCGAGGGGCTGTGATGATACCCCGAGCACCAGAAGGCGTTCCTTCTTACACTCATGGGGCGTGTTCGTGTCTTGAAACGAAGGAGCTTCGCATGGCGGGTGAAAAACTCCGTGTCGCGGTGATCGGGCGGACGGGACGTGGCGACTGGGGCCACGCGATCGATCAGCTCTGGATCGATCTCGACGCGGCGGAAGTGATCGCCGCAGCGGATGGAGACGAAGCCGGTCTCGCCGCAGCAGCGAAGCGGCACTCGCTCGACGAGGCCGCGGCCTTCCGTGATTGGCAACGGATGCTCGTCGAGGCAAAACCCGACGTCGTGGCAATCTGCGTCAGGCATATCGACTGCCACGCGGAGATGGCCATTGCCGCGGCGGAAGCGGGCGTTCGCGGCATCTTCATGGAGAAGCCGTTTGTGGCGTCGCCAGCCGAGGCCGATGCGGTGATCGCCGCATGCACAAAGGCCGGCACGAAGCTGCAAGTGGCGTTTGTGAACCGCCACGCGCCGCCCTATGCCGCCGTGCGGGACCTCGTCGAAGAGGGCCGAATCGGAAAGCTGCTCGAGCTTCGGGCCCGCGGGAAGGAAGACGCCCGTGGTGGTGGTGAGGACCTCTGGGTGCTCGGGAGCCACGTGCTCGATCTCATGGCGGACCTCGGCGGTGCCCCGAAGTGGTGTCAGGCCACAGCGACCGTCGGCGGCAGGCTCATCACGAAGGCCGACGCTGTCGAAGGCCCTGAGGGCATCGGGCTCATCGCCGGCGACTCGATCACCGCGATGTTTGGCCTCGCCGACGGTCCGGTCGGCTTTTTCGCCAGTACGAAAGACGCTGGCCTCAAGCAGCCAGCCTTTGGCATCACGCTCGTGGGAAGCGCCGGCATGATCCACATTCGCCCCGATCACGTGCCGTATGCCTGGCTGCGTCGCGGCCCGCTTTGGCGAACGGAAAAGGATATCCCGTGGCAGCCGATCGGTGCTGGTGGGATTGAGGCCACCTCACCGACCGGTGTGGATCGCGCCGCCGAACGAGCATCGTGGGGTCGGCGTGCTGTGATCGACCTACTTGACGCGATCGCCAACGACCGCGAGCCCGAAACGGGCATGGAGGCCGGCCGCACGGTCGTAGAGATGACCGCCGCTGTCTTCGCCTCAGCCATCACGGGCCAGCGCATCACGTGGCCGCTTGCCAACCGTGCAAACCCCCTGGCCTGATGGCACAGGTCACACGGGCCAGCATCCGCTCGTTGGGTTGCTGATCCCAGAGGCGTCCATACAGCCGGAGGGCGCGGGCGTTGTCGTCGGTCGTGTAGCCGCTCTCACGGCGAGGCATGGTGTAGATGCCGTGTTAGATGAGGCCGGTCGAGTCGGTCATGCGATCCACATGATCGAGCAGCGGGCTGGCAGGAAAGTCCATTAGATGACTTCTTGGAGGAGGAGCTCGTGGCGGTGTGTGCCATTCCGCGGCATGCTGTGGTGAACCGGGCGATGGAAGCTCCGCTGGCTGACGGCCACAGCCTGGCTGAAACTGTTCCAATACTGCCGCCCGACGTTGGCCCAGAACATAGGCCGAGCGTAGTGGTAGGCTCGACGGCGAGTTCCGGCCAGCAACGCGGCATCGGTGAGCAGCCGAATCGCCGCTTCGGCCATCGCCGTACTATCACCGAAGGGCACGAGCATTCCGCGACCCTCGGCGAGCACTTCCTTCGCGTAGAGGTAGGGTGTGCTGATGACCGCTCCCACGGCTGCCATCGCGTAGGCCATGGTGCCGCTGACGATCTGGTCCTCCCCCAAATAAGGCGTTGTGAACACGTCACAGGCCTGCAAATGCAACAGGAGTCGATCGAGACTGAGATACTCCTTGACGAAGCAGACGTTACCACCCACGTCAAGCGAGTCAGCCAAGCGGACCAGTCCCTCGCGATAGACTTCGCCCTCGCGTTGTTTCACTTGAGGGTGGGTGACTCCCACAATCATGTACGTCGCCTTGGGACACACAGCCACGATGCGGGGCATCGCCCGGATCATGTGCTCGATCCCCTTGCCGCTATTGATGAGGCCAAACGTACAGAGCACTTTTCGGCCCGCGAGACCCAGTTTCGCCTTGGCATGCTCGTCGCGATCGAAAGACACCTCAGGCACGCCATGGGGAATCACACTGACGGCTGAGCCAGAAACCCCATAAACATCGACCAGC
This sequence comes from Pirellulales bacterium, assembly GCA_041746715.1. Classification (GTDB taxonomy): domain Bacteria; phylum Planctomycetota; class Planctomycetia; order Pirellulales; family UBA1268; genus QWPN01. Next base: position 4,251 of record JBGTGN010000072.1, on the reverse strand, counting down.
AGTCGAGCGGCGATTTTGGTCATCACGATGACCGCCTGGCTGCGAGCCGCCACTTCCTGAATGATGTGTCGTGGCATGGCTTCAGGCTGCGTCAGAAGCGTGTGAAGCGTCGTCACAATGGGCTTCTCGCAGGCGTCCATGAAATCCAGTACGCGGCTTCCCCATGCACCGGGATACAGGCCGAAATCGTGCTGCAAGCTCACCACGTCGCACGGGCCTTGGTTCGCCACTTCGGCGGCCAGGGAGTAGGCGTGCGAACGGCTGTTATCAATGATGTGAACAACCCGTGGATCGCAGCTCGGAATGGCCCGGGTCTTTGGGATGGCTGCCACCGACGACACACCCTCCCCGGCGACCACATCCACGGCATCAGCCAAGTCTTTCGTGAATGTGGCCAGACCACATTCCTCCGGCGAATAGGTCGATACAAACAGCGGGCGAATAGGGGGCATGGGTTTTCTCTTCTGAGGCGTGATGCCAACGATGACAACCATTTCCATCCTCGCGCTTGGAATGGAACCTGGTTCTTCGACTTTGGGGCTCAAAACGATGCTGCTCCGATCCTCGCCACCGTGCTCTCATGGATTTACAACTGAATCGCTTGTCGCGATACAAGTCGATACACAAACAGCACAACCACGCCACCAGCGACTGCTACGGCGAGGCTGCGAATGTCAAATCGGTCAGCCGCCCCAAATCCGAGCAACGTGCCAAGGAAACCACCGACAACAGCACCCACGATGCCCAGCAGAACCGTGACGATGAGCCCGCCGAAGTCCGGCCCGGGCATGATGGCCTTGGCGATGATTCCGGCGATCAGCCCAAACACGATCCAAGAAAGAATTCCCATAATGACCTCACTTCCGATGTAAAAATCATGCTGTGCCCCCGTCGCGATCCGCGGCGCGAATCCCCACGCAGGAGCCATTTCCGCTCCATTCGGCGAGCGCATAAAAAAACCGATGCGGAGCAGTGCTCAGGAGCACCACTCCGCATCGGTTTACTTTTGAACGAGCCTCCTGGCCCTCGCCAGGTTGCCCTCACTCAAGTCTGCCGATCATTCCTCGTCATTGGTCGTGAAAAGGTATCGATTGAAAACCGTATACTTTTTCCGCCACCAGCATTAGTCTACATCCCGCCATGGAAGAAGGCAAGGGCAGACTCCAATCGGATGACGTTTGTTGTCAAACCCTGAACGGCGTCTGATGGTGTGCTCACACACGCCCGGACGGCGACGGTCCTCCAATGGATCGCGCTGCCGCTTCTCGTGCGACGAACCAATACGTTGCCAGCACAGCCGTACCGCCGCCGATCGCAATCGCCAGGCTGCTCCGCCGTGCCGAGACCAATCGCTGTACCGAGCAAGCCACCGATGACGGCGCCTACGATCCCAAGCAGAATCGTGACGGTTCCGCCACCTGGGTCTAGCTGTCCGTGGGAAAAGCCTCCCTTGGCCTTTTTCCACTTGGCCGACCGATGGAATAGCCGAGGTTTTCCACGGTCGGCAATCACCGCTTCGTGCGGCGGCCGACTTGTTACACAGTCTGGTATGCCCGGCATGGTGACCTTGGCCAGGAGCCCAGCCGTCAATCCAAACAAGACCCACGTAAAAAGTCCCATAATGACGACCTCCGCGTCGATTGAAGAACCGTGCCCTACTCCCGTCGCGACGAGATGGTATCCATCACTCGAGCTCGTTCCTCTGTGATGCGTACCCCTGACTCATGACTCGGGTCCAGGCGCTCATGGTGGCGCCCGAAGAGGAGCCTTCTGACCTCCGTCGTCTGCCCATCGACCCATGGCACATTCGCCAAAAGCTTCGCGCGAGGGCCTTCTCGGCTGGCTCAAGGCCTCATGGAGCGTCACGACCAGCATGTCGTCGCCCAGGATGACGGTAACCGCGTGTGGCGCGTGGCCCGTTCGCTGCTGCTGCTGGGTGCCGGCCACGTGGGCAAGCTGCTGTAGTGTCGTCGAAGGGCCGCTATCCATGATGCCTATCCTGCGAGCGCATAAAAAAACCGATGTGGAGCCGCGCTCGGTCGCGCCGCTCCACATCGGTTTACTTTGGAACGAGCCTCCTGGACCCAGCCAGGGTGCCCTCACTCAAGTCTGCCGATCACCATTTCCTTGGTGGTGAGAAACGAATTGGTGTGAACCAAAGGTTTCTGCCACTATGAGCATGCTACGCCGCTTCAGCCCGAAGACAAGGCGACGGCTGGCCTTGGACGGCATTTTGTGTCTCGTTGCAGGCACTGGGAATCGTCTTCAACGAGGAAAGCACAGCCATGGCCGGGAGAACGCAAGGAGAAGTTGAAGCCGCAATCAAGGATGGGATATCACGGTTTTCACAGAGTTTCATGGGCCGAGGTCCAAAGGACATTCGCACCCACCTCATTGGGGACCTGATCGTCGTGCGACTTCAGGGGGTTCTTACGACCGCCGAGCAGCACCTGGTGGCAAGCCTGCCGGCGGATAAGGGCCGCGACCTGCTCAAACAGGTGCGAACACAGCTCGTCGAGGCCGCTCGCGGAGTGCTCGACACGATGATCACGGAAATCACTGGCGTATCGGTGCGCAGCATGCACCACGACATTAGCACGATCACCGGCGAAGAGGTGGTGCTCTTTACGCTCTCCGAGATCCCCACCGTCCGCGGCCCATCGCGGGACACGCGTCGTTCATGACAAACCACGCCGTTCAGCGGCCGTGAAGAATAAAATAGCCATGCCCGGGGGAGGGTCCGCGGCAGCATCCGTGCTGTGGGGGCCCCGTTCCGTGGTAGTTGCGTTTCCGCGGCGGCTTTCGCCGTCGGGAAAAGTTCGGTGTCCTCTTACCCGGGCATGGCGTATATGGAATGAAACAAGCCGCGAAGGCGGCTTGTGGTCAGGCGGTGAGGTCGTCGATCCGTTGACGGAACGACGGCATTTCGTTTGAAACGTAGGCGGCGAAGGCTGACGGTTCCCAGATCTCCACGCATACGGCGGCGCCAACCGCCATTACGTTGCCCCCAGGCTCGACGCCCAAGAAGCTCCGAAAACCCTCGGGAACGACAAGCCGACCGCGGCCTGCGAGCGTGATCGTTTGATGCCGCGTCGAGAGCAGGCGACCAAGATCCTGAACCTGCCCCACCCGCTGCGTGAGCAGGCCCGCGCGGAGCTTGCTCGAAATGATGTCGATGGCCGCATCGAGACGCGGCTTCCATGTGGCCGCAGACCAAAGGGACAGGCATCCTGTTCGCTCTTTTGCGATTACAAGCCTCGGACCGGCTGCCGTGAGGGGATCGAGAAGCTCCGGCGGTACCGCCAGCCGAAAACGCTCGTCGAGCGCCCGCACGTATTCGCCGATGAGGAGCTCTGCCGCAGCAGCCACGAGCAGTTACCTGATCCATTGCCACCCGCCTCCGCGGGAAAGGGCCACGGCCACTCCTTTGAAGCCATGTTTGGGTCGAAAACCCACGCACTAGTCCCATTTTGCGACTTGTGCGGGTTTCAAACCCACGGGCAGCAGTCTAGCGAACCGCCTGGAGACTGCAAGTGGTTTCGCTGGAGGGCGGATCCCCAGGCAGCCGCTTACGGCTGATAACCGCCGCGGTTCTGCTCAGCGACTTCCTTCCGGTAGGCCTTCTGGGCCGCGGCTTCCTTTGTGAGCTTGAACTCGGGGCCGGCCGGGAAGTACTGGATGTCGTCTTGCAGGTAGTAGGCACTCGGGAGCGTCTGGCCGCCCACATCGACCTGACAGCCGGTGGTCACGACTCCGAGAGCGGCCGCCACGAAGGCGAAGACTCGCGTCGAGAGGTCACCGAGGCTCTTTTGGTAGACGGTGGTGTGCATGGCGGGCGTGCTCATGGTCGGGCTCGTGTTCGGAGGCTTCGCGAGGCCCGTGCCGAGGTCCACCTCGAGCACAGCCACACGATCAACAACCACAGTCGGTATCGGCCATACGACCCACACACCTTGAACAACCGTCACGACCCGATCTCAGACGCCCACAAAATCCCCCAACCTTCCCACCACGCTCCCCCTGAACTTCCCAGACTGCCACGGTCCAGCTCGCCGTGCGGAAATGACCGCGGAGGAGGTACAACCAAGGCATGCGAATGGCCTTCTTGTTTGCCGCGATCATGGCTGCCTTTTCGGCCGGCCTTGCCACCGCCCAGGTGGTCCTGCCGCCGAATGTGGGTGTGCCCGCGGCGGCGCCGACCGTGCCTGGCCCCGGCTACGACAATACCCTCACGGCGCTCGCGGCCGGCGA
>JBGTGN010000071.1:0-13605 GCA_041746715.1 Pirellulales bacterium | reverse complement strand
CGTGCCGCGGGGCTTTGCGCCGCCCGACCTCGTCGTCCCCCCATCGGGCCCCAGGCCGGTGCGGTACGACCTCGACGTGAAGTAGCCGCGGTTTTCGCAAAGCAAGTCGACAGCGGTGAGGCCTCGCTCCGGCCTCGATCCGGGCCGCTTCCCACTGGGCAGCGAGCCACTCTCTGTTCCTCAAGAAACCCGAAGGCGAATCGGCAAAAGGCGTCAAACTCGCTCGGAGCGGTCATCGCGACTCCGTGTGGCGTCGGTAGGCCCCTTCGGCCTCGCCACTTCCGATGGGATAGCTGGCTGCGAAACACGTGGAACGCCACAGGTTTCCGCCGCTGCGCCCGGCGCGATAATGCGGGCCCGAACCTCTTCCCGTCGTTCTGTAGTTGGTCTCCCGACAAGGAGGCCGACCACCATGAAGCGACACGAGGTCACAGACGAACAGTAGGAACTGATTCAATCCATTCTCCCCAAACGTACCGCGAAGACGGGGCGTCGACCATCCGACCCGCGTGTGATGCTCAGTGGCATTCTATGGATTCTCCGTACTGGTTTACCCTGGCGGGATCTTCTCGAACGGTTCGGCCCATCGCAGACCGTGTACGACCACATCCTCGAAGCCCTGCGGCAGCCGGGGCTTCCGAAAAAGCTGCCGCCGCATCGGCACGAGATTCGAGAAGCTCGCCATCGACTTCCTCGCGATGATGAAATGGCAATGATTCAAAGACGCCTCAGAATCGCGTTCTCAGACAGAACCTAGTCCAGGCACGTTAACGTTCGACGCGGACCTCACCGACACTGGCTCAGGTCAGATCATCGTGAACGGCATCTCGATTGTTCCCGAGCCGAGCACCATGATGATCCTTGGAGCGGGTGCGGCACTCATTGGTGTCCGTCTCGCTCGACGCAGGCGGAGCCTCTGATCCGAGGGGCGGGTCGGGTTTATCCCGATGATCACCCGCGCCCACGGGCGTTTCGAAACGCGCTCGGCGACATGCCCGTGTCCGACCGAAACTGGTTGTTGAGCGTGCGGGTGTTGGCAAACCCGGTTCGCTTGGCGATCGCCTCGATTGTGTCGTCGCCAGCAAGGAGCTCGCGCTTCACCCGCTCAATCCGCAGGCGGGCGATCTCAGAGGCGACCGTCATACCGAGCGAATCGTGAAACCATGCGTCGAGCGTGCGCCTGGCGATCCCGAGTGTCTTGGCGACGGCGGCGACGTCGAGCGGCTTGTGCAGGTGGGCGGCGATATACCGCAGGGCCTGGCCGACGAGCGGGTTATCGACCGCAAAAAAGTCGGTCGAGTGCCGCGCGACGATGCCCACCGGCGGCAGGAGGATGGTTTTTGGATCGGCGAACGGCGACTTGCCTTGCCGCTTGGCTTCGATCAGGCCGTCGAGCATCTCCGCAGCCTTGTAGCCACGTTGTTCGTCGGGCAATTCCATGGAGGTGAGACCGGGCTCCGGCTGATCGCAGTGGACCTCTTCGTTATGCGGGCAGACGATCGCGATCTGATCGGGGCAGTGCCACCCACGCTCGTGGGCCAGCTCGACGGTCACGCGGGCCCAGATTGGATCGGCGACGATCAGTCCGACTGGAAGTTTCCAGGTGGCCATCCAGCGTTCGACCACGCGCACGCCTTGTTTCCATTCGCGATGACTCTTCGGGTCCACGATCGTCTCGATGCCGATCCAGCCATCGAAGCCGACCTCCTCGGCGTGTGCCTTCATGGCCTGGGCTTGGAGCCGCACGCCGATGTCGTCGCTTTGCCGAAGGGCCCCCAGGTATCGGAAGCCTCGGCTCAGAAGGTGGTCTGCCACGAGCTTGCCGGAGGCAGCGTAGTCGGGGAACACGCCTGGCAGACCCTTGACGGGTGAGGAGAGCCAAACGTTCACGGCCGGCAGGTCGAGCCGACGCGCTCGGTCGCCGCCGAGCTTCGTGATACGCCCGATGATCCCGTCGTAGGGCACCGGAAGACCCGGCTTCGCCGGCAACGACTGGTCAGCCCACTCGTCCACGACGAGTTTCCAGTCGGGGCGCTGCCGTGCGTATTCCAGGATGCCGGCGTAGACCAAGACATGCCGCTTGAACGGCTTGTCGAGGTCCATCATCACGCCGATCCGTTTGATGTCGCCCATGGCGAGACCAGGTTACCAGCCTGATTGCGGCGGCCAGACAATCGTACCCCGTCTCCGCGGGTTAACCGGCCGCGAGTTCCGTGAGCCGATCGATTTCCATTCTTCGGCCATCGGGAAACTCGGCGGTCAGGTGGAGCTCACCACCGAGCGCGTGGATGTACTTGCGCAGTGTGCTCAGGTACATGTCGGCCTCGTTCTCGATTTTTGAGACGCTTCCCTGACCCATGTCGAGCGATGCGGCCAGTTTCAACCTGAGTCATTCCGATTGCTTTTCGGATTTCGGGAAGCGGCATCGCGGCGGGCGTCTCGCGAACGCGGGCGTCTGTTGACGGCGTGGCACCATGCCAGTCCTTTCCGCCCTTTCAGGCAGCCCCCGAGTCATTTCTTGGCGCGTTGCCGCATGGCACGGGCGGACCTATGCTTTTGGCATGGCACCGGCAGTCGATTATGTGACCATCGATGACCACGGCGTGATGCGAGTGGGCTCGACCCATGTCATGCTCGACTCGATCATCGCGTCTTTTCACGCAGGCGCCTCGGCGGAGACGATCGCCCAGGAATTCCCCGGCGCCTCCCTTGAGGAAATCTACGGTGCGATCGCCTATTTCCTCGGCCACCGAGAACAGGTCGATGCCTATCTGGCCCGCCAAGACGCCACGTGGCGGCAGGCACGCGAGGCTGCCGAGCGCAACCCACCCGCCGTCGTGGCTCGACTGAGAGCAGAGGCAACTCATCGCGGAATCGGCCGGTCATGATTCGACCGCGATTCCTGGCCGATAACGATCTCAATGACAGCATCGTCACGGGTCTCCTGCGCCGGGAGCCTTCGGCTACATTCGTCCGAGTTCGTGATCTCGGCCTTGCTGGTGCATCCGACGACATGGTTCTCGCTCAGGCTGCCACCATGGCGGCATGCGTCGTCTTTCTTCCCTTGTGACAGCATCGACGTCAGTGCGGCAATGCGTCGGCTCACAACGAGGATCGTGCCTGTCCCTTTTTGACCTTTTTGGTCGGCGCGGGTGAGTACGACCGCCTGATGCGGGCGTGAGGTTCTGGGACCCGTCGGCGAACGACCAAGGCGATACCGACAAGTCACATTCCAAGGGATCGGGAATCTCTCGCGTGGCGACCTGTACTGCGAGGGAAGCAAGCTCAGAAAGCGACGATCGTTGCTATCAAGCCTTGGAATAGCGGCGACGCTTGAGCATCAAAAGACCGCCCACGCCGGCCAGACCCATCAGCGCCAATGAACTGGGCTCGGGCACAGGAACGGCCCGCAACTGATAGGCGTTGATCGTCACGTTGCCGGTCGTGGCGGGAGTCGTGAGCAGGCTGGTGTAGGCCCTTCCAATGAGTGTTTGAGTCGTCGCATCGGCCACAAAGGTGCCCGTGGCAAATTGGCCGGGGCTGTTCGCGGCGTCCGGCGTCGTTTCCGCAAGCAGCGTCACGGTGCCTGCAGTGTTGATCACAGGGGTGACAGCACTGCCCGCGTTCAAATAAGTGCTCCCGCCCAATACGAGGCCCTGGTTGCCGGCTGTGGAGACGTCATCCGAATACCAGACCTGAAACAGATAGGATTGGCCAATTGTGAGGCCACTGAAGGACCAGGTGGCGGTGCCAGAGCCCTGTCGATCCGCAAATCGAAGCATCTCGAGATATTGCCCGGAAGCATTGGCGCGACTGCCCAGGGTATCCAAATGCGAAGGGCTATCGAGGGTGAAGGCGTCGGTGAAAGCCACGCCATTGACCGTGGCCACGGTCACGTTATCGACCAAGTTGGCGTTGGTTCCGCCATCCGCACCGCTGGCGGCGACGATGGTCGTTCCAACGTTGGAGACATCGGCGTCCGTATTGGTGATCGTGTTGACCGTCCACGAAATGGTGGCGGGGTAGTGCAACATAGCTTCTGTAAATCGCCGTTGTGTGCCTGACCGAGGCGAGCGCAAGCGAGCCGAGGGAAGGCACACAACGGCGGGCCGACTTGAAGAGGTGGGTCATCGAGGTTTTCTTGGAAGTGTCTTACTACCCCAAGAAGGAACCTGCGATGACCCACCAAGAAGATTCTCCCGTACTCGACCACGTCATGGCACTGCTCATCGAGCATGGCCCTGGGGCAATGGCCAACGCCTTTGCCACCATCATGAACCTTGCCATGCAGATCGAACGGGAGCAGACGCTCAAGGCCGAGTCTCATCAGAGAACCGACCAACGTCAAGGCTACGCCAACGGATTCAAGTCCAAGACGCTCCGCACCAGAGTTGGCGAGGTGGCTCTGCGGATTCCACAGACGCGTGGATACCACGATGACGAGGGTCGGCCCTTCTACCCCAAGAGCCTCGAGCGAGGAGTACGCAGCGAACGAGCCATGACACTCGCCGTCGCCGAGATGTACGTCCAGGGCGTCAGCACCCGGAAGGTGACCGCCATCGTCGAAGAACTCTGCGGCCTGCAGATCACCTCCACTCAGGTCAGCAGGGCCGCAGCAGAGCTCGACGAGCAACTCGCCGTATGGCGGGATCGCCCCATCGGCGAGATCACCTACCTGATCCTCGACGCCCGATACGAGAAGGTTCGTCATGCAGGGGCAGTCAGACCATGCGCACTCCTCACGGCCATCGGAATCACGCCCGACGGCAAGCGGACCGTCCTCGGCTGCAGCGTGCAGCTCAGCGAGGCCGAACCGCACTGGAGGAAGTTCCTGGAGAGCTTGGTCAAACGGGGAATGCACGGCGTCAATCTCATCACGAGTGACGATCACGCCGGACTCAAGGCAGCCCGCCAGGCCGTCATGCCAGGAACGCCCTGGCAACGATGCCAGTTCCACCTCATGCAGAATGCCCTGGCCCATGTGCCGAAGGTCGCCATGCGTGCGGAAGTCACCGCCGACCTCCGACGCGTCTTCAATGTCGATGAGCCTGCCGAGGCAACACGGCGACTTCGAGAAGTCGTTGGCCGCTACCAGAAGTCGGCTCCGCAGCTTGCTGCGTGGATCGAAGAGAACGTCCCCGAAGCTCTGACTGTCCTTACCGTGCCGGTTGCCCACCGAAAGCGGCTCAGGACGAGCAACGCCCTCGAACGACTCAACAAGGAAATCAAACGACGTACCAGAGTCGCCACTCTGTTCCCAAACGAGGCCTCGCTCCTGAGGCTCGCCTCAGCCGTCCTCGCCGAGATCAGCGACGACTGGGAAACTGAACGTGCCTACCTGAACATGGAAGCCAAGCTGACCCACCTCTGAAATCCGCCATTTACAGAAGAGGTGTTGCTTTATCCGCCGATCGTGCTCACGTTGGGCCAGACGACCTATGTGAACTCCTTCACCGGGCAAACGCTCGCCGTGCCTGCTGGCTACGGACAAGGCGACACGATCTACACCTACCAGTTGCCATTCGGCAGCTTCACGCCGGGTCAGAACACGGGCGTATCTGTGTCGCTGCCCACGAGCCGCTTGGCGGATGTCGGCACACCGCTTCCGATCACCGTGCGTCCAGGATTCCGTGACACCGACGGCAACCCCAACGCGCCACTCGTGCCGACGCCAGCCGGCACGCACCTCGACTCGAGCGCGACGGCAACGCCCCAGCTTTACACCCTGAACAAGACGTATCTGGGCCCGGAAAGCGAGACTGCAACCGGTCCCAACTACATCCGCAGCTATCGGCTCAGCGTCGACATTGCCACCGGACAAACGATCAACGCCCTCCAGGTGATTGATGACCTCGGGCCCACGATGCAACTCGCGGGCATCAATAGCACGAACATGGCCGCGTTCCTCGCGTCGAGCGGCCTTGCCACGAATATCTTTAATGCGGTGAACCAAAGTGGCACCGCGACCGCGACGGCGCCCGATGGCACGGTGATCTACACCTTCGGAAACGTGACCGGCGTCGCGGGCGACGACGCGGTGTTTGAGTTTGACTTCTTTGTGCCGCGGGACGATAGCTCAGGCAACGAGATTCTCCCTCAGCCGACGCCCCCGGGGCCAAACCCAGCCGGTGGCACTGATAGCATTTTTGACACGAACACGGCGAGCTCGGTTGGCACATGGAACCCACTCGACAGCCGCGATCCACAAAATCAGAACGTCTCCAAGGCCGCGCCAGATAACGGCCCGCACTTGCTCCAGGAACACTCCGTTGCCGTGCAGAAAAGCGTTTCGGTCGTGACGATCGCGAGCCCGAACACGCCGACCGGCGAGACGGTAATTCCGGGGCAGTCGCTGCTGCGATACACGATCAACTTCCAGGTCTCCGACTACTATGCGATCAACGAGTTGTTCCTTGAAGACTCGCTCGGCGACGGGCAGCGGCTCTATCTGGCCCCTGGGTTCACGCCAACACTCTCGGTGCAAAACCCCTACACGTATGCCGGCGGCGGCACGCGAGCGGCCACAAGCTCTGGCACGTTTGGCGGCGCGAACACGATCGCCTACGAACGTCGTTACCAGATCACGGGCGACACCGATTCGGATCCAAGCGTCGGCGGCGAAGGCTATGCGGCCACGGGGCTATCGGGGGGCGTGTTCAGCGGCCCGACCGTCGGCCCCATCGATGGCACGACGTACTTGCGATTCAACATCTCCGATGAGCTCATCGCCCGCGGCCTGCCGGGAATCCTTGTCGGTGGCGAGATCGCCAACGGCGGCGGCAATCCCCAAAACCTTTCGCCCCCGCCCTTCGGCCCGGCTCAGGGCACCATCGTGTTTTGGGCTATCGCGAAGCGTGAGTACAGCGACACGTTCCCGTCGGGTGACAACTCCGTCGATCAAGGCGACACGCTCGCAAACTCGGTACCGCTCATTCAGGGCAACCACCTCGACCCGAATGACCTGAGTGACGGCACGCCCACGTGGCTCGGGACCATCGGCACCGACAACAGCGGCACGAGCGTCACGATCGCAAGCGGCGAGCAGGCAAAGACCATCTTCGCAATCAACAACACGACGATCCCAACCCAAACGGTCGGCGACACCGTGTTCAGCGTGCAGGCTGGCGACCGCATCACCTACAAGCTCACCTACACGCTCCCGGTCAGCCGCTTCGAGTCCTTGTCGATCCTCGACATTCCGCCGCTGCCGTTGATGCCGGTCGGGCCGGTGGGACAGTACACGTTCGACGCCACGTTCGACGGTAGCTTCAACCCGTACGAGATCGAAGTCGCGCCGGATGACACGTATTTCAGCACATTCGGCGCTCCGGCGCCGACGATCTCGACCAACTCCATCACCAACACGTTGCAGCTCGACTTCGGCAATTTCGATGACACGCTCTCGCGCGCGACCACGATTTCACTGCTCGTGACGTTCCCGGTGGGGCCTGACACGTTTGTCGGCGACTTGTTTCTCACGAACCAACTGCGGGTGAACGAAGGCAACACGTTCCTCGGCACGACATCCTTGGAAGATCTCCGCCGCATTCAGCTCGTGCGGCCGATCGTCACCCTCAACAAGGGAATCGTGGGGTTCGGCAGCACCGGCCGCACGCTCGGGGGCATCAGCTTCACCGCACCGAACGCACCGCCGACACCGGCCACCGTGCCGAACTTCATGGGTGTGATCGACACAGCGACAGAGGCAACCGCGATCGGCGGGGCCAACCTCGCCACCAGTGACAACGCCGACGCACGCGACCGCATCCGGTATGCGATCGTCGCCCAGAACGTCGGCCGTGGCGACGCCTATGACGTGGTGATCGAAGACCAGATCCAGACCGGCTACACCATTCCGCTCACCTTCGCGGAGCTGAATCTCACCATCCGCCGCGGTGACGGAACACTCCTGAGCAACTCCGCGGAGGTTCAGGCATTTGCCCGGGTGGCGACCACCGCCGCGCTGACCGGCAGCGGTCTGGCGTTTAGCGTCACAGGCGGCGGCCAGTTCACCAACGTCGATCGCACGCTCGACAGCCTGATTCTAAACACGAACGATCTGGTGCTGGTGAAGAACCAAGCGACCGCTTCGCAGAATGGTGTGTACCGCGTGACCGCCGTGGACGTGGCGACCAGTCGCGTGACGCTCACCCGCGACGCTGCATTCGACACGGAAGCGGAGCTCTCCGGCTCGTTCGTCGCAATCATGGGTGGCACGAGCGCGAATCGCTACTTCCAGGCGGGTGCCGTCGCCACGCTCAACACCGATCCTGTGAACTACACGCTGCAAGCGACCACGCAGGACTACTACGCGATCTACGACAATGTCACCGGGCGGTTTCGACTCCTGCTTTCGGACAACTACACGGCGGGCAACGTCGATTTCGTCGGCGAAGTGCCCGACACTCGTGGTGGTTCGCTCAGCCGCCAGGCATCGACGCCGCTCGTGCATGCGAGCGACAGTCCGCCGGTCACGCTCGTCACGAACGGCTCGAACAGCGTCGTCGTGCAGTACGACCTGATCTTTGCGGACGACGTCGCGCCGAACCAGACCATCGTGAACATCGCCGAGGTGACGAACCTTGCCACGGGTGAAGGGGGCGTCGACACGACCGATCCGACGGTTGTGAGCGGCGCGACGCCCCTCACCGAAATCGCGACTGCGATCGTGCGGCTGCCGCAGAATACGAAGTCGCTTGTCGGCACCGAGGTGACGGAAGCGGGGAACGCGGGGGGCAACCAGGCAGTCATCGGTGAACTCGTCACCTACGACGTGGTGCTGACGATACCGGAAGGCATCACACCAGGCGCGGAACTATTCGACCGGCTTGATCACGGCCTGGCCTTCAGCAGCATCGAGAGCGTGACGCTCAGCAGCGCGGCAATCAGTTCGAGCACCGGCATCACGTTTGCCAACAACGGTGCCACGAACGCGACAACGCTGGCGGCAAGCACCGCATTCAGCGGCACCAACAACCGAGACATCACGTTTACGTTCGGTGACATCACCAATACGAATGGTGACAACAGCGTGGCCGAAACGATCACCATCCGCTACCGCACGGTGGTGCTCAACTCGAACTCACTGAGCGGCGACGCCGACGGCAACCAGGCCGGTGACCAGCGAAATAACCAGGCGCGCTTTCGCTGGACAAACAACGCCACGACACTCGCGCAGGTCTCGGCGACGAATATCCAGATCGTTGAACCGACCCTGACCACGACCAAGGACGTGGCGGTCCAGCCGGCTGGCGTCGGGCTGTACGGGGCCTTCGGCCAGAGCGTTCGCGCCGATGCCGGCGACAACGTCCGTTACCGCATCACCATCGCGAATGGCCCAGCCCCATCGACCACGGCCTTCGACGTGACCTTGAGCGACCCGCTGCCGACAACGAACTTCAGCGGCGGCGTTGGCGCGTTCAGCGTTTTCAGCGTATCGACGTCGGGCACAGGAAATGTTCGCCGAAACGGGGTCGCGCACGTCCTCACGACCGCCGATTTCGAGATCACCTTGGCTGGCTTGCTGCAGCTCGACCCCGCATTCCGATACGACATCGAGCGCGACGTATCAGTGCAGATCGTGGTCGAAGGCCTCGATTTCCTGGGCGCGACCGGCCAATTGGTCTCGAACACCGCAGACGTGCGGTGGACCAGCCTTGAGCAGGATCCCGGAAACCGTGCCGGCAACGGCGCGACGAACGGCGTGGAGCGAACCGGCGTCAGTGGCGTGGGGAGCGGCCTGAACAATTACGCCGATGCCGACGACGCCGTGATCGAGTCGCCAATCGTCGTGCGGAAGACGCTTGTGAGCACGTCCGAAACGAGTACGAGCGGCACGAACGTCGCGGTTGGCGAGATCGCGCGATTCCGTCTGGTCGCATCGATTCCGGAAGGCACCACCGACAACTTCCAGATTCAGGACGTGCTGCCTGCCGGTCTTGCGTTCCTGAACGACGGCACCTCACGGTTTGCGTTCATCAGCACTGGCGGGGCCGCGATCTCATCTGCCGGAATCACGAATGTCACCGGCCTTGGCACCCCCACGGTCGGCACCGGCGGCATCAACGGCAACGAGACAACGCTCGCGTCGCTCACCTCGTCCGCGGTCATCGGCATCTTCAACGACAACAACATCGCCCCGGGCAGCGCCGGCGTGGGCACCGGCGAAGCGAGCGTGTATGCGAGCGGTGACGACGTGTTCTTCCGGTTTGGCGACGTTGATAACAATGACAACGACGTCGACACCGAGTACGTCGTGATCGAGTTCAATGCAGTCACGCTCAATGTGGTCGGCAACCAGGCCGGCACTTCGCTTGCCAATCGGATGACGGCCCTCGCCGACACTGACGGCAACGGCAGCGCGGGCTACATCGACGTGGTGTACGACACCAACGGTGACGGCGTCGGCACGGGCGAAGCGACGATCGCCGCCAGCGACCCCGGCAACAATGCCTCGGGCACCGCCGCGCTCTCCACCGCGACGACCCTGACCGTCGTCGAGCCTGGCATCACCGTAACGAAGACGGTCTTTGCGCCGTCGCCCGCCGCCGGTGATCCCGGTGATACGATCACATTCGAGATCACCTTCAGTAACCCTGCCGGCGCGAATCGATCCACCGCGTTCGACGTGGCGCTCACCGATACGGTGCCGAGCTCTTTTGAGAACGTGGCCTATGTTGCCGCATCGCTCTCGAGCAGCGGCACGGTGACCGGCCTTCCGGGATCCCCCACCGTGGTCGGCAACGGTATCTCACTGGCGCTCGACAGCATCGCACCGGGCGGGTCGGTGACATTCCGCATCACCGCGACGATCACCGACAACGGCGTTTTGGCTCCACTCCCGGGGAGCACGATCACGAACACCGCGGGCGTGACCACCACGAGCCTGCCTGGCGGCACGGGAACCGGCGGGTCGTGGACTGGCACTGCGGGCACCAGTACCGCCGTGCCTGGCCTGGCCGGCAGCGGCACCGGCGAGCGAACCGGTGCGGATGGCGTCGGCGGCTTGCTCAACGACTACGCCGACGACGACTCGGCGAACGTGATGCTCAACAGCCACCAGGTCGGCGGGCTCTTGTATCACGACGCCAACAACAACGGCACGCGGGATGTGGGTGAGTCACTCATCACCGTATCGACCACATTCCGGCTCACAGGGACCGACGTTGCCGGGACCGCCGTGAGCATCGATGTGACCACGGTGACGGGGGCGTACAACTTCACTGGGTTGCGCGCTGGCACTTATTCGATCACCCAGTTGGGGCAGCCAACGGGATACTTGGATGGCCGCGATACTGCCGGCACATCGTCACCCGGTGCGGCTTTCGGTGGCACGGGCACGCTCGCAACCGACGACCGCGGCACACCGGCCACGCCGCTGCGAGATGCCGATGCCATCAGCTCGATCGTCATCGTCGGCGGAAACCAGAGCAAGACGGGCATCAACTACAACTTCGGTGAAGTGCTCCCCGCAAGCCTCGGGAATTTCGTGTTTCTCGATTCCAACGGCAACGGCCGGCAGGATGGCGGCCCCGAGGTCGGCATCAACGGTGTGGACGTGACGCTCAACGGCACCGACGACACCGGCCGCGCCGTAACCGTCAACACGACGACCGCAGGGGGTGGGCTCTATCAATTCACGAGCCTGCGGCCTGGCACATACACCGTCACGTTCGGCAACTCTGACGGCGTGACCACGTACACGC
Source organism: Pirellulales bacterium (assembly GCA_041746715.1). Lineage (GTDB taxonomy): Bacteria > Planctomycetota > Planctomycetia > Pirellulales > UBA1268 > QWPN01. The sequence continues at coordinate 1,900 of JBGTGN010000071.1, read as the reverse complement.
GAACGGTACAAGATTCGGCCGTCGCCACCGACGTGACCGACAGCGACGGCAACGTAGCCACCGGCACCACCGGCTCCTACATACTCGCGTCGAACAGCAGCAATCAGACGGTTGATCAGGGTCTCTTTGTGCCGGTGAGCATCGGGAACCGGGTCTTCTTCGACATGGATGGTGACGGCGTGCAGGATGCCGGGGAGTCGGGCATCCCAGGGGCGAGCATCGACGTCGTGTGGCTTGGTCCAGACGGCGCGTTCGGCGGTGGCGACGATCAGACCTTCAACACCACAACCGGCGTCGATGGCATCTGGTCCGTCGGCAACCTGCCGCCAGGCAGCTACCGCGTGACGGCCACGCCGCCTGGCGGTGCAGGCTGGACGCTCACCGACAGCATCGACAACGGTGGAGCGCCGAGCGCCACGAACCCCGTGACTGTCAGCACAACCTCCGGCATCGACCGAACCGACATCGACTTCGGGTTCCGAGGCACAGCAAGCCTCGGTGATCGTGTGTACCTCGATCAAGACGGCGACGGCGTGCAAGACGCTGGTGAACAGGGCATCCCTGGGGTCACGGTCACGCTTCGCTACGACGCCAACAACGACGGTGACTACACGGACGCCGACGACGGCCTCTTCACCACGGTGACGAATGCCAGCGGCAACTACCTCTTCGCGAATCTCCCAGCGGGCAGCTTTGAAGTGAGCGTGGGAACGCCCGGTACCGGTGGCGTGCCTGACAACACCACGCTGACCGACTCGCTCGATAACGGCGTGCTCAATGCGAGCGCTTCACCGATCGTCACGCTCACGACCGGCCAGACACGGACCGATGCCGACTTCGGCTTCCGCGGCACCGCCTCGATCGGTGATCGAATCTGGTACGACGCTGACGGCAACGGCACGCAAGGCGCCGGGGAGCCGGGCATTCCCGGTGTCACCGTCACGCTCCTCTGGAGTGGTCCTGACGGTGCCTTCGGCGGCGGTGACGATGTCACGTTCACCACGACCACCGATGCGAATGGTGAATACCTCTTCCCGAGCCTGCCGGTGAATGGCGCGAGCGATCCGTATCGAGTGACGGTGACCCGTCCTGTGGCCTTCCCGACACAGACATTCGACGCGACGGCGCCGCTGAATGACGACATTTCGACGGTGAACCTCGGCCCCACCGAGAACAACGTCCTTCAGGATTTTGGGTATCGCGGCACGGCCAGCCTGGGCAATCAGGTCTGGAACGATCTCAATGGCAATGGCCGGTTCGATGCTGGTGAGCCTGGCATCGACGGCGTGACCGTCGATCTCTTCTACGCCGGTGCCGATGGCATCTTCCAGCCGGGTGAACTCGTCACACCACTCCTCACGACCACGACGGCCGGTGGCGGGCTCTACCAGTTCTCGAACCTCGCCGCCGGTTCCTACCGTGTTCGCTTCGGTGCAAGCGATGGCGTGACCACCTCCACACGGACCGTGCTCGATTCGGCCGTCGCCACCGACGCGACTGACAGCGACGCCAACGTGGCCACTGGCTTCACCGGCGACTACACGCTCGCCAACGGCGGCAGTAATCAGACGGTCGATCAAGGCCTCTTTGTGCCGGTGAGCCTTGGCAACCGTGTGTTCTTCGACATGGACAATGACGGCGTGCAGGACGCGGGTGAATCGGGCATCCCCGGGGCGGACATCGAGGTCGTGTGGCTTGGTCCAGACGGCGTATTCGGTGGCGGCGACGATCAGACGTTCAACACCACGACCGGCGTCGATGGCATCTGGTCGATCGGCAACCTGCCGCCGGGCAGCTACCGCGTGACGGCCACCGCCCCGGGCGGGGCAGGCTGGACGCTCACCGACAGCATCGACAACGGGGGCGCCGCAAGCGCCACGAACCCCGTGACGGTGAGCAC
>JBGTGN010000070.1:0-5557 GCA_041746715.1 Pirellulales bacterium | reverse complement strand
GAGCTTGATGCTATCGTCCATCAGGGCGCGGAGCGCAAACGATTGCTCGGCGTTGCGGGGCGTGATCCCGTAGCAGGTCTGCTTTTCAATTTTGTGGAAGGCGTCGTCACTGCGATGGAACGTCGCCAGCGCCGACTTGCTGCCGTTGCGGAGCACAAAGTTTTCATTGGGCAGCGGCGGCGTTCTCTCGGGCTTGTCGTTCCGCGATCTCGGCGGCCATTTTCTGCTGGTACTCACCGGTTGTTCGCGACCACGACTTCCATCGCTCGATATCCTTTTGTGCGGCTTCAATGGACTCGCCGCGATCGACCACTCTCGCCAAAAGGCCTTGATAATCCGCCTTCTCTTGCGGTCCATTTCCGCGATACGTCTGGTCCTCCATCAACACCACGTGAATGAGCCGACGATTGGTCTGACGTGCGTAGACCATATGGTCGGCGCCCTCATCCAAGAGCAAGTTCGCAAGACTGTACTGCCCTCCCCAGGAAACAGCAATCATGGCTGGCGTTCGTCCGGCCGAAAGGATGTTCGGGTCCGCGCCAGCATCCAGGAGCATCCGAAGTTTTTCCGGACGCCCCAGCCCTCCCCACTTGATAACTAAAGTCAACGGTACGTCGTCATACCTGCCAGTGCGCAAGTTCGGATCTCCGCCGTGATCAAAGACCGCCTCGAAGTAACCCGGAAAAGACGTCTTGCACACCATGTGGGTGACGGCGTCGCCGGGCCCCATAAAGCCCCGCGTGTTGAACTCGCTTTCGATCACCACGTTGGGATCCGCACCGTGCTCCAAGAGCCACTTGAACCTTGGCAGATTGTTGTCGGGGAATGCCCACAAGAGAGGCGTCATCTTTCCCTTGCCCTGCGCGTTGATGTCCGCCCCCGCCTTCACCAGCCGTTCCATCTCGGCCAGGTCGCTCGCCTCAATGGCATGGCACAGGGCCACGACCTTTGGATCACCAAAGAAGTCCTCCGCCTTCCAGCCACATCGCTGGTGAAAGGTTCGGCTCGGAAGCCACGATGGCCCGCAGCCTGCCGCGGTCACGATCGCGATCGCGGAAATAACTGCCGCCCAGAATGCGGAAGACGTCGCGGACCTCATGACATTCCACACGACTATAGGTCGTAACCGAGCATGTCGATCTGCGCACTGATGACGCCTTCGGTAACAAGAAGGCCGTGAAGAATCGACGGGTGGGAGTGGAGCCCTACCATAATGTCGAGGGCTCCAAGCACTGCCGCTGCCGCATCCCATGGACTTCGAGCAGCCACGGCGCCTCCAAAAGCTGCCACGTAGAGCGCAAGCTCGAGATCCTTCGGGCCGTCCAACTCGTGCTGAATGCCAACTGCTGTTCGCCCGATGAACCCCTGTACAAAGGTTAGAATGTCGTAGTCGACATAGTACGCATTGATGGAGTCTGCGGCCGCCTGGTACCGGGCAGCCACCCCTGGATAAAGCTCAACGTAGCCGCCCCCTGGATTGGGAAGCGGGTCGTCGTTCTGATCACGCTCGTAGAGCGTGTATTCGTGAAGTCCGGCCGAGTTGAACGTATCCGCCCGTACGGCTGCCACAAGGGCGGCGGCGCTGGCAAGCCCGCCCCCCAGCGAATGCCCAGTCGCAATGAGTTGGGTCTGCCCAAGAGTATCCCGTACGGCGTCCCCAATACGCATCGCGGCCGTGTACTGCGGAGCGGACCAGCCCAGGCCTTGTTTGATGTTGTTCAGCCAATCGTCGAACTCAAGCTCCCATATGTCGTCATCGGTGCCACCGAAGGCCAACACGTACTGGTCCTCGCCAGTTATGTAGTCTTGATAAATCATGGCTTTGAGGCCGGCGACTGGCGTGTTCTCGCCGAGGTCCGGCGCGACTTCGGGATCTACGCCGAGGGCAAGCGGATCTTTCGGTTCCAAGCTGAACTTCTGCAACTTCTCGAACGTGTAGACGCCGCGCGACGCAAGCTCATTTCGCACTTCTTGGCGGGTATGCAATGCGTGGTAGAAGGAATCCTCGTTCGCGACGATGTACTTCACTTCGTCAAAGACGACATCATCCCCGTTCACCACGAGCGTGCCGCGGATCCTTTCATCCACCTTCGGAACTGCTTCAACCCCGGCGAGCGTCTTCAGAACTTCGTTTTCCTGGTAGCCTTCTGCGTAGATGACGATTCGCCCGGTTTCGGCGTTGTAGTTCAGATCAGACAACGTATACACGAATGTCGGATAGACACCGTTTCCACCCTCGCTTACCGGGTCAGGATTCCGAAGATCATCTATGGCGATGTGGGTGTTCCAAAGGCGTACCCATCCACCGACTCCTGCGGCATCCCAGTCGATTCGAACTCCGATCGACGGTGAGTTTTTCGGTAGGCCTGCCGGCACCTCTAACACGATCGGCGTGAGTGGCCGCTGTGGATTGTCAAGCATGATCAACTTGCCAATCGCATAGGGGTGAGTTTCGAGTGTGTCCTCCCAAGCAGAGTGCTCTGGAAAATCAAATCCCTGGTTGTTGTCGCTGTCGATATCGACATCGATGGTCGTCGGATTCATGACGGTGATCCGGACTGTGTCGGTAAACGTGGCCGCGTTTACCGATAGCGTGACCGTCACAAGGGTCGTGCCAATGTCTCGCCCTTCCGCATACACCGAAATGCCGAAGCCGATCGGTGTTCCGCTGGCAATTGGTCCGCTGCGGTCGGCACCGGCGTAAAGCCGGATGACCGTGTCGTCATAAGTCACCACCAGCGGGCCAAGCACTGGGAAATCATGCGGTACGGTGTTCATGACCAGCTCTGCCAGATCATTCTCACCGACGACCGTCCCATGGTCCAAGACGTCTGGAATACCGTTTTGGTTGTCGTCGTCACCATTGCCGAACACAACGCGACCGGGCAACTGCTCCTCCACGGGGTCGTCTGTGCCGCCAGGCGCCTCGTTTACCGGATCAATGATGCCATCGTTGTTGCTGTCTGTATCGAGATCGACGAGAACCGCAGTGAACCGCACGGTCTCGCGAAGCGGGGAGTGCGCTGGCACATCGTCTGGGGTCAGTGTGAAAACGACATCGGCAAGAATGTCGCTCGGTTCGATTGCTTCGACCCAAAAGGTCCACGATGTTGGCTCAGCGAAACCCGGAATGGCGCCCAACGGCTTTGTGGGCGAGGCTTGAGAAAGAACGAGCTCGCCGCCGTGCTCGTTGGTCCAAACATTGACCTTGGTAGATCCCTCAGCGAGGGCGAGGGTTCCATTCGTGCCCGACGTGAATTCCACGATCATCGGCGCACGAGGCCCGCCCACGGCTACAACCTTTCCGGGAAAGGCGTTGTTCTCCTCGATTTCTTCCTCGGCCCCTGAGCGATCAACCGGCCCTGTGTTGTCGCTGTCTACATCGAGATCGACGACACGGTAGTCCACCGCCTTCACGCTCACGAAAAGGTCATTGAAATCGTGGTCGATGAGATACCCGTTGGGATTGGGGTTCTCGTAGTACAGATCTTCCCACGACAGTTGAAACACTCCCGGCCGGAGTGCAAGCACTTTCACATGATGCCGATCGCTCTCTTCAGCGATGTCGTTATCATTGGCCTTGTTGTCAGAGTAAAAAAGGTCCGTCGGAGAGCCGTTCTGTTCGATAAAGAAGCTCAACCTGGCTCCTGCTTTGAAAGACCGGGCTGCAGTCGTGTTCGGGGCTGTCGTTTTGCCCGTGAAGAGGTGCTCCGCTTGAATCGCCGTCCCGTCTGGATTCGTGCCGGTGACCCAGAACGTGTTGAAGTAGGCGGCAGATGCGCCGCCGTACGTAAAGTCCACCATCGTGGTTGTGCCGGGTAGCCCAGGCACCTTGAAATAGCCGTCGGCATCAAGGCCGTTGTTCGCCTCCATGATGAAGTCGCCCGCTCCGGGACGCCATTCAACCGTGCCGGCGGTCATGAGCCGAATCGCCAAAGACGAGGCGATCGTTTGAACCGCCGTCGAGTCGAGATCGAACGGAACGTTCGCGGCCTGGCCGGAAACAGTGATTTGGTCGCTTCCGCCATCAGCGGCTTCGGAGATCGTCTTCGTGCCGTAGTTCGCCACGATGAAGCTGTCGTTGCCCGTGTCGCCAGCGAGAGAATCGTTACCCTCATTGCCATTGAGCGTGTCATCACCAGCGTCGCCATAGAGGGAATCGTTTCCCCCCTTGCCGAGCAAGGTGTCGTTTCCATTGCCACCGCGAAGGTTGTCGTCTCCGGCGCCGCCGTCGAGCCAGTGGTTGCCGTCACGCCCCCAGATGAAGTCATTGCCGCCGTTGCCCATGAGGCTATTGCCGCGGGCATTGCCCAGGATGACGTCGGCGTAGGCGGTTCCCTGGACATTTGCGATGCCCATACCGTCGCTGAGCGTAAGAGTGAGCTGGCCTTGGCGGACCACTTGCGGCGTAGTTATGGAAAGATCGATCGTGATTCCGCCACCAAGGTTCGCGAACTGGAGCGTGGCGACGTGGCCACTCTGCGGCTGAACGATCGTCACGGAGCCAAGGTCGGCATTGCCGGCGAAGGCGTACACGTTACTGTGCGAGCCACCGTCGAGCACGTCAGGACCGCCGCCTCCCGTGAGCGTGTCGTTGTTGTCGCCGCCGAAAAGGTTGTCGCCAAACGGTGAGCCTGTGAGAGTATCGTTCCCCGTGCCACCGCGAACCGTGAGCTGGCCGTCGGCCAGGCCCGTGAACCGAATGGGCGTCACGCCCGAAAGATTGACGGAGTCGTTCCCAGCGCCCGTATCGACCACGATCGAAATGACGGCAGCCGCATCCACACCCGAGCCGACTTGCTGGCCGTTGACGGTGACCTTGTGAATGCCTCCGACATCCATGCTGCTGATGAGCACGTTGTCGTTGGAAGCATCGCCGACGACATCAAGCCGGCCGTCAGTGAAGGAGTGGAGGACCGCCATGGCGAGCCTGGGCTCAAGAACCTCAAAACGACAGGACCGGCCTCCGCGACGAAGGCCTCGTCTGCCCCCCCCTCCGGGCTTGCCCAGGTTATGGACGAATCGCGAGAGCCGCGCGAACAACGTTGCGATGGAATTGACCCAATGGCGGAGAAGGATCGGCATGAGAGGCTCGCGAGACCGGCGTGATGGCGGAGGGGAAAGATGGGAGCTTGGGAGGCTATTGGCGCGTCGCAAAGACTGTCAAGGACAGGAAGCTGTGAAGGCAACTATGCGGTCTAGAAGCGCCTTCTCTCGGTTTCGAGAGCCGGGCGACGCATGCGTGGCCCGTACGGGCCTGATTGAAATAGGACCAAAAGCAAATGCGGCAAGCGACTACAGCAACTCGCTCGCGAGGTCGGCGAGGGCAGAGCGTTCGCCCTTCTCGAGCGTGACGTGGGCGTAGAGCGGTTGGCCAGTCATCCGGTGGATGAGATACGAAAGACCGTTTGAAAGGGCGTCGAGGTAGGGCTGGTCGATCTGAGCCACGTCGCCGGTGAAGACGATCTTCGTGCCCTCGCCGGCTCGTGTGATGATCGTCTTTACCTCGTGCGGGGTGAGATTCTGGGCCTCGTCGACGATGAAAAACATCCGCTGG
>JBGTGN010000069.1:0-4555 GCA_041746715.1 Pirellulales bacterium | reverse complement strand
CGATTTTCTTGACTGCTCTGCTGGAAGGCCATCGCAGCGGGCGGGGCGGACTGACCTCGTTCGGCATATCGAAGGGCGAGGCGATGTCGTGATCACCTTCGCGCCGCGGCTCGACTTCGGCCGGTGCCCGACGCGGCTCATTGTGCGGGAAGATGGGCTCGAGATCGACGACACGATCGACCCGATCGTGCTGCGGGCTCCCGGGGTGCACTGGGAGATACGTGACGACGGGCCAAATCAGACGGCCATTGGAACCATCACGCTTGCTGGGGAGCCCTTGCGGATGGAGCTCCGCTATGGCACGGGATCGCTTCGGGTGCAGCAGGCGATGGTGCCGCAGGAACGGTATCGTCTCACGAAGGCCTACTGGGCGTCGTGGGCCGATCGCCTCGTGCTGCCTCGTCGAGCCGAGTCGCTCGTGCGACGAAGCGCGCTGGTTCTCAAGGGGCTCTGCTATGGCCCGACTGGGGGCATTGCTGCTGCGGCCACGACGAGCCTGCCGGAAGACATCGGCGGCATTCGTAACTGGGACTACCGCTACTGCTGGCTTCGTGATGGAGCGATGTCGGCCTCGGCGCTCGTGAAGCTCGGTTCATTCTCCGAGGCCATGAGCTTCCTCGACTGGATGCTCGGCGTGCTTGATCGGGCGACGGCCCCCGAGCGGCTCATGCCGCTCTATACCATCACAGGGCATGAGGTGGGGGCCGAGGCCGAGATCGCCGAGCTTGCGGGCTACGCCGGGTCACGGCCCGTCCGCGTGGGCAATGCAGCCCGAGGCCAGGTGCAGCTCGACGTCTTTGGGCCGATCGCCGAGCTTGTCTGGCAGCTTCTGTTGGCCGAGGCGCCTGTCTCGAGTGAGCACTGGAGGCTTGTCGAGGCGATGGTGCAGGCCGTCGAGGCCCGCTGGCACGAGCCCGACCATGGCATTTGGGAAATTCGCAAGCCTCGCCGTCACCATGTCCATTCGAAGGTGATGTGCTGGCTCGCGGTGGACCGTGGGATTCGGGTTTCCGAGCGGTTCCTCGAACGACGGCGTCCGGCGTGGGAATCGCTTCGCCAGGAGATCGCCGACGACATCCTGGCCAACGCCTGGAACGACAAGGTGCAGGCGTACACGGCAGCGTATGGTGGTGATGACCTCGACGCCGCCGTGCTCACGATCGGCCTCACGGGCTTGGTCGATGGAAACGACCCACGGTTTCTGGCAACGATCGACGCGATCGAGAGCCAGTTGCGGGATGGCCCCACCGTGTATCGATACATCGCTGACGACGGCCTACCCGGAAGAGAGGGCGGCTTCTTTCTCTGCGCGAGCTGGCTGGTCGAGGCGCTTTGGAAGGCTGGTCGCCGGGTCGATGCGGAGTCACTCTTCGGCTCGATCATCGACCTCACCGGCCCGGAAGGCCTTCTGCCCGAGCAATACGATCCGGCCACGGGCCGCACGCTCGGCAACCATCCGCAGGCCTACTCGCACATCGGCATCATCGAGAATGCGCTGACACTCTCGGGTCGGACGCCGAGCGGGACGTGAAGGGTTTGGTTGGTGACGTCCAAGACGTATCGTTAGGCGCCGGCGATTCGCTCGAACTCGTGAACAAAGAGGCCGCTTCGCAGCTTGGGCTCGAACCAAGTGCTCTTCGGGGGCATGATCTCGCCCGCGTCGGCGACGGCAAGCAGCTCCTCAGCGCTGGTTGGGTGCATCGAAAACGCCACGCCGGTGGTCCCTGCCCGTCGCTCGAGCTCGGATGTGCCGCGGATGCCACCCACAAACTCGATCCGCTCGTCGGTGCGGGGATCACCGATGCCGAGGATCGGCGCGAGCACACGATCTTGGAGTAGGGAGACATCGAGGCTGGCGATCGGATCCGTTCGATCAATCGAGGTTTCGGGGAAGGTGAGCGACCACCACGAGCCGCCAACAAAAGCAAGCACGGTGCCGCGAATGTCTGGGGTTCCGGCAGATGCGGCCGCGAGCATGCCGACCTCTCTGAGCTTCGCGAGCAAGGTTTCGGGCGAGTGGCCGTTGCGATCACGAACAACGCGGTTGTAGGGCATGATGCGAAGCTCGCCGTGAGGAAAGACGACAGCGAGGAACCGTCCATACTCCTCGTTCCCCGTATGAGTCGGGTTCTTCGCCGCTGAGGCGGCGGCTGCCCGCGAGCCCCCTGCCGAGCGATGGTGACCGTCAGCGATGTAGAGAAGGTCGAGGCCCTTGAAGGCCTCGAGGTACGGCGTCATGTCGAGCACCTTCCAGCCAACATGCTGCACGCCATCCGGTGCGACAAAGTCGAAGAGCAGCTCGGCCCCAGCGATGTCGGCGGCGATGTGGCCCGCGAGCGAGTCGCCCGTGGGAACGAGGCCGCCGCGATCACGGAAACAGAGAAACACGGGCTCTGCATGGCAGGCGGTCGCGAGCATGTGCCGCGTGCGGTCGTCTTCTTTGTCGGGGCGAGTCTTCTCGTGCTTGCGAATCTCGTCTGAGTCGTACTGGGCGGTCTCGACGCAGCAGACAACGCCCGTCTGGGCAATGCCTTCACGTACCTGACGGTAGAGGTAGAGCCCGAGAGCGGCGTCACGCTCAAGCGAGCCTTTCGCGATCATCGCCTGGAGATTCCGGTCGGCCTGGGCATAGACCTCCGGCGCATGGCAGTCGGTCGCGAGAGGCAGGTCGATCTCAGAACGGACCACATGGAGAAATGACCAGGGCTTGCCGGCCGCCCGTTGCCTTGCCTCGTCGGTGGAGATCACGTCATAGGGATCGCTTGCCACCTCGGCGGCGAAGGACAACGGTGGGCGAAGGGCTGTGAAAGGATGGATGCGGATCATCGTGTGCCATGGGCTCCGGCGTCAGAGAAGGCTAGGGCCGAAGAACATAGCCTGGGCTTCGTTGGCACGGCAATGTGGGCAGCCGCCATCGCGGCGAAGTGTCCACTGAACCACGGAGTGTGAAATCCTGGGTGAAGCGGGACGTGGCCAGGAATCGAGGCCTTGCGGCCGCTACTGCCAATTAAGATTCCGAGGACGAGGCGGCTACGAAGAGAGGTCGCCGCCCCGGTGAACATGGTCGGACGGGCGGGATGTTGCAGGCAGGCCGAAAAATGGCTTGCCGCGATCGAGGGGAGTGAGGACCGCATGCTCGCGGTAGTGGCACGCACGTTGAAGGCAGGTGGGCCTTTGAGGCTCTCCGGTGCCGTTGTGCGCGTGACCCACACGCTCCTCTTCATCGCCGCACTGGCCGTGTCGCCGGGGGTCTGTGGTGCCTGTGCGAAAGGCTGCCGGGAAAGCGACTCCGCGTTCGCTTTCGGGAGCACAGCAAGCACAGACATTGCATGTGCCGTCGCCGCATCCCGCGGAAGTGGATCGTGCTGTGGCGCGATAGACGGGCCATCGGAGGGCCGCATGCCCCCCGGCAACCGTCTGGCCACCACGGATGATGCGGCTGACGGCATTTTGAACACGTCGGGATGTTGTGACGGTGGAACAGGCTGTGACTGTCTTCTCGAGCCACGGGACGTCACCGAGGCCTTGCCGACGGAGGCCGCGTCGTGTTGTGACGAGGCAGAGGCTCGCGCTTTTGCGTCCGTCTTCCCGCCATTGATCAACGAGCTTGCTGGTGCGGCTGGCCTTCGGCCGCCGCTCGTGAAGCCACCTGAGCGTCCGGTGCGAGTGCTCTATGGGGTGTGGCGGAATTGATGCAACTGCGGTTGCATCAATTCCGTTTCTTCTTTCACCCTTTCCAAGGAGTACTTCCGATGTACGCGATTCTGATGGGGGCCGCGTTGGCCCTGGCCCCGATTGCCATGGTGGCACATACGGGCTGCCCCGAGTGCGACTGCTGCGGCTGTTGCGTGACGGGCAAATGCACGTGCACGTGTGATGACTGCACGTGCTGCTGCTGTGAAGACGGCCCGTGCGAGGGCTGCTGCAACTGATTTCACGTGGCCGAAGCCATCCATGGCCTTCGTCCACGTGGCTGACCGTGGCAAGCCAAGGTGTGCCACGGTCAGCAGTTGCCGCATCGTGCGGCGATCGCGCTTGCTGTCGAAGCCCGGCCGGGTGCCGTAGTATGGCCCCGGCCGGGCACATGGCGGGATGAATGGCGTGTTACAGATGGGGCGCGCCGGCTCGGGGCGGCCCGTACCGCGTCGTCGGACGCTCGCTACGGGCATCCATGCCCTTCGCTCACTCGGTGTAGCCCTCGCTACGCCATCCTGACTGCGCTCGGCCTCCAACGCCAGCTCCACGGTACGGGCTGCCCTGAGCCTCCCGATGCATGTGCAACGCGACGTTCAGCTACAGCAGTTCACTCGCAAGGTCGGCGAGGGCGGAGCGTTCACCTTTTTCGAGCGTGACGTGGGCGTAGAGCGGTTGGCCCGTCATCCGGTGGATGAGATACGAGAGGCCGTTGGAGAGAGCGTCGAGGTAGGGCTGGTCGATCTGAGCCACGTCGCCGGTGAAGACGATCTTCGTGCCCTCGCCGGCTCGTGTGATGATCGTCTTTACCTCGTGCGGGGTGAGATTCTGGGCCTCGTCGACGATGAAAAACATCCGCTGG
>JBGTGN010000068.1:0-9477 GCA_041746715.1 Pirellulales bacterium | reverse complement strand
ACGGCCCGGCCCTCCGAGACACGGCCGTTTGGCTCGGACTCATCGTCGGGTTCGCGGCGGCGACGGTGGCCCACTGGGGCTCCTGGTGGGCGGTGCTGCCCTACCTCTGCTACGCGGCGCTCTACGCCTCGACCTCCGACTCCCGTTGGCATGAGGCGAGTCACGGCACACCGTTTCGGACCGACTGGCTCAATATGGCGCTCTACGAGCTGGCATCCTTCATGGTGATGCGGGAATCGACCGTGTGGCGTTGGAGCCACACCCGCCATCACAGCGACACGATCATCGTTGGTCGCGACCCAGAAATCGCGGTCCCACGGCCACCGAACCTCCGGGCGATCGTGATGGGGCTCTTCGGCCTCACGGCATACCCAAGGTATTTTTCGCGGGTGGCGATGCACTGCTTCGGTCGGATGGCGGCTGACGAGAAGACGTTCATCCCGGAGAGCGAATTTCCGAAGGTTTTTTTGAGAGCCCGCATCCACCTCGCGATCCATGCAGCAGCGATCATGGCGGCGGTGGCGATCTGGTGGAACACAGGAAGCGTCGTCCAGGGCATTCTCCCGCTCATGTTGTTCTTGCTGCCACATGTCTTCGGGTCGTGGCTGATGTCGGTCTACGGGCTCACTCAGCACGCTGGCCTGGCCGAGAACGTTCTCGACCATCGGCTCAACTGCCGCACGGTGGAGATGAACATCATCAACCGATTCCTTTACTGGAACATGGGTTACCACACCGAGCACCACATGTTTCCGCTCGTGCCGTACCACCGGCTTCGGGAGCTGCACGAGGCCGTGAAAGATGACTGCCCGCCGCCCTACCCGAGCCTTTGGAACGCCTGGTGCGAGATCGTCCCGACCCTGCTGCGGCAGGTGAAAGATCCCGCCTGGCATGTGAAGCGGAAGCTCCCCGCCCCGAAGCCGCGAACTGGCGAAGGCCCGCTTCGCTCAAGTATGCCGCCCGATGCAGACGGCTGGGTCGAGGTTTGCGCCGCAGCCGATCTGAACCTCGAGGAAGTGATCCGGTTCGACCACGGCCGCAAGACGTTTGCGGTGTGCCGCATACTCGATGGCTCGCTGTATGCGACCGATGGCATCTGCACCCACGGCAACACCCACCTCGGCGACGGACTCGTGAAGGAGGGCATCATCGAATGCCCGAAACACAACGGCCGGTTTCACCTCGCCGACGGCTCACCGGCCCGCCCGCCGGTCTGCCGGGGGCTCGCAACGTATCCCGTTCAAGAACGGTCTGGTCGCGTCTGGCTCAATGTCGCGCGGGCCGGCGGTGACGGCGCTCGTGAACCGCAGACGATGACGCTTCGGGTCGTGTCGTCCCGCAATGTCTCCACATTCATTCGCGAGCTGGTTCTCGAGCCAGCCGAGCCGGCAGGCCCGACCGACGCCATCGATTTCGAGCCAGGTGACTACCTTCAGTTCGGCATTCCAACGTATGAGCGAATTCGGTTTCGCGATTTTGACATTCCTGAGCCCTACGCCACCGTCTGGCACCGTCAACATGTCTTTGATCTTGAAGTGAGCCATACCGGTGAGGGTCGGCGGAACAACTATTCCATTGTTGGTCGCGTCGGCGAGGCGAATCGCCTCATGATCAACGTCCGCATCGCCACGCCACCCCCAGGCCAAGACTGCCCGCCGGGCGTCGGGTCGAGCTACATGTTTCAATTGAAGCCTGGCGACACGATCACGGCGATCGGCCCCTTTGGCGATTTTCATATCAAGCCGACACGCCGTGAGATGGTGTATATCGGCGGCGGTGCGGGCATGGCACCGCTCCGGGCCCACCTCTCCCAGCTCCTCGAGCAGGAGCACAGCGATCGCCGGATCAGCTACTGGTACGGCGCCCGCTCCCGCCAAGAGATCTACTACGCCGACTATTTCGAGCGGCTTGCCGCGGAGCATGGCAACTTCTCATTCCAACTCGCGTTGTCCGAACCGCTCGAGGATGATGAATGGACCGGATCGGTGGGGTTTATCCACGAGGTGGTCCGCGACCAGTATCTCGGCTCGCACCCGAATCCGTCCGCCATCGAGTTCTATCTCTGCGGCCCCCCATTGATGATCAAGGCCTGCACGAGGATGCTCGACTCGCTCGGCATCGATCCGAGTCAAATCGCATTCGACGAATTTTGACAGAAGCTGAGCAAAACCATACCGACACGGCGATCACGCCAGCGAGGCTTCCGTCTCGGTGAAGATGCGTTCGAACGCGGCGCGGGTGCGGGCGGTGATCTCGCGGACGTCAGCCACGACTGCGTCGGGAGCGTCGTAGCCCAAGAGATGGGCGAGATTCCGCTGTTCGTCGGGATCCGAGGGAAAATCATGACGGCCGGCTGTGTCGAGAAGGCGAAGCCGCCCCTCGATGGCGCGGAGCGTGCGATAGGCCCGTTCGAGAAAGACGCGGGGCTCGTCGGCGATGTGGCCCGCCGCGTGGAGCGCGACCAAGCCCGCGAGGGTTTCAGGGGTTCGTAGCGACGGGTTGTTGCCGCCATGCACGAGGCAGAGCATCTGCACGATGAACTCGATATCGACGACACCCCCAGGGCCACGCTTGAGGTTCCACAACTTGGCCCCCTCCTCCATTCGGTACCGCATCTGCCGGATGGCTTCGACGTCGGCCGCCGTCCATCGCCGCTCGAAGGTCGCCCCATCGAGGATCCTTCGTGCCTCGGCCGCAGCAGCATCGGAACCAACCACAACCCGTGCCTTGACGAGCGCCTGCCGTTCCCAGATTGCAGCCGGGCCATCGACCGCGAAGTAGCGAGCCAGTTCGGCCAGCGAGATCGCCGGCGGGCCACTACGACCCGATGGACGCAGCCGCGAGTCCATTTCATAGAGCCGCCCCTGGGGGCCGAACTCGTTGAAGACCCGCATGGTTCGCCCTGCGAGCTCGCCGAAAAAGTGGGCATTGCTCGTGCCCGCGGCCGTCCGTCGACGCTGCCGTGACTCGCCGTCCTGGTCGTAGAGAAAAACGACGTCGATGTCGCTCGCGTAGTTCATCTCACGCCCGCCGAACTTGCCCATCGCCAGGACGACGACCCCGGCAGGTTCCCCCGCCCGCGGCCCGTCCCCCGCGAGCGGCTCGCCCAGCCGCTCCATGAGCCGCTCTTGCTCGATCGCGATGACCCGACGCACGAGCGCCTCGGCAATCGCCGTGAGCGCAGCCGTCGTCGTCTCCGCGTTCTGGCGGCCAAGGATGTCTCTCACACCAACGCGGAGCTGCTGTGATACCTTGAAGGCATGCAGGATCGCCTCGACCTGCACCGCGCCCTCGCAGAGATCAGCGAGAGTCGCTTCGAGGGCCTCCGGTGGCGGCAGCCGCTCGATGAGAAGACTGTCAAGCAGCTCGTCGATCATGCCCGGATTCGTCACGAGCAGTCTCGCGAGGAACGGGCTCGACGCGCAAAGACGCACGGTGAGATCGAGCGTCTGCGGGCTGAAGCTGAACAGCTCCCAGAGCAGCCCCTTGCCACCGAGTGAATCGCTCACGTCGCGCAGCGTCGCGAGCGTGGCATCGGGATCGGGCGTGCGGCCGATCGTGGCCAAGAGCCGCGGAGCGATCGCCGCCAAGAAATGCCTGCAGCGACGGGTCGAGAGAAACCGCACCCGCTCTTCGGCCAGCGCCACGACCGACCGATAGGCAGTGATCGGATCACGAAAACCGTGCCGCCCGAGCAGCTCGCGAATCGTCTCTTCGGCGGGCTCCGGATCGAGCACGAGATCGACCTCCGGCTCCGGCGGCGCGTCGTCGGGAAACGCATCGTGGAGGAGGTGGTCGAGGATCCGGCGGTTCAAATCCGTCGCCTCGGTGAGCGACGCCTGAAGCCGCCCGCGACCTTCGGTCCCTGGCAACTCGCCGCACCGCACAGCCAGCCGGCCAATCTCGATGGGATCGCTCGGCACAAGGTGCGTCTGCCGATCAAAGAGCACCTGAAGACGGTGCTCGACCATCCGAAGGAACGTGTAATTGCGTTCGAGGATTTCTCGTTCCTGGTCAGTGAGGCTCCCGGCCGCGGCAAGTCGACGAATGGCCTCGAGCGTGTTCGATGTGCGGACCGTCGGGTTGTCGCCGCCGCCGAGAAGCTGGAGAAACTGGATCGTGAACTCGATGTCACGGATGCCCCCCCGGCCCCCCTTCACGTCCGCTTCATCGGTGCCCGACTGAACTGCCCGCCGTTCCATCCGACGCTTGAGCGCCTTGATGCCGCTGATGTCGGCCCGCGTCAGCCAGCGGCGATAGACCCACGGCTCCAGCTCCGAAAGCACGCGCGGCCCGAGAACCTCGTCGCCGGCAATGCACCGTGCCTTGACCCATGCCTGCCGTTCCCAGGTCCGCCCGAACCGGTCGTAGTACTGCATCATCGCGTCGCGGGAGAGCGACACTGGCCCCGCGGATCCATACGGTCGCAGCCGCAGATCGACGCGGTACCCTGCCCCGAGCGGAGACGAAGCCGCCACGAGCCGCACGGTCTCCTTCACGACCCGGTCGAAAAACTCCTGGGTCGTGCAGGGCTTCGGGCCCTCGACACGACCGTCGGAGGAGTGGACGAAAACAAGATCGATATCGCTCGAGTAATTGAGCTCTGTGCCGCCGAGTTTTCCGAGCGCGAAGACGGCGAGCGTCGCACGGCTGCCGTCGGCCGCCCGCGGTACTCCTCGCTGCCGCTCCACCGTCGCCATCGCCGTCCGAACCGCCGCGGCAACGATGCAATCAGCCACGTGCGAGAGCTGAGCCACGACCGTCTCGAGGCGGTTGCCGGCGACAATGTCGCCATACGCAATACGGAGCGTTTGCCGCCGACGGAACCGCCGTAGCGCCGCCATCACGACCGCTGGGTCATCGCTGCCACCGATCTCCGCAGCAAGCATCGCGGTGAGTGCGTCCTTGGATTCAGGTCGCCCTCGACCGAGACGAACCTCCTCCCAGGCCTCGGGGTCGGCGATCACGGTGTCGGCCAGAAACGGGCTCGCCGAGAAGAGTGACAGGAGCACGCCGAGGCTCTCGGGGTCGCGCTCGAAGAGCGTGGCTGTCGAAAGCGGACTGCGGACGGCCGCAATGAATCGCCCGAGCGACACGACGACCCGGTCGGGGTCGCTCATGTTTGGCAGGAGGAGGGAGAGCTTCTCGCAAATCGATGCGATGAGGTCGAACGTCAGGCCGTTGGCGGCAAGGTCCGCGATGACGCGATGCGCCAGTGTCGGATCAACAACCCCAGCAGAGCGGCCCCATTCGGCCGCAGCCTCGGCGTCTTCGAGGAGGGGAAAGCCGACGGTGGAAGCGGTGGCAATGCGATCGGCCCGCAGCATGAACATTCCCCTGACGCAGCCGCCTCGCCGCGCCGATATTGTAGCCTGCGCGCCGCCTGGGCACACAAAGGCCCCCGTTCCCGCACATGGCTTACGGGACTTTACTCTGTCAGCAAAGCCGCAATCCGTCGGCCTGGTGCGGGCACGGCGAGCTTCGCGAGCGCCGCCGGCGTGACGAGTCTGCGGTTGCGGCCGGTCGCGGGAGCGTGTGCGGTTCGTCGCTCGACAACACGACAGGTCACGCGGTGATGAGTAACGGTATAGATCACGTTCCCGAGCTTGCGATCCCCAGCGGCCTTCATCTCGCCACGCTCAGCCCTCGGAAAATCCCAGAGTCCCTCCCACCACTCGCCGGCCGCCCGACGCTCCACGACCACGCGGTCCCTGTGCCGGATCACCAGGGCCGTTTCGCGGAGCTGCTCGGTGGCTCGCCGCGATGGCATCACGGGGATCGTCGTCGTCATGCCTTTGCGAAGAGCCACGCAGACGCCCGCGAGTGGGCAGCGGCTGCATGCGGGGCGTTCGGGCGAGCAGACAAGCGCCCCGAGCTCCATCATCGCCTGGTTGAAAATGCCGGGGTCACGGGCTGGCACGAGCTCAGCGGCGAGCCTCCAGAGTGGCTCATCACCAGACCCGCCGACGGGTGCGGTGTGTCCTGCGAGCCTCGCGATCACCCGTCGCGTGTTGGCCTCGATGATCGGCTCGTCGATCCCGAAAGCGATCGACGCAATCGCACCGGCGGTGTAACGGCCGATGCCGGGGAGCTGTCGAAGCTCGGCGACCGACTGCGGAAACTGGCCGCCGTGGTCGTTCACGATCCGCTTGGCAGCAGCGTGCATCTGCCGCGCGCGGCGGTAGTAGCCAAGCCCCTCCCAACGCTCGAGGACGGCCCGCTCGGGGGCCCGCGCGAGCGAATCCACGGTTGGAAATCTCGCCATGAACCGCGAGAAAAACTCCTTCACGCGTTCGACCTGCGTCTGCTGGAGCATGATCTCGCTCACCCAGACACGGTAGGGTTCCTGGTTCTCCCGCCAAGGCAGGTCGCGACGGTGTCGGCGGTACCAGGCCATGAGTTGCCGAGCGACCGTCGCAGCAGGAAGCGGTTGGGCCGATGTGCTGGCTCGCGTGTCTCGACAGCTAGTCGCCCGTTTCATTGAGGCAGCAGCGCGACCAGCCGAATCACGCTCGGCCGGTGACGACTTACCGACGCCCTGGGCCCGGAGGTGGAAGTGGTAGCCATGAGCAGGGCAGAGCTGGCGGAAAGATTGCGGGGGGTCGTGTCCGGAAAGAGCGACGTTACCTTAGCAGTGTATCGTCGGCGGTTACCGGCGGCCCCGGCGTTCTCAGAACAACAACGCGAGCAACAACGTGCCGACAGCCGAAAACCCTGACCGTGAGCCTGGCGCGGCACGCCGCAGTGGCAAGGGCAAGCGATCCGGACCATCCGCGAGTGAGCGGATCGCAGTCGTGCGGCGTGAGGCAACCGGGGGCGTGGCGTGGGAGATCGTGCAGCCTCGCTGTGCCCGGCGGCGACGCGAAGACATTGAAGAAGTCGAGGCAATGCTGGCCGCTGGCGAAACCGAGATCGCACGCGAGGAGCTTGTCTGGCTTCTCTCGGAGTGTCCGGACTTTCTCGAGGCCCATGTGCACCTCGGTCTCGTCGCGCTCGAGGACGGCGACCCAAAACTCGCCCGCGGCCATTTTGGGCGGGCCTATGAGCTATGCCTCCGTGCAATGGAGGCGGCCGGCAACCCGCCTCCGAAGCCGCTGCCCTGGGCGATTCCTGGAAATCAGCCGTTCTTCGAGGCGGCGAAGGGACTCGTCCATTGCCTCCTTGAAACAGGGCGGAAGAAAGTGGCCGCCGATGTGTGTCGCCGGATCGCCCCGCTCGACCCTGCCGATCCGCTCGGTATTCAGAAGCTGTTAGCACGGTAGGCCGCTGCCACCAGTTTTCATGACGTCGGGTACGGCATCACACCGTCATTCCGTATCATGCCGGACTTCTGCGTGGTTCTTGGTGGGTCTTGCAACTGAATTTTCCCAGGGAGTTTCCGATGCGTTTCGAAGCTGGAGTTTCCGCTGTTGTATTGATGGCTGCGGTGTTTGCCGTCACGGCACGTGCCGTCGGTCCAGGTGGGCCGCCCATGACGGCCCACGAACCGGCAGCCACGATACGCCTCTGGGAAGGCGAAGCACCTGGCACCCTCGGCCAAGCCGACCATGACATCCCGACAATGACCTGGTGGCCTGCGAAGGGATCCGCCGGCGTCACATCGGCACTCGTCATCTGCCCCGGCGGAGGATACGGCGCCCTCGCCGACCACGAGGGAACCGACTACGCACGATGGCTCAACACCCAAGGCATCTCGGCATTCGTGCTCCGCTACCGGTTGGGCAGCAAGGGGTATCGCCATCCGGTGATGCTCGGCGACGTCCAACGGGCGATTCGACTCGTGCGTCACGACGCCGCAAAATTTTCGGTCGATGCCCACCGCGTTGGCGTGGTCGGATCGTCAGCCGGTGGTCACCTCGCTCTCATGGCCTGCCTCAAGGGCGATGATGGCGATGCAAAGCACGACGATCCGGTGGAGCGACAGTCCTCCCGGCCCACGCTCGGCGTGCTGTGTTACCCGGTCGTGAGCATGCTCCTCGACAAAACCCACGGCGGGTCTCGCAAGAACCTGCTGGGGAATGAGCCGAACGAAGAATTGGCCCGCGAGTTGTCTGGCGAGCTTGCCGCCCACGCTGGTGTGCCACCGCTCTTCATCTGGCACACGTTCGAGGACCAGGCAGTGAAGCTGGAGCCGATCCTCGAACTCTGCCTCCAGCTCAAGTCGCTGAACAAGCCCTACGAGCTGCATGTCTACGAGACAGGGCGGCACGGCCTCGGCCTCGGCGTGCGGCCGTATGACGGCACGAAATCACTGCATCCCTGGACAGTCGAATGCCAGCGGTGGCTCGGCAGCCATGGGTACTAGTGTAGTGTCTCACTCAGTTGTGACCTTATCGAGTGCCTTCTTGGCTCGGGCGACTTTTTCGAGAATGTCCTCAGCCTTCTTCGTCCACACGAACGCCTTGGGGTTGGCGTTGTGGTGTTCGATGTAATCGCGGATGGCCTGGATCAACGCGTCAACGCTCTTGAACACGCCGTTCCTGATGCGGTTCTGGGTAAGATCGCGGAACCATCGCTCGATCACGTTGAGCCATGAGCTGCTGGTCGGGATGAAGTGCACATGGAATCGCTTGTGACGCTTCAGCCAGTTTCGCACCTTGGGGTGCTTGTGGGTCGCGTAGTTATCAACGATCAGATGAAGGTCCAATTCGGGGGGCGTCTCCGCGTCGATCTTCCTGAGGAACTTGATCCACTCCTGATGCCGATGCCTGGGCATGCATTCAGAGATGATCCTGCCTTCGGCCAACTCGATCGCGGCGAACAGGGTCGTCGTTCCATTGCGCTTGTAGTCATGCGTCAACGTCTTCAATCGCCCAGGATAGATCGGCAAGCTCTTCTGCGTGCGGTCCAAGGCCTGAATCTGGCTCTTTTCATCGCACGAAAGTACCAGGGCGTGCTCTGGAGGATTCAAGTACAAGCCCACCACATCCACCATCTTCTCGACGAATCGCGGATCATTGGAGACCTTGAAGCTCTTTGTGCGATGCGGCTGGAGACCGTTGTCTTTCCAGACACGCTGCACGGTGTCCTTGCTCGCGCCGACTGCCTTGGCCATCGACCGCACGCTCCACTGCGTGGCGTTCAGTGGCGTCTCCTGAGTCGTCTTCCGAAGGATCTCGGCTTCCTTTCGACCGCGGACCGTCACCGGGCGGCCACCGCGTGGGGCGTCCTTCTCTATGCCCGCCAGGCCGGCACTGACGAAGCGATTGCGCCAGATACCGACCGTCCGCCGCGTACATCCGAGGTCCACGGCAATTTGCTTGTTTTCGTGACCCTCGGCCGCGGCAAGAACAATCTTGGCACGCTGAACCAAGCGCGCCGCCGTGCTTCTCCCACGCGACCACTTCGTCAACGTCGCTCGCTGTTCGTCTGTCAGAGTTATCGACTTCGCAACACGCATGACCGAATCCTCCTTGCCTAGAGGATTCAACGCCAGTGTCAACGATAGGTTGCGTTATTTATGCGACACTACACTAG
>JBGTGN010000067.1:0-2693 GCA_041746715.1 Pirellulales bacterium | reverse complement strand
GAGCGACTTCACCGGGGCAGTATGAGCCTCATCCGGCGACAGAGTGCCCGCCGGTCGCCCTTCGCATTCCATTCGCACCTCATACGTGCCGGGCCGCAGGCCGTCGCCATCGGTGAACGTGGTGCCGTGGAAGAAGCCGTCTACCTGAAAAACTGCGGTTCCCGGAAGTGGACCGGTGCGATCCTGGAGTTTGTCGGTCGACATCTCGCGGGGCACAAAATAAAGGTAGCCGACCGTTTGAGGCTCTTTTCCAGCAATCGTCACGCGACCTTCCACGGGAACAAGACCCTTGGAGTTGCAGCCAGTCACGGATGCCACGAAGAGCAGGCTCGCGATGAGGCTGAGTCTGGGCGTCACGATCTAATCCCTTTTTCAGTCCAGGGAGGGCTGGGCGACATCAATGGCACCGAGCTTTCGCGTGCCCAGCGCCCAGAGGATGGGCATCGAAATCATTTCCGAAAGAAAATGCACCGAGCCGTCGGCAAGCGCTGTCATCGCGCCGCCAGGGTGCCGACTCTTCATGCCATTGACACGATTGTCGGCCAAGGCGGGAATGGCGTTGATCGTGCACCCATAGACATCTGGCGGAAACTCGGAGGGCATGGCGAAGGTGTTGATCGGGATCATCGTCGACACGGTCATCGGGTTCTTCTGGAAGACGCCGTTATGGGTCGTTTCTCGCGGGAGGGTTTCGCACAGGAGGATCGTATTGGAAAGGCCGTCGGAACAGTCATCGAACGAGATCGCGACGGGCTGGAAGCTAAAAAAGCCGGGCACGTAGCCGAACTTCGTGGAATCAGCGATGCAGCACGGATTACTCGGCGACGCCGAAGATGACGTTCCCCACGTCGCATTCGTCGGGCAGTGAGGGCAGTTGTTTCGACATGGCCGCGGCCCCATAGATGGGGCGTACCATTGGCCGTGACCTCGAGTCCACGTAGCCATGTAGTTGTTGCAGCGGTTGTCGAAGACCGGCTTCGATGAGTACGGGTCGCTCGGGCAGATGAGGGTCGGCATTACCACGTCGGCGGCAGCTCGATTGGCCGGAGTATCAAGCAGCCGTCTCGTGAGATCGAGCGAGTCGTACAGACCCTGAAGCTCGAGCATCGGAAAGATCATGGCATTCCACGTATCCGTACCGCCGCTTCCCCAGCCGGAGCCATCCGGCTTGGTGTTGCTCATTGTCTTGGGCAACCGGTCATGAGACGAGTGATAGGCCTGGAGGGCCAGGGCCACCTGCTTGATGTTGTTTGCGCACTGCATGCGCCGAGCCGCTTCGCGGGCGCCGCTGACGGCCGGAACGAGCAACCCGATCAAGAGAGCAATGATCGCGACTACGACCAAAAGCTCGACGAGGGTAAAACCGCGACTGCACGGGCTACGAGTGGCACGCCGTGGAGCAGCAACCGATCGAACCGAAGAAGCAACCACGGCAATCACGATCGCGCACTCCTTTTAGCCCCCCGACCGCTTCGACCCCATTCTACAACCGCCGACGAGCAAAACGAAGCCCGAGAAGGGCCGCTCCTGCTCCCAGGATCATGAGCGTGCTCGGCTCCGGGACGGCGGTGACGGTCACGAACAGATCCCCCGTGCCACCGTTTGAGCCAGCCGATGAGTCGTTGTAGTTGATCTGCCAGTCGCCTCCGGCAGTGTTGAAGGTGGCGCCGTCAGCCAGGCCCAAAAAAGTGCCCGTCAGGTTTCCGGTGGTGTAGCCAAAGAGCGTGAACTTGTCGTTTTGCGTGTAGGTGCCGAGCTGCACCATGGAGAGGGTGGAGTCGGTGATATCGAGGGCGCCTGACACGTTGCCCAAGTCGGCGGTGGAGCCACCCCCGGTGACCTCGTAGGTAAAGGTCGCCGTGTCGGCAAGCGTGAGGTCTTCGAAGCCCACCGTCCCTGGAGAACTGCCAATCGCGAGGTTATTCGTGACGGTGAGTGCCCCCACCACCGAGCCAGAGCCCGAAAGATCGGCGACCGAATACCCAGCCTTGGCCGAAACGTCGAACGTGCCAGTGCCAAGCACGACGTCGCTTGAGGTGCTGATGCTGCCACTTGCCCCAAGGGCAAGCGTGCCACCGTTGATCGTGGTGGCACCGGTGTAGGTGTTGTTGCCATTGAGCGTAAATACGCCCGTTCCGTTCTTCGTGAGGCCGAAGTTGTTGCCGTCGGTCGCCCCCACACCCATGGCCGTCACACTCACGGAGCCGTTGGGCGAATTGCTGCCCAAGTTGCCAACAAACGTCGAGTTGCTGCTGTCGTCGATCGTGAGGGTCGCTGCGGCAGACAGGTTGCTATTCACCACACGCTGAAAGCGAAGTGTTCTCGTCGTGTTTGTTAATCCAGCCAACGCCTGGCTGAAGCCATTCATGTTGATTTCTGCAAACCTCCCCGTCCCTATCCCATCTCCCCCATCGATAGTCACGACCGTGGTTGTAGGCAGCGCATTGGTGGCGCCCAGCTTGACGATGATCTGCGAGGCGGTGTTTTGCCCCGCGGCGAGCAACGTCGTCCCTCCATAGGTGCTGGATGCGCCGAGCAAAACGGTACTGAGTGGAATGCCATGAAGTTAAGGCGCAACGGCTTTGCCGACCAGGGTTTGCGTCAAGACTGACCGTGGTTTCGTCATGAGTGGGTAGGCCTTGGGCCTTCGTTTGCGGACACGCGGACAGTGCCTGCCACGGCGTCTTGGCTCG
>JBGTGN010000066.1:0-5029 GCA_041746715.1 Pirellulales bacterium | reverse complement strand
TTGACCGCAGTACCCCCGCTCGACAAGCTAGGGGTCACAGGTTCGAGTCCTGTATCGCCCATTATTGTGGTCCGCAGCGATTCGCATCGTTTCGCACGATCACGGCTTTTTGGCCGGATTGTTTCGATTCGTGCGAGTCGTTGCTTGCCCCGGCGGCTTTTGACTGCACACAAATGTGCACACTCGCCGGGGCCGTCTCTGAGGCGGTCGCGGCGGTCGCCTTACCGCCGCCCGAGACGACATCCTTGAAGTGCTGTTCGCGGACTTGGAGGTAGTGGGTGGCTGCAATCATCGGGGAGTGGCCGAGCCACTTCGCGACGATGTGGTTGGGGTAACGCTCGACCCGGTCGGTGGCACACGACGCCCGAAGGTTTTGAAACAGCCGCGGCCACGTTTCATAGCCGGCCCGCGTGATGATCTTCGTGAAGGTCGTGCGGAGGTTGGACGCCCCCGTCAGCTCACGCGGCAGGATTCGCTTGGTGCCTTCGGCCGCCTGCTCGTACGTCTCGGTGAGAATCGCCCGCAGCTCAGGATAGATCGGCACCCTCCGGAACCGGCTCGCCCTTGGTGAAATCCGGGTTGGGCATCGGCTTGTCGCGTTGGGCGCTTGCGATTGCAGTGAAAACGAGGGCTGCTGTTAGGCAAATATAGATTTGGGGTTTCATCATGGTGCGAATCGACTTGAATGATTAAATGAATGCTAGGAAATTGCTTTTTCACTCAGCGCCAAGCATCTTGAGATTCGCCTCGGCGAAGGCCCTGCCCATGAGCGCGAAGGTTTTGGCACAGCCCATGTAGTGATAGCCGGCGTTGGAGGCACCGCGGGCCCACAGGGCGGCTTCCTCCGGGCTAATGAGCTCATCCTTGAATTTTTCGAGATACGCGTCTTGCGCCGCCTTGTCCATGGTGCCGTCCTTGTTGGGGGTGTTTTTGTTTTCGATCTTCAGCAGGTGGCGCATCTGCTTCACTTGGCCGCGCTTCTTATCAATGACATCGAGTTCATCCGGCCAGAATGGAGCGGTCTCCACCGCCACGACGTTGCCTTTGAATTCGGGCAACTGCGCGGGCGCGGCCATCGCTTTTCGGAAGTCGATCACGCCATCATTCGCATTCAAGCCATCCACACCGAGCACTCCGATCACGAAGGGCATTTTGGGCGCATCCAGATCCTTGCGCACGTCGCGGATGAAGTCCGCCATCCACTCGCTGTATTTCGAGTAATCCTTGGATTTGCCATCGGCTGTTTTGGGATAGGTGCCGCTGTCCACCAGGTCATTGAAACCCTGGAACCAGACGAATCCGGCGATCTCATAGCCTGCGGCAGCATCGTAGTCGGGGCAGACGCGTTTGGGGTCAGCGAGAACGCTTTTCACATGGTCGACCATGAACTTATAGAAGCGGCCGGTGTCTGCGGCCTTTGCTGCTTTCTCTGCCTCGATGTCCTTGCCCTGCTTCTTCATCTGCTCTATCCGCTCTTCGCTGAACTCGTAGGGTCCTGCGCTAGGTGGGCGGAATTGGGTGCTCAGGCTGCGCCCACCCCAGGCTGTTTTGATGATGAGCACCGGCTCCTTGAACGCGGAATCCATGGTTAGGCCGAACATGAACTCAGGACCGATCTTGCCGCCGTCTTGGGTGGGGTTGGAGCCTCGGGCGCCGTATCCCGTAGTGAGCTTGCCGGTTCCCTCGCCATTGGCCTCGCCTAGGTGAGGCCCGGTCAGATACGAGATCCACACATGGTCGGCGATCGCTGGCTTACCATCGGCGCCGCGCATCTGCTTGAGCAAGGGTGCCGTGGCCGGATCGTCGCCAATGTAGTCAAATGTCTCAATCTGGGCATGACCCTCCATGTTGGACTGGCCGGCGAGGATGAATACCTTGAGTTTCTTCGACTCTGCTGAGGAGGCGAATTGTGAAAGGAGTAAGACGGCGGTGATTATGTGAAGGAATTTTTTCATAGATGATGTGGGTTAGGTGATGGGAAATAACTAACTGAAAGTGCAAGGATAGGACGGTCAATGGCACTTCCGCACCCGTGGTACGGGCGACGATCGGCTTCTGAGCATACGCCGGTGGGGTGTGGGGCTGTCCTTTTGGGTGACGAGCGGTCTGTGCGTCGCAGAAAATCACCTCCCAGTTCGCGCAGTTCGCGGTTTTTCGCGATGGGCGCAGGCCGGCTCCTCTCGTGCCGTTGCGGGCGTACTTCAGAGTGAGTGGATGTCGATGATGGGCAGCTCGTCGGGTGAGGCCTGCATGGCATCGCGATCGTCATGGGCCTGGACGAGCTCATGCCACTCGGTGGGCGGTCCACGCGCGGGTGAGACCGGTGGCGGCTCCACTGGCTCGCCGACGTGCGCGAGGATTTTGCGAACGGGCCCCGGATCGGTAATGAAGGCGATGAGGCGGATGTCGCCGCCACATGCGTGGCACCCCAGTGGAAACTCTTCGGCAATCCGTGCGAGCAGCTTGGCCCACGCGATTTGGGACGTGTCGTGGGACCGCTTGTGCGGCTCATTGTCGGCGTCGCCGGCGGGCTGGCCCGCTTGGCCCGGCTGGCTGGTCGCCTTGCCCGTCGGCTTCCCGACATTGCCGATGACCATCGCGGTCACGAGTGGTCGCAGCGGGTGGTGGGCGCTCACCTATGCCGGCAATGATCAGCAGAACGGCTCGTTCACCATGAGTATGGTTCCTGAACCATTCAGCCTCGTTTTGATGAGCGTATTCGGTGGTGCCGCATACTGCGGACGTGCGTGGAGAAGGCGGCGAATATGCCGTGATCGCTCGGTTTCTTGACGTCGCCATGGCTCCTGGCGATACTTGCGCCATCCTGGGGGGCAGTGCCGTCTTCCTTCGCCACAATTCGTGAGCATTTGGCGGCGGGCTGCCGAAACGAGTTCAAACGCAGCCTGACTAGGATCGAACGGCCCGGTATCGCGGCAGAGCAGACCATAGGTTCGTTCGGGTTTTGCCGTCGCATACCTTTCAACGCGCTACCTGAAGGAGCTTTGGCACGTGGACCTTTCTGCCATTCATCGGATCTTCACTCCACCTCTCCGGTCGCGCCGCTCTTCCCGCGTCCTCGCCCAAAAGCCGCGGCCCAGCCAACGTCTGTCTGTCGAAGTTCTCGAAAACAGGACTCTGTTGTCGGCCAGTCCGGCTTACACATTCGCCGTCATCGGTGACTATGGCGCTGACCAGATTGGTAATTCAGCCCAAGTACGGCAGGTGGCCAACCTCGTCCTCGGCTGGAACCCACAGGACATCATCACGCTCGGGGACAATAACTACGATGACGGCGGATCAGACACCATCGACCAAAACATTGGCCAGTATTTCGGCTCCTACATGTTCCCCTATCACTCCACGAATCCAACGTATCCCACTCCGTCTTTTGGGAGCAACCATTTCTGGCCGGCCACGGGCAACCACGAATACAAAAACGACTCGGACCCCAACGACCCGACCCCCAAACCATTCGTCGATTACTTCCCGTGGCTGACGACCGATGGGTCTGCCGCCACAAAAGCCAACGTGCCGCAGACCTCCAACAATTTCCTCAATGTGGTTTCCGCGGTTTCCACCCCGCCAGACCCCAATAATCCTGACACGAACGGCATTTATTACACCTATGGCGCTGGGGCCGCAAACCCCGAGGGCGGCCCACTCGTTCAGTTCTTTGTCCTCGATACAGAGATTTGGGTGCACGATGTGCAGTATCTGTTAGCCAATGACCCTACGATCAAGGCACTCACAGGTGCGGCTCAAGATCAGGCCATCGAGCAGAAGATCGAAGGAACGTCTCAGGGAAAATGGCTCCAGTCGGAACTTGCGAGTTCCACGGCGACCTGGAAGATCGTGACGGGGCATCATCCCGCTTACACGAATGCGACTTCTGCACAAGACGTCGTTTGGAAGGATTCGAATCCCCAGAACAACAACTATGCCGGCGACAATCCCTGGATGCAGTTGCCGTACAAGGCGTGGGGTGCGGACGCCCTCCTGACGGGGCACGTACACGCCTACAACCGAATCATGGGAACTGATGGGTTTCCATACATCGTCAACGGTGCAGGCGGTGCCACGGGGCCAAACTTCACGGTGAATGGTGCCGGAACGAACTCTCCGTTTCCCGAGAAAGGCACGGCCAGTTACTTTCCAGGAAGCGTCGTCGGGGCCATGCTCTGCACGGCTGACTCGACGTCCATCGAGTTCAAATTCATGTCGACGGACGGCAAGTCTGTCGATGATTACACGCTTTGGAAACAGAATGTGGCATCCGTCACCGACAACAAACTCACGGTGACGGGTTCAAACGGCCACGACGTTATCCGGGTCTTGCCCGTCCTGAAACGTGGAGTGCAGGCGACGGTCAAGGGCAGCGCCATGAACGCGGTTCGGGTGCTGGTCAATGGCCGCACCATGGGCACCTTCTCCGGCATCGACCACATTTCCATCTACGGCCTGAACGGAAATGACTTCATCTTCGCGAACAGGGTCGGCATCTCCCTGACCATCGACGGCGGCAACGGCCACGATTTCATCGTCGGTGGCCGCGGCAGCGACGTCCTGATTGGGGGGCAGGGGAACGATTGGCTGATCGGCGGCAGGAACGACCAAATGCTCGGCGGAGGAGGTAAGAACCGAGTGATCATCAACCAACTTGCTTGGGCTGGATGGTCGGTTTCCTGGCGGCAGAGTTTCCCATCGGTCTCCTCAAAACGATAGAGCGGGAGACTCAAAAGGTCGTGATTCGAGCATGCCTCAAGCGAAGGCTGTTGAGTACCACCGACACACTGCTGAACGCCATCGCGGCACTGGCGATGATGGGCGAGAGCAGCATGCCGGTGAACGGGTAGAGCACGCCCGCCGCGATCGGGATGCCGATGATGTTGTGGTTCTTCCGGGATTTCAGTGGCACGGTAGCTTCGGTCTGAGGTCGAGTCTTCCGCAGAAGAACAGGATCCGAGTTCGGTAGTTCTTGAAGGATCGGAACCCGCGTGCCGCGTACTTCAGTGCCTGGATGACGCTGTTG
>JBGTGN010000065.1:0-1675 GCA_041746715.1 Pirellulales bacterium | reverse complement strand
TTTAAGAAGTCACCAATCCGGCGGTTCCGGTAACGCCGGGCGATGACGTTCCCTGCATTTAACGCTTCGAGCCGAATCGACGGATCCCCGGCGTTAGCCGAGCAAAGCAGACCCGGTTTCGGAGAAACCGGGCTACAGCGGTCGCTCAACCCTCGCCGAAGAGATCGGCCGCACTGGCTTGATCCATCACGCCGCGGCGGATGTGAAGGACGGTCACGTCATGGCCCGTGATCGTGAATAGCGCGCGGTACACGTTGCGGCCTCGGCCGACGAGGACTTGCCGAATCAGTATCCCCACGGCGTCGCTCTCGGCCGCTCGTCCGCAGCGTTCGGGATTGTCAGCCAGGCTTTCAATGGCCTCCTCAAAGCGGTCAAGCCAGCCAGCGGCTGCTTCTGGAGCGCGCTCCGCAGCATATTCGTAGTATGCGATGAGGTTTGTCTTGGCCTGAAGAGTCACAAAGACGCGGTATCGCATCACTCGCGACCATCACGTGGCCGTTGGCTACCTTGGCCGCTTCGGATCGCCGCAAAAGCTTCGGCGAGAGGCTCTACCCGACCATCAGCGAGGTCTTTCAGGCCGGCTTCGATTCCGAGGATCGCTTCCTGTCGATCCCTGCGAAGCAGGCGGACAGCGTGGGAAAGTAGAGCGTCTCTCGATGGAAAATGCCCTGCCTCGACTTCGACACGCACAAAGGTTTCGAGGTCTTCATCGAATTCGATCATGGCAGCGGCCTCCACGGGAGTGTACGGCGGTACATGCTACCAGCCCAGCCGGTCTCTCGCAACGTCCAATGCCCCGCCCCAATCCAAGCCCCTCGCGCAAGCGTGGGGTTATGCCCGCCGGCTCGTGCCGGGCGGCCTGGATGGCCCGCAGTCACCCGCCGCCGTGGACGGTTTCGATCCAGTCGGCAAACGCGGCGTACGTCTTCTCGCGGTCAAACTCGCGCTCGGCGAGCCGGCGCGAGTTCCCTCGCATCGCCACGAGCTTCTTGCGATCCGCCGCAATGCCCGCGATCGCTTCGGCCAGCGACCGTGCATCTCCCGCCGTATACGTCACGCCCGCCTCATACTGCTGCACAAGCCCTTCGAGCTCGCCTGGCAGCGAATTCACGATCGCGAGCCCGGCCGCGGCGTAGTCAAATGCCTTGTAGGGAATCGCCACCATGCTTTCGGGTTTCACGCACACAAGCCCGATGTCGCATCGTGCGACGAGCCGCACATACTCCTGCCGATCGAGCAGTCCGTGAACCACGAGGCGGCATTTTCCGTTCATCGCGTCGGCCGCGCGTCGCAGGGTCGCTTCGAGTTTGCCGGTGCCGGCGACATGGATCGTGGCGGTGATGCCCTTGGCGGAGAGGTGCCGGGCCACGGCCGGCAAGATTTCCACATCTTGGCCAGCCTCGAGGCTGCCTCCGTAGACGCATTCCACGAGAGGGGTGCGCGACGCGGCGTTTGGGTTGGCCGCGAGGCGGGGCACGTCGCTGATGTTTCGTGATGGCTCGGGGAATTCATCCACATAGGCCCCGAGCAGACAGACATGCCGTGGCGTCTCGGCTGGTGCGTCAGTGAAGGCCGCAGCGGCATACGTGTTGGTGGCCGCCGAGAGCGCATCGGCTCCGGCCACGAGGGCTTGGCGTCGGGAGGCCATGTTGCCGAGCACGAGGGGTGCGATGAG
>JBGTGN010000064.1:0-2080 GCA_041746715.1 Pirellulales bacterium | reverse complement strand
ACGGACTCGGGGCGTGCGGTCTGTTCGTCGGCCACAACGCTCTGCGGGCACGTGGGGAATCAACAGACCAAGAGCGTATTGCCGGACTGGCATCGACGCACCCCCTTCAATGAGTCCGCCGCCTCGAGTAGCAGGTCGGGTACTGTCTTGTGCCCGGCTCGCTGGTGATACCGCCTCCTCATGCGAAAGCGCCTTTGTGATCGCCGCCTTGTGAGAATTCCATTCGCTTGTTTGACAACCCATCTCAAGAAGGAGTAGTTTCACGCCGTAGTTGGTCCGTTTCGCATCGATTGGGGGAATCACATGAGGACCTTGCGGCGTACCCTGATGAAGGCCATCTGGGCCGTTTCTAGGCGATCTTCCAAGCGTACGGGGCCATCTTCACGACGAGCCATGGGCCGCAAGCGGCTTCGCCACCGTGGAGCGGAGGGTCTCGGTGCTGAGCGCCTCGAGGGTCGGGCACTCATGGCGATTTCGGCATCCTTCGCGGGCGGTCAGCTCAGCGTCATCGGGGACACCGCCAACGACTCAATTGTCGTCGGTGCCGCAAATGTCGGCGGGGTGCTTCACGTGGTCGTCAATAACCAGCCGGTAGGGGCGGGGGTTCCTGCCGCGTCGGTCACGTCGATCGCCATCAATGCCGGCGGCGGAAACGACACCGTGAATCTCTCAAACGTGACCCCGATTGCATTCACTGCCCTGACCGATGGTTCTATCGTCGTGGATGGCGGCGCGGGCAATGACACGCTGATTGGGTCTCCCTTTGGCGACACCTTGATCGGGGGCGCCGGCAACGACGCGATCACGGGCGGCGGTGGAGACGACGTGCTCGATGGCAGTGGCGGCGGAAGCAATACCTACGTTTTTGCCGGTAGTGCAGACCTCGGCCACGACACGATCATCCAGCCGCAGAGTGGCCACGTCACGACGCTCCAGTTCGCAAACCTCGGTGCCGCGATCACCGTTGACATCGCCCTGACCACGCCGCAGACGGTGAGCCCAGGCCTGCTTTCCATCACGCTCAGTGACAGCATGGGCATCGCGAACGTGCAGGGCACAGCCTACGCCGACATGATCTTCGGGAATGAGCGAGGCAACAGCCTCATGGGCAACGCCGGCAACGACACAATCTATGGCCGTGGGGGCAACGACTGGCTCGACGGCGGCGCGGGCGATGACATCCTCTACGGCGGCGACGGCAACGACACGCTTCTTGGGAAGAGCGGCAATGATTTTCTGTATGGGGGTGCGGGCAATGACGCCCTGAACGGTAACGAGGGCATCGACTATCTCGCGGGCGAAGCCGGGAACGACCGGTACATCATCTCGAACTACGGTTCCAAGACGATCGTCGCGCCCCCCGGTACGGGCAACGACATCATCGATACGGGAGGCCTCAGTGGCGCTTTGCCATTCCGGCTCGATGCCACCGAATGGCAAACGATCACGAGTGGGCTGTTGATCCGGTTCGTCTATCCCGATTCGGTGCGATCCGCGATCGTGTCGGCATCCCAGATGGCCCCCCTCACGGGCCTGTACGAAAACGGCATCTACACGGTCCCGGGAATACCAGGCACGACGACGTCCGTCGTGTTCACGTACATCAACGCTTTTGCGTCCTATAGCAACCCCGTGTCGGTGTATCCGGTCAACGATGCTGGCACTCCGATTGGCGCTCCCACGCAACTGGGTTGGGGCGCGTACCCATATCCCGCCGGCACCAAACTGGCGTTTTTCATCAATCAGAATGGCACCGAACGCGAGTTTCACTCGATTCCTGCCAACAACCCGCCAGACAGCGACAACGAAGAGCATGTTCGTGCTTTCTCATTCCGCGTGGGCGAAGTACTCCTGAACTGGGAGGATCTTTCTGGGTCACTTCCGAACCCAGACGACTACCTTCGCGACGACGACTACAACGACGTCATGATGAGCGTCACGGCGATTCCGGCGACGCCCGGTCCGTTCCCCATCGAGCCGGGCTGCGGCTGCCCAGAGTGCCTCACGGAGGAAGTCAAGAGTGTTCCCGGCACTGGTGACACGAACGCCTCGACTGGGCCGATAGCCTCCGGCTCGCGAG
>JBGTGN010000063.1:0-5776 GCA_041746715.1 Pirellulales bacterium | reverse complement strand
CAACAACCTCCACGGCGAGATCGCCATCGAGGCTGCGAAGCATGGCAAGGCCGTCCTCTGCGAGAAGCCGCTGTCGATGGATGCAGCCGAGGGGGAGCGGATGTGCGAGGCCGTCGAAAAGGCCGGTGTGCCAAACACCGTGTGGTACAACTACCGCCGCATTCCGGCAGTGACGTTTGCGAAGCAGCTCATCGATTCAGGCCGGCTTGGTCGCGTGTTTCATTACCGCGCCGAGTTCCTTCAAGACTGGACGATCAACGCCGACTTGCCGCAGGGGGGCGCGGCCCTCTGGCGGCTCGATGCGAAGGCGGCCGGCAGCGGCGTGACGGGCGATCTTCTGGCCCATTGCATCGACACGGCCATTTGGCTCAACGGCTCGGTGACAGATGTCACGGCGATGACCGAGACGTTCGTGAAAGAACGAAAACACCAGCTCACCGGCAAGGTGGAGCCGGTTGGGATCGACGATGCCTGCTCGTTCCTGTGCCACTTCAAAAACGGGTCGCTCGGCCTTTTCGAGAGCACACGGTATGCCCGTGGCCACAAGGCGCTCTACACGTTCGAGATCAATGGCGAGAACATGAGCCTCAAGTGGGATCTCCATGATCTTCATCGGCTCCAGGTGTTTGACTACAAGGATGCTGGGCCTGAGCGTGGCTGGAAGAGTGTGCATGTGACCGACGGCGACCATCCCTACATGGACAAGTGGTGGGTGCCAGGTCTGGCGATCGGCTACGAGCATTCGTTCATCCATCAGGTGGCCGACTTCCTCGAGGCCTATGCCAAGAAGCAGCCCTGCCACCCCACGTTCCGCGACGCGCTCGAAACCCAAAAGGTATGTGACGCCGTGCTCTCGAGTGCGAAGAGCCACCAGTGGGCCACCGTCGGCTGACGGGCGAAAAGTCCGGACGGCTCCCATAAAAGCCCCTCGCGCCAGCGTGGGGATCGTGAATCGCAAGACGTTCCATGCCGATTCGCGGCAGAGCGCCAACGGAGCATCGATCCCCCGGCTCGCGCCCGGGGGCTTGAATGCCGTGAATCACCACGCGAGGCGACAATTCAATCGCTCATGCGAAACCACCGCCTCGCCATCATCGCCGCGATCATTCTCGCCGCCGTAGCGAGCTTCCTCGCGATGCCTGTGCGGTACCAAGTCGATGGCCTCTCCATGGGGCCGAGCCTGCTTCCAGGCGACATCATCGCGACCGGCTGGTGTGCCAGATTGAATCGAGCCGCCGAGCCGCAACGCCTTGAGCGTTGGATCGTCACGCTGCCCGACGGGTCAACCGGCCTCAAACGGCTGATCGGCCTACCAGGTGAGACCGTGTCGCTCGTTGATGGCGACCTCACGATCAATGGCCAGCGAGTCCTGAAGATGCCGAGCCAGCTTGCGGAGGTCGGTTCAGTCGTGACTGATGTGGACAACACAGACGCGGCATGGATAAGGCCGGCAGGACGGATTCTCGACGACGCTCCCTTCGCACCCGATGAGGTCAGCCGGCTCTTGCTGCCTGTGCGAGATGGCGGGTTCGCGGCAGAGGTGACGGTTCCACCCACCGCTTTCGACGAACAGAAGCGGGTGTGGGCGCGGGGAATCGCCGGCCCACTCAAGGTGACATGGCGGATCAAGGCTGCGGGCCGCTATGCGATTGTCGCCGGCAGACTCGATGGCCACGCCGTCGCTGCGGCCTGGCCGCTTTCTCCGGAGTCAGACACAACGCCATCACGGCGATGCCTTCCCGCGTGCCCGCCCGATGTCTGGGACGTGACTCGCCCATGGCCTGATACCGACCCAAACGACGAGGCGGCGGCGCACCTCTTCTTCTCGATCTTCATCGGAGAATTCGGGGCTCCCATGATTGACCGCATCGTCACGTGGCGAGACATTCTCTACCGCCCCACCGCAGACGGCGTCATGCAATGGTCGCTCGACGCCGACCAGATCTTCCTCCTCGGCGACTTTCCATCAGGCAGCCGTGACTCCCGCCACTTCGGCCCGCTGCCGACCACATCCCTCAGGCATGGGATCCCGTAAAGGCCTCAACAGTGGCCTACGGCTTCAAGTCCGGGATGCCGATCGACATGCCGAAGCCGCCGATGAGATCATTGATCGAACCCTTGTACGACGCCTGGAGGCTCTCCTCCGCCGTCATGCCTTCCTTGATGCCCCGCACGAACTCAGCGAACTTCTTACGATCCTTCTTCACGAGGAATTTCACGAGCGCGGATGAAATGCCGTACTGGATGGCATCGATGTTGGGTCGTGAGAGGTATTGCGGCCCGAGGGAGCGGGTCTGTTGCATGTAGGCAAGGGCATGGGCCTCCTTGAGCGGCACCTGCCGTGAATGAGGAACGACCTGCGTGCCGACCCATTCGGCGATGCCCTCGTTGAGCCAGTTGGGCAGCCGTGCGGGAGACATCCAGCGGTGGTTGAAGCCGTGGCTTGTCTCATGCACGAGCATGTGGGCAAAGGCATCGGCCATCGGCCCACGGTGACATGCCATGACCACGCGACCGTCCGTGAACTGATGGCACACGCCATGCGCCCCCTGCAACCCGCCCCCCATGAACCGGCCTTCGAAGGCGTTGAAGTCGGCCTCCCGCACAAACGCGAAGACAATACACTTCCCCTTCCAGACAGGCTCACCACGGGGGATGCCGTAAAGGTCACACAAAAAGTCGTGCATCGAGTCGAGGCTGGCGATATACGGGCCGATCTCATTCTTGGGCATGTCTGTGACCATGATGAACTCATGGGTTTCAGAAATCGTGAGATTCGGGAACGCCTCGCGAACCTTCTCGGCAAAGGCCTTCAGCGCCGTCACCTCGGCAGCATGTTCCTCTGAGGAAAGCTCCGGCCACGGCGACACGCCCTTCGACTTCATCCGTTGATGAGACTCTACAACCGACTTCGCATACTGGTCGCGGAGGATCTGGGCCTTCTTCGTGAGAACACCACCACCGCGGGCCTCGGCTTCGTAGATGGGCTCCCTGTCAGCGACGATCCGCGTGATGACGGAAAGGCGGAGCGTGACTGGTCGTACCTGCCCTTCTTCGGTGATCCGGATCGATTCGACCGTGTCACCTTTTTTCGTGACTTTTTGGAGCGTGGGCCGAACGAACTTCCGACCAACTCCGAGCTCGATCAGGTCGAGCACCTTGCCCACGCGGAGCTCGAGCACCTCTGCCACATCAGGTGAGGAATCGGCCTTCGCCTCGGGCGAGGAATCGGCCTTCGCATCGGGTGGGGCATCGTCGGCCCATGCCGCAGAAACCCCCAGGACGCACGACAGTGCCACCACGATGACGCACGCTCTCATACCCCCACCTCCGTAAGCGATCGCCGCCGGAGATCAGTACTCGAAATGTCGTACCGAAACTCCCGCTGCGACACACAATAGGCCACTTCCTTCAACGCCTTTGGAACCTTGATCGTACCTGCGTCCTGGAAGACACCATCGCGAAGGCGTCCAAACACGATGAGCCCGCGGGCCTTTGCGGCAATCGCCTTGATGGCGCGGGTCGCAGCAGTCGCAGAGCCGGGGTAGTACCGCGGGTCAGGCAGCCGGGCGAACGTGTCGGCCCCCATGACGAACGTGCTTTCGGGAAACACGTCGAGCTTCTGGAGGAAC
Organism: Pirellulales bacterium; assembly: GCA_041746715.1. Taxonomy (GTDB): domain Bacteria; phylum Planctomycetota; class Planctomycetia; order Pirellulales; family UBA1268; genus QWPN01. Next base: position 2,144 of record JBGTGN010000063.1, on the reverse strand, counting down.
GTCGCGGCCCGCGTGAACCAGAGTGGTCGGTCGGCAAACTGGGCGGCGCGGTTCCGCATCTCGATGAAGTCGAGCATCGGCTTCTCGACATTCGCAACCGACAGCTCGTAAACGAGCGGCCGCTCGGCAATCTCTTCAGCGATCCGCGCCATCAACAGGTGGCCTTCATGGAGCGGGTCGAACGAACCCGGAAAGACGAGCCCGCCTGGTGCCGGTGATGTGTCGGCTGCCGCTGGACCAGCGGCGATGGCGCGTCGTTCGCCAGTGAACAACTCTCGCCACGACTCAGGTGGCTCGAAGATGTCACGCTCAACCCGCTCGCTCGGCAGGAGCGACGGCTCGCCGGCGGATTCCGCGATGCCGCATCCAGCGGACAGTTCCGAGAGCATGAGCCCTGCGGCCACGATCTCTTCCTCCGCCCGCGAGCGGGCCTCCTTGTCAAACACCAGCTCGGCCACGCGTGTGGCATGAAGCGTTTGCACGGCCACGATTCCGCGGTGCTCACCTCGCTTGGGTCGAGATGTCTTGAGACCGGCGGTCATCGCCAGGCCCACGGCTCGACGAGCGGCCACGATTGGCTCGGTTCCATCGGCCTCATCGAGTCGGCAGGCACGCTGCCAGGCCGCCATTGCCAGCCGCCGGGCTGTTCGCGTGGAGCAGTATGACTCCTGCGGCCCACCGAGCACCTCGTCGATCGCGGCACGTGCGTAGGGAACCGCGGCGTCGAGTACCACGCTGCTCGAGCCCGGCGTCGTGACCAAGTGCGAGATCGCGAGAGACCCACCGCCGGTCGCGAAGACAACGAGCCTCGTGTCACGCTCCGTAAGCGCATCGACAAGCTGGCGGGAATCGGGAACAGCCATCAGGAAATCAATCTCGTCGCGCTCGCGGACAAAAGGGGCCAGACACCCGGCCACTCGTCTGGTTGCATGATAGCGGATGCCGCTTGTGGCTCGCCCTGCGGGTCGGCACACTTTCTCACCGAGGAAGGCCCCCTTTTCGGGCTGCCTCCAAGATTACGAGACCAGGAGCGACCTCATGCGGGCAGCCATTATCGGGATCGGGGCCATCGCCAAACTGCATGCCAAGGCTCTTGCCGACATTCCGGGCGTCGAACTGGTAGCGGCTATGTGCCGCACCGAGGAGAAAGGCCAGGCCTTTGCGGGGGAGTTTGGCTGCACTTGGTACCCCGACGCGGCGGCGATGCTCCGCGGCAGCAAGCCTGACTTCGTGACGGTAGCAACGCCATCCGGGGCTCACCTCGATGCCGCGCTCGCCGCCATCCGCCGCGGGGTGCCGGTGATCTGTGAGAAGCCGCTCGAGATCACTCTCAAACGGATCGATCGCATGATCGCGACCGCCGAGAAGAAAGGTGTTCCACTCGGCGCGATCTTTCCGCAGCGATTCAATCCCGTGATCCGCACGCTTCACGACGCTGCTGCCGCGGGCCGCTTTGGCCAGCTCGCGATCGCTGCGAGCTACGTGCCCTGGTGGCGAGACGACGCCTACTACGGCCCAGGCCGCTGGCAGGGCACGAAGGCGATGGACGGTGGTGGAGCGCTCATGAACCAGTCGATCCACGGCGTCGATGCGCTTCAGTGGGTTGCCGGGGCGACGATTCCCGACCTCGACCCGGCCGAGAATCCGGTCGAAAGCGTCTTCGCCATGACCGCCGTGCGGGCGCACGATCCCGAGCGTCTCGAAGTCGAAGACACGTGCGTCGCTATCCTGCGGTTCAAAAACGGAGCCCTTGGCCAGCTCCTTGCCGCCACGAGTCTCTATCCGGGAAGCCTTCGCCGGCTGCTGGTCGGTGGTCGTGACGGCACGGCCGAGATCCTCGAAGAGCAGCTCGTCACTTGGCAATTTCGAAACGCGTCGCCCGACGACGATGCGACCCGAGAACGGCTGGGGGCCGCGAGTGGCACCTCCGGCGGCGCCGCTGATCCAATGGCGATCAACTACGCCTGCCACACCCGCAACTTCGAAGATTTCTTGGGGGCGATCAAAGAAGGCCGCCGACCACCGCTCGATGGGCTCGAAGGCAGGAAGGCCGTCGCGATCGTAGAAGCCTGCTACAAAAGTGCCCGCACGGGTCGCCCTGCGAACGTAGAAAATCCGCGACGTCCTTCGTCGCCCACCGCATG
>JBGTGN010000062.1:0-5461 GCA_041746715.1 Pirellulales bacterium | reverse complement strand
CGCGCCGCCGCTCGACGTCGCGCCGCTCCGCTGGTCACCCGCAGCCCGAACGATCCCCTCGGCGATCGCCTGGCTCGTCATCGTCGCGCCGCTCACTCCCTCGACACCGGTGGCATCGGGATCGATACCTGCGAGCGCCTCAATTGCCATGCCACGCCACAGGCCACGAAACGCCTCGTCGTCACGGACGTATCCCACATAGGGTTCGTTATCAAACGACGCGAGCACCGCGACACCAACGACCTTGTTCTCACCACCAAACCCGACGATCGCATCGGTCGGCCCCTGGTAGCCAATGACACGGTCTGCCGCGGGACTCGTCCGAAGGCACCAGCCAATCTTCCTGTGCGTGTCAGCGGCGAGCACGTGAAACACTGCCGGATCACCACGCTCCGGCTCGATCGCCGCGGCATCGGGAAACAGAAGCTTTATATCTGCAAGCGACGGCTCTTCTGTAAACCGGCTACCGCCCTCACGGCCGCCAAGCCGCAAAATGACCGCATCGACAATCGCCATGCTCGTGAGCGTCGAGCCCGCAACGGCGTCAATACTGCGGGGCGCGACGTTTGCGATGTCGGCAAGGGGTCGGCCCGCGAGCGATCCAAGAAAACGCTCGTCTCGCTCGACCGCCCGCACATGATCCCGCGTGTCGCCGCTCGACAGAATCTCCATTCCGGCCACGCGAAGCTCGCCGTCGCACACCACGAGCACATCAGTCGGCCCCGAAAAGCCAATCACCCGGTCGCCAACAGGGCTTGTCCGTAGGATCGTGCCCACGCGGTCTCCGTCAGCATCGAGCACATCAAGACCACCTCCGACCGCAAACGATGCCTCACCGATCCCCGCCGCCTCCGGCAGATGCCGCCGCACGAGATCAATCGATACGCTCGCGAGATCAACCGCCTCTCGCCGCGAGAGCCGTCGAGAGTGCGCCGCAGACACAAGCCACGCGATCGACGCAACGATCGCCAGCCGGGCGAGATGCCCAGCCAACCGTCGCCGCCAATCGGTCAAAGGAGCACTCATGAGAGCGGAGCGTAACAGACGCTCGACGAACGAGCTGTGGGGCATTTTGATGGTTGAGTCGTTCATTCAAGGGTGTTTGGCCCGTTTTCGCCGTCGCGATGCGACGGCAGCAATTGAATCAACTGGTCAAAGATCAATAAAAGCCCCTCGCGCTAGCGTGGGGACGGCGTGACGTTGGGCGAGCCCACTCATGATGGCACACGGGACGGTGGGCCACCCGCAGTCCCCCGGCTCGCGCCAGGGGCTTCTATTCGGACAAAATGCTTTTGGAATTGTCGATTGGATCAGCAAGTGTCGCGCGACGTGCCTTGCCCGGCAGCTTCAAAAGCTCATCCATCTCAGCCCAGTGGTTCTCATACACGCCCCGTGGCGTGCTGCCGTGCTTCACCGCCAGGCTCGCGGCCTTGCCCACCACCTCGCCCATCATTCCGCAGGTCTTCATCACCCGCACCGTGCCGAGCGCCTCGTGCGTCACCGAGATGCACCGACCAGCCATGAACAGATTTTCAATGTCTTTGGAGTAGAAGCAGCGGTAGGGCACCGGGTAGCCATGCATCCGATCGACCCGTTTGTCATGCACCGCGATCGAGATGAACGGGTTATCGGGAAACTTCTTGGCGTATTCCTTCTTGGGGTAGTGGAGATCGATCGTCCACGTAGAAGGCACGCAGCCATCGGGGAATTCCTTCTTCGAGACGATGTCGTCCTGTGTGAGCACGAGGTCGCCGAGAATCCGACGACTCTCCCTCGGGCCCCCGATCAGAGCCACCCACGTGAGCACGGCATTTTTATGCTTCGCGGCGCCGTCGCCATTCTTCATCGCGTTCCACGCCCCGAAGACCGCGCGAAGGTTCCAGTCGCGAATGCCCTCAGCGTCGCCGAGCGGGTCTTTGTCAAAACCGCTTTCCCAAAACCACTGGCCATGAAAATCTTTCGGATACGGAAAGTCGGCCATCGAGAGTGGTAGCGCCCACGGCGTTTCTGGAAACGCTTGCCGCGCATCCTTATTCGCCCAGGCCCACATGTTGCTCATCCCCATCCGGCCTTTCGGCTCCATCACGGTCTCGGCACCGGCCAAGTGACCAATCGTGGCATGCCCCGTGGCATCGCAGAAGAAGGTGCCAGTGAACTCGATCTCGCGACTCGTTCGCGTCTCGAGGCACGTGACGCTCACGATCCGGTTTTCTTCGCGCGAGACCGCAAACGCATGCGTGTTCAAAAACAGATCGATATTCGGCTCGGCCCGAACGATCTGTTCCTTCTTTTCATCTTCAAACTCTTCAAACGTGCCTGGGCTCTTCTTGGCCTTGTCGGCAAACTCCTCCACGATTTCGCCGATCTGCGGATACTTTCCACGCTTGATCTCTCCCCTCGCCCAGACCCGCACCTCACTCGATCCGTTGCCACCGAGCACGGGCCGGTCCTGCACAAGGGCCACCTTGAGCCCCATGCGTGCTGCTGAGATCGCAGCACCCATGCCCGAATAGCCGCCGCCGATCACCACGAGGTCATACGGCCCTTTTACTTCGGGCGTGGCAGGTAGGCCATCCTGCTTGGCAGGGAATCCTAGCGCTTCCCGTCGCCATGCAGGCAGGATCTCGGAGTCGTTTGGCGGAGGCTCGGGGCCGGTTGTGAACGCGATGCAATCACAACGGCCATTGAAGCCGGTGAGGTCATGAAGGGCGAGCGACACTTTTCCCTCCGGCAGCGTCACCGTGCCACCGGCCTGCCAGCCCCACTTCGCACCCTCGGTGCCGAATGTCGCATCGAGCCGCTTCCCATCCAGCAAGACTTCAAAACGGCCGGGGGTGCCGGGTGCCTTCCAGCGAGCCACCCAGTCTTTCGTACGCACCCACACATGCCAGGTTCCAGCGGAAGGAAAAGTCACCGTCGTCGTGGCGTCGGCGACGGGCGTGCCAAGCCCGTGGGCCAAGAGATAGGGCGAGCCCATCTCGCGGATGAATTGCGTGTCGAGGCTCCAGCCCCCGTGGTCATCAAAGCTCTCTGCCTCGACGAGCACAGTCGCCGCCGGGGCAGGGGCCTCACTCCCTACTCCCAGGGCACCCAGCACCACAAGACTCACGAAAAAACGGTTCATCAATTCACTCCTCACTCTCATGCCTCCTCGGTGACCCTGGTGTTCTCGGTGTTCTCGGTGTTCGCTGCGGTTGACTCACCTGGTTCCGCTCACACCTCCCAGCCCTTGCGGTACGCGCGACGAAGGAGTGCCGTGGCATCCTCGCGGCTGGCCCTCATCGCCGCGGCATCCCACTCAAACTCGCCCTGAATCCGGTAGGCGATGTTTGCCAGAAGCACACACTCGGCCATCGGGCCTGCATAGTCAAAATTGCAGCATGCGGGCTCTCCACCGCGACAGGCATTGATCCATTCTTTATGAAACCCTGGCGAGGGAGGCATCGCGGGCTCGGGGCCCTTGTAGCCCGGAAAGGTTTCCTCGGGGAGCAGCTTCCACTTGTCAAATCCGGCGGCGAGCGTTCCCTTGCTTCCAATGAAGAGCGTGTTGAATGCCCCTTTGTTGCCAGGGATCAACGTCTTGGCCACCTCGGGCATGCCCTGGTACCAGTGGAGCGACACCGGTGGCAGTTCTCCGCGGGCCGGGAAATCGAGCCGTGTGGTCATCGACGTGGGCGTGCGATCCTTGTCGGGCTCGGGGCCGGTGCTCGCCGACACTCGCACCGGATGGGCCAGATCGAGTGCCCAAAACGGAATATCGAGAATGTGGCAGCCCCAGTTCCCAGCTTCGCCCGTGCCAAACTCCCACCAGAACCGCCAGTCGTACGGGGCGAAGCCCGCCGTGTAGGGTCGCTCGGCATTCGGCCCGAGCCAAAGATCCCAATTCAGCCACTCCGGTGGCGGCTCTGACGGGCCGGGCATCTTCGGCATGCCACGGCCGCTCGCGATCCACGCATGCGCCTCACGCACTTCGCCAATCGCGCCACTTTTCACGACCGCCACCGCCTCACGCAGCCCCTTGTTGGCATGCCGCTGATTCCCGAGCTGCGTCGCGAGTTTCTTCGCGCGAGCGGCGTCGGTGAGCCGGCGAACCTCCTCGACCTCATGGGCCAGCGGCTTCTCGAGATAGACGTGCTTCCCTCGCTCCATCGCCCACCAGGCGGGATGGAAGTGGGTGTGGTCGGGCGTGCTGATGACAACGGCGTCAATCTGGTTACCGACCTTGTCGAACATGATTCGGAAGTCGGTGAACTTTTTCGCGGCGTCAAACTGCTCAAACGCTTTACCGGCCCGCCGCTCGTCGAGATCACAGAGCGCCACGATGTTTTGGCTCGACACGCCCTGAAGATTCTTGGAGCCTTGGCCGCCAACACCGATCACGGCGATCGAAAGCTTGTCGTTTGGCCCTTCGGCTCGGGCTCCTGCCGAAAACCCATGACCGGCGAAGTAGCCGACCCCGGCGGCACCGGCGAGACCAGTGAATGTGCGGCGGGAGAGCGTGGACCGGCGAGCCATATCAATACTCCTCGGGAGGCGGCGGCCCAGGGGGCCGAATACCCTATGGTAAAGAAGTCAGATGCCCGTGGCACAAAAAACCTTCGACATCCTCGTGGTCGGTGCCGGCGCAGCGGGGCTCTTTGCATCGACATGGGCCGGGCGGACCGCGGCGGCAAGCGACCGCCGCCTTGCGATCACGGCCGTCGATTCGGCGCGCAAACTCGGCGCCAAAATCCTTGTGGCGGGGGGCGGCCGGTGCAATGTGACCCACCAGAAAGTCTCCGAAGCCGACTACGCTGGCAGCACTCCCGCGGCGATTCGCAAGGTGCTCAGACGGTTCGGGGTGGCCGAGTGCGTCGCGTTCTTTGAAGCGGCAGGAGTCTTCTTCAAGACTGAAGACACTGGCAAGCTTTATCCAGTCACCGACTCGGCGAGGACGGTCCTCGAGGCACTCATTCGTGAGGCGACACGGGCCGGCGTGGAGCTGGTTCATCCTGCCAAGGTGACCGCAATCGAGAAGACGCAGGCCGGCTTTGCGGTGACAACCGACGCCGCGACCTTCACAGCCCATCGCGTCATCCTTTGTACCGGTGGCAAGTCGCTTCCGAAGAGCGGCTCCGACGGCTCGGGGTTTTCTTTCGCCACGAGCCTCGGGCATTCACTCACAAGTCCCATCGTGCCGGCGCTCGTGCCACTGCTCTTGCCTGCCGGCCACTGGATCACGTCGCTCTCGGGCCTCACACTCGGCACCGAGGTCACCCTCACATCCGCGTCCAACAAGAAGATCTTTCGCACGACCGGCAGCACGCTCTGCACGCACCTCGGCCTCTCAGGCCCGGCGATCTTGGACGCGAGCCGCCACTGGCTGGTCGCGCGAGCGGCTGACCCGGATGTCAGGCTCTCGATCAACTGGTTTCCAGGCGACCACTCAGAGACCCTCGAGAAGCTGCTTGTCGAACATCAA
>JBGTGN010000061.1:0-46341 GCA_041746715.1 Pirellulales bacterium | reverse complement strand
CTCTGAAGGGCTGGCTTGCGTTTGCAAAGAAGGGCTATTCGGTTACATCGACACACGCGGGGAATGGGTGATCCCGCCACGCTTTCAGTACGCCAACGACTTTTCCGATGGTCTCGCAGGAGTGCCGCTCGGAGAGAATGGCTGGGGCTTCATCGATCGCGCTGGCAAGGAAGTGATTCCTGGCAAATTCGCATGGGTGTATGGGGGCTTTCGCCACGGCGTCGCGGAAGTCGCCTTCGACCGTAAACGCGGTTACATCAACAAAACGGGTGAGTGGATCTGGAAGCCGAGCGAATAGGATGATTCAAGATGTCTATCGAAGCGTTGGAGCAGCGCCGCGATAGCGTCCTGCGGTATGGTGAAGTTGTTGGCTGCGAACTGCTCAGCTTGCCAGATGATCCCCAGGAGATTCCCTGCCGTGACGTTCCAAGACTGTGTTCGCGTCGTCGGGTTAGTCGGCTTGCTTGCTTGCGTTGCTCCGATGGCAAGCGGCGACGATGCCGCCGAAATAAGGGCCTTAATTCCGGAGGCCACCGCAATGTCCAGTTCCGATTTTGAGAGTGTCCTCAAGAATCCTGATGTGCCACCAACGCTTGAGCAATTCCAGGATCAGAACGTTACTTTGCATGTGTTGACGATGGAACACACCGTCGACGAAGACGTTGGCAAGGATTTTTCCTTCTTTGAGAATCGTCCTCCTCATCCCAGAAGGTTTGCGGAAGAAATCGGTCGCGGCAACTGGCTTCTGGGTGGCTTCATAGCGGCTCAACCAGTCACTGCGATCCATGCCGATCGAATTCAGGGGATGACGTGTGTGGTCGCCGGTGATCGGGCCACCGGCGCGGTCTCGTTTGAGTCGCCGGACCTCTTCAAAGGGCGTGTCGAGTATGTCGCTGTTCGCATTGATGGTGAATGGAAGATCGTTGAGCTTGCCATCCCGTCTCGCGACGTAGAGGTCGTGCGCGGCGACGATGGCTTGTGGACGAGACGATAGCGCGCGTCTGCGATTGGTGAATCAGTTTTCATGTCCGTTTCGCTACTCGAACAGAAGAAAGGCCAAACCAAGCGTTGGGGCAGCCTTGCGACAGCGTCCTGCGGTATGGTGAGTTTATTGGCTGCGAGCTGCTGATCCATGGAGGGAACGACTACATGACCAAGCGAATCCTCGCGGCCATCTTCGGTGCTGTGCTGTTCGGCATCCTGGCCCCGCTTGCCTATGTATTGCTGATAGGTGTGCCTGGGAGCTTCATCGGCGTCGTCTGGCTAGCGGTCCTCGGTGTAGTCGTAGGCGCAATCCTCGGCGCACTTTTTTCGCGAGTCTTCGGGTTCATCTTTGAGGTCTTCATGGATGTCTGACGTCTTGGGTTGGGACGAAGGGGTGGACGCCGTCGATCCAAGCACGCAAGATGCCAAACCCGACGTTGCAACGGACGGGCCTTCGGCCGCCGCTGAACGCCATTCCGTTATACGGATATCTACGGCTTGTGGTGCCGCCCAATGACTTTCGGAGGAGACCATGTCTGCCGCGCCAATTCCCCCGCGCGCGCTTTCCGGCATCGGTCGCATTGGGGTGTGGGACAATGGTCCAGAGCCTTGCTGCCGGGCACTCCCATCGCTCTCCCACACGGAGGCAATCCCGACGCTGTGGCACGTTTTACATCTGATCAACTCAGATTGGCTCAAGACCGCCGCAGAGTGCTCGCAGCCACAAGGTGTCGATGAGTCAGAGATGCTGTTTTGGCAAATAGACGCGTTTGATGGGATCAAGCCATGATTCATTCAATGTCTGTTCTCGTACATGAACTTCTTCTTCACGCTTGAGAATAGATTCCGGGTGCTACTGTCTGAACGGGGCAAGCTAAATCGCGAACTCAATCTGCGTCTGCCTGTTCCAAAGGAGCCAAAACGCACGGCCTACATCACGACGCTGCGTCTTGTCCGAAATCACACAGTGGTTGATTGGGGCGGCCCCAAAGGCAAGAACCACTTGGATTCTTGCGCCGGGAGACAGCGGGGGTTCTCATGGCCCTCTACAGCACCGCCTTTGACTGACCGAGTGTTCGGACATTCGTCACTTGAAGGCGCCAGCGACAGGGTTCTGGAGCCGTTGCCTGAGACGCATCGCCTGTGTTCGGAGTACCTCAAGCTTTCGAACGAGCGGTGCGCCGATTTGTTGACCCGAATTGTTGCCCATCTGCCGAAGACACTTGGGGTGAAAGACCTACGAGTACGTCGAGCGTAAGAAGGGGGTATGATCAGGCGTGTGAGCAGAGTCGCGATGGGTTCCTGCGGTATGGCAAGTCGTTTTGCATCGAACGCCGTTCACTAGCGTCCGAGAGTCGGAGGGCAACGACTTGTTCACTCTTCGTCCCTACCGCAAAGACGACGCCCTCGCACTTCTCACCCTGTTTCGCCACACCATCCGCGTCGTCAACAGCCGCGACTATTCCCCCGAGCAGATTGCCGCCTGGGCCTCGGACGACATCGACGTGTCGGCCTGGTCCGCGAGGTTCGACGGAAGGTTCGTCCCGGTGGCAGAAAAGAACGGTCGCCCGGCCGGATTTGCAGAACTGGAGACGAACGGGCACGTCGATCGCGTGTATGTGGCAGCAGACTGCCAAGGACAAGGGATCGGGCGAGTGCTGCTTGCTGCGGTGGTCGCTGAGGCCCGGCGTACTGGACTCACTCGCCTTTTTACAGAGGCCAGCGTCACCGCACGGCCGTTCTTCGAGAGTCAGGGATTTGTCGTGCTCGTTCCACAGGTCGTGACGCTGCGAGGGGTCGAGTTCCTCAACTTCCGGATGGTACGGGTGCTTGACTAGACGGCGGGTAAAATCCCTGCGATTGGTCTCCGGAATTGGCCCTCGCAGGACTCCTCGCATGAACGCCCTGACAATCGGAATCGGCACGCTCATCGTCGCCTACGGCCTCTATACGGCTTGGGCCCGAGTGAAGGCCCCAGGCCAGTTCCACAAGCTTGAGGCCATGAAGTAGTTCTGGGGCGATGGCCCAGGACTCGCGATTCATTTCGTCGCCTACACGCTCGTGCCGATGGGCGTAGGCATCGCCGTCATCGTTGCAGGCGTGAACGGACTGTCGGTCATGGACCTGTTGAGAGCATAGGCCACCATCCATGACTGAAGTTTACGGCCGGTCGTTCTACGAGTGGTGGTGCGCTGTCATTCTGGAACCCCGTCAACAGTTTAGGTGCCCTTTAGTCGGGTCGATGGTTCGTTCCCGAAGGTCGGAATGACGAGTCCAACTTTCTTCGCAAAAACTCCGCCAGACTCTCGGCATCATCAGTCCCGACCGACAGCCTGCCCCCGTTCTTGAAGTGAACGACGATGCAATCCCGTCCCCAAATGTTCCAGACCCACCCACCACGAAGGCTGTAGTGAATTCCCAGTCCATCGAGGAGCGTCGTGCGACCGACGTCAGTCGAGGCGATTTCCGCATATCGAACCGTCCTCTGAAAGAGCGGTAGCGGGCCGAATCGGATCACCAGCACGTCACCCTGATCTTCGACCGTCAGGTGATGGAATGAGGCAGCGATGGCCAGGATCACGATTCCAATCGGCGGGAACAGCCACGGAATCTGGGGGACGTCTTTGAGGACGAAGCCCACTGAGGCAAAGACGATGGCGAGGGCGTAGATGAGGAGGCACAGGGGAGACCTCTGTGTATGGGAGTATTCAGGAGTCATTTTCCATCGCCCTAGCTCCTCCGGTTTTCGACCCAAACGAAGTGCTCGTTGTTCAGCTTCGACTCGCCGCTCCACCTGTAGCCGCACAGGAATCCGCGTTTCGCCACGCTCCAGTCAACGCAGGCGACGTTCTCGTGAAGAAGGTCTGGCCGTATCCCCGTTCGCCAGTAGTGGCCAATAAAGACTGGCTTGGCGTCCTCCGGATACGGCACTGCACTTTTCTTCACAGCCTCAGGCAGTGGCTCGTTGCATGCGAACGGCTCCATCGAATAGTCGCCGTACGTCCGCCGATGGGGGGCTTCAAACCATCGAACCCTTATGTGGCTGCGTACGTAGCCGTCCTTGTCTTTGAATGTGAAGCCATCCGGCAGCGTCAACTCCTTGCCCTTCAAGATCACTTCGACGGGTTCAAACAGGCTGCCGTTGGGTGAACAGGCTTCGTAGAGAAACTCATCCGTAACTGGCCCGCTGATCTTGGCCATGTGGGTCTCGTCCCAGCAGGCATGAACAACCCGCAGGCCATCGAGGTCGAGCCACAGCGGCAGCGTTCGAAACCAGGCGAGATACGAGGCTCGTTCGCCAGCCGGAAGCTGCCGCATCGTCTCGGCGTGCTGATGGGAGTTCTTCTCGTTGTGCGGCCGAAGGTGCTCGCCGTGATTGGCTGGATTCGGCGTATGAAAGGCCAGTGCGTTGAGCTCATGGTTGCCCATGACGGACATGGCTGAGCCTGAGTCAATCATTGGCCGGACGATCTCGAGCGTCTCCCGAATCTGAGGCCCGCGATCGATGAAGTCCCCAAGAAAAATCACCTGACGCTCTGGGTGTCGGTAGACGCCATTGCATCGCGCGTAGCCCAGCGTTGTGAGGAGTTGCTGCAGAGCGTCGGCGTGGCCGTCGCCAATGACGTCGTACAAGCGCAGCTCCTCCAAACCATCGCTTAGGTTCTGCGGAGAAGCATACGGTGCGATTGGAGGACTCCCAAACGACGGCCTGACCTATCAGCTCCCAATCCGAACCAGAACCGACTCACCGTCCGTTTCCTCGCTGATCGGCACATCGAGGAAGTGACGGATGACGGCGATGTTTGTCATCGCATGCGGAGTCAGCCGGCCGGTTCGAAATGTGCCACCGCCGGCGAGTGCCATCGGGAGAAGCAGCTGGTCGGCAAGGTGCGGGCCAACGGGTGCACCCACACGGAGGTAGTCACGTACCTCGGCAATGGCGCGGTCGGCAACCTCTTCAGCGCTCACTCCGACCGCACCGATCGACGAAAAGACCTCCGTGACATGCTCACTTTCGACGACCAGGATGACCGCATTGCCTGGGCTGGAGGCGCCGCGGACTTCAACGCCACGCAGTGATTCCGTCGGCCACCCGAGCCGCTCCTGAACCTTGGCGATCTCCCGATCGACGATGTGCCGAGGCAGGTTCGCGTGGATCGCAATTCCAGACACGGACCGCGTCTCGCCGCGGGAAGTGACGTCCACCCGTGCGAGCGGCGCCGGCGTAATGTCGATGACGACTCTCCCGCCTCCCGCTGGGTAGAAGCCAAATCGGTCCAATCGCGCGGCGACGGTAGGCCCCATGCGCTGAATCATCGGCAGGAATGCACGTTCGATGAAGTCGAACGGCGGGGCCATGCCATTGTGAGTTCCACCTTCGATGATCACGCGCGACGGCGCGGAGGCCATCATCAAGGGTGGGAGCACGGTCTGGAGTACCAGCATCGTGCTGCCAGCCGTACCAATCGTGAACGCAAACTCACCTGGGCGGACCTCGCCGGGTGCGAAGACGAGCTCTCGCGAACCGATTGCGGCGCCTTCAACCCGAGCAGTCGAAACCTCGGCCGCGGCCTTCACCGCCGCGAGATGCTGCCGCATGAGTCCCGGCTTGGCCCGCGAGGCCCGGATATTCGTGATGCGCACGGGTCTACGGGCGATGATAGAGAGAGCGAGTGCCGTGCGAAGGATTTGGCCTCCGCCCTCTCCGTGCGATCCGTCGATGGTGGGAATATCGGCACGTGCCCGGGTCATCAGTCGTCCGCCTTGTCGCCGTCCTTGATCACGAAGCGAGCCCGCAGTCGGGCCACTTCGGTCGCGAGGCCAGCAGTCTTCACGGAATGCAACACTTCTTCGAAGTCCTTGTATGCCTTCGGCGCCTCATCCTTCGGGTACTTGCGGCAGTTACTCATGATGTCGAGCGCCTCGAGTGAGTTGTCAATCTCCTGCTGATCGAGCCGTCGCTCCGCCTCACGCCGGCCCATGGCACGGCCCGCACCGTGGTTCACGCTGAAACAGGAAAGCTCCGCTCCAGGATCGGCCACCATCACTGATGAACCCGCCACGGGATTGCCCGGCAGGAGAATCGGGTGGCCGGTTGTCTCGAATGGCGTCCCCTTGAGCGCGTGGTGACCGGCCGGGAACGCTCGTGTCGCGCCCTTACGATGAACCCACTGGAGTGTGTTGTCCACGACCTCCTGGCGAGCAATGTTGTGGCTGATGAAATACACCAGACGCCCCGTTGCCCCTGGGAAAACATCCTGAAAGGCTTCGAGCACCAGGGCGTTGATGAGCATGTGGTTCACGGTCGCAAAGTTCGCACCCAGTGACATGTCGTCGATATACGCATCGGCTTCCGGCGTTCCCAGCGGCGCGTAGACGAGTTGACGGTCGCCCGCCGGGAAAGGGGTCGACCATTCGCGAAACTTGCGCTCGAGGCTCTTGAACTGGTGGCTGGCGAGCTGATGCCCGAAGCCACGGCTACCGCAGTGCGAGAGAAACGCGACGCGGTCGTCCAGCAACCCAAAGATCTCCGCGGCGTGACGCGCCCGATCGTTGTTCTCGACTTTCACCACCTCGCATTCCCCAAAGTGGTTGCCGCCACCATAGGATCCGAGCTGAGTGACTTTGTCTGCAAAGTTGATCAAAACCCCATCGTGCATGAGGTGATCAAACCGCTGCAGGAGCGCGTCGCGTGTTCCATCATGCCCGACATGAAACGAATCCTCGCAGCGGGACGCCCAGTCCTCGGGAATCCCGAGATCCTGACACACTTCCGCCGAAGCGCCCTGGGTTGCGGCCTTGCGTCCAATATCGGCACTGACCCGCCGCCCCTTCCGAACGCTGCGTTGGCCACGGCCTGCACCGGTGGGCGTGCGATCCGTGATCGCGTCGATGAGCGCGCGGCGAGAGCGTTTGTCGCTCACCGCCTCGGCCGGCAGGTCCAGTTGCAGAAGGCTCATTGAGCACTTGATGTCCACGCCGACCGGGCCTGGATAAATGTGCGTTGGCGACACGAGCACGCAGCCGACGGGCGCCCCGTACCCGCAGTGCGCGTCGGGGTTCAGAACCAGATCGGTCACGCCCGGCGCGAGACGGGAGTTCAACGCCTGCTGAATGCACAGATCGTCGAACGTGCCGCGAATTGAGCTCGTGCCAATCACCGTGATGGGTTTGGTCGCACCGCCGTTCACGGGAAGAAACCCGGTCGCCTCGCCGGTTTCAACGATCGCCGAGGCGGCCTTTGTCGTATCGCTCATCGTCGCGTTCCTTTCAAGAATCCAAAAGCATTCAATGGTGTGCGGATCGATCCGAGGCGACAAGTATTGATGAGACACCCGCTCTAACCATTGAGCTACGGCTTCACAAAAGCGAAGCCGACGGGATTCGAACCCGCAACCTGGAGGGTGACAGCCTGTAGTCCCATCTGCATTCGCCTCGGATCGATCCGCACCTACTTTCTTACACTGCCCCTGAGCGACTATTGGTGGCGAGACTTCATCCACTTGCATGGATGGCGGGGTTCGAACCCGCATTACCAATGGAGTCCCGACCGGCATTCGCCCAGGGCTTATTCAGTTGTCCAAATTCGCTTCCAAAAGGCCGGTGGTCGGGCCGGCAAGAATATCCGAGACGTCTCTTTTGCTTTTAAAAAGGATGTAGTCCCGAACGCATCCGGCCCGACCCCAGCACAGTTCATAGCGTCACCGCATCGATCATTCCCGTCCAGTGAGCAGGCGTCAGCCTGCCCATTGCGAATTCACCGATCACTCCGAAGACGCTGTCCGAAAAACCACCGATGTTCAAGATGTCGTCACGGTCCGTTGCCTGAGTTGTCGAGTTGGGCTGGATGTCCAGGCACACCATCCGTGCACCCGGATTCCGCTCCTTGTACCGCGACCACTCCCGCATCGTCTGCGTTGCCCCGCCGCCGAACATGCCGTGTCGGGGCGAGTCGATCCACGACTCATTGTCTGAGACGTAGATCACCAGATCACCCTTGGCCTTTCGCCGGTTCAGGTGTTCGAGCGCCGCCGAGCAGTTCGTACCACCAGCCGGAAGGGAAGCGAGAATCCGCGCGTTGGTCATCACCGAGTCACGCGGGTTCAGTTCCACTTCGATCGCCTTGCTTTCGAACGGCACAACACCGGCCGGAACACTCCGTCGGAGCATCGCTGCGGCAACGAGGGCGGCAACGTCGACGCACCGCACCGCGGTGGTCGAACCCTGCCGCACACCCGTAACCGGCGAGTGCATCGAACCGGAGACGTCAGGCAACACCCACACGCCCCCACTGATCGCTGGAAGGTTGGAGATCGCGATTTCCATCGCGTCCTGCAACGCATTCTTCACGACCAGGGGTACGTCGGTTCCCGTCTTCATGAAGGCCACCATGAGCTGGTACGGGAAGACCCTCGCCTTCGCGATGAGCCCCGGATCCCGGAGCTTCGCCGCGATGAGGTTCGTAGTCTCCTCGTGCTCGAAGACGCCGTGACGAGCGAACGTATTGAGGTTCATACGCGTCGCCTGCCAAGGAGCCTTGCGAGCAATCGCAATCCAGTGGTCTCGGTTGAGAGACAGGCTGGTCAGCATGTCCATCGGGACATCCGGCATCCAAGTCTCATTCCAGTCGTTTCGCTGCTTTGCAACCATGATCAGCCCTCCTTCGTCAGGCTCCGCTTAAAGACTTCGTACTCACGCACGCACTGTGGCAAGGCAGACTCATCGTGCGTGCGGCCGATGAGATACGCATACAACGCGGCACGTGACGGGCTCGCCGGACGGGGGTGGACCATTCGGATCACATCCGCCAGCGAGGGGTCCGAGCCAATCGAATTCCGAAAGACCACCTCATCCGAGTGCTTATCGAGCCACTCCCGCACCAACCGCTTGGGCGCCGAGCCCAGGCTCTTGCGCCCGGTGACTCCCGAACGCATGATCTGGACGAAGTTCCGAAGCATCTTTCCGTTGTCGATCACACGGCCGAAGATCTTTGCGAGGAGCTCGTTCGAACGAGTCGACAGCACCGCACAGAGCAGCGCAGGGACATCCTTCATGTGGCCGTGCCCCCGGCTGTACACCGCCAGCTTCGCGATGAATTCAGCGTCGACCTTCTCGCAGAGCGTGAGTACGGTAGCGAGGTGATCATCCGCCGTCGCGTAGAACGTGCCGTTGAGGCAGCCCGTGGCGGCGTACTGCGCCAGGGCGTGGCGCGGCGACAGTTCAAAGGCCGTCCCACCGGCACGGTTCTTCGTGTTCGTGCGTGGCAAGAGTCGGCCCGCGATCGACTTGAACAAAGACTTGTTGGCCATCTGACACCTCCTTTGCCGCGGCGATGTCCGCGACAGAGGAACGCTTTTGCAGCCCGCGTGCCGAACCTCAAAAAAGAGCGCGCCCGGCCAATTTCGGCAGCGAAACGCGGCACAATCTCGTCCAAGGACGGCTACAAGCGATACAGGAAGATCGCTATTTATACTGTGGAATATGACCAAGCCGTCTGTCGTGATTGGGCTTCTCGGCACCACGCTCGATGCGGGCAAGGGGCCGGCGCGCTGGGAGCGTTGGCGGCCCACCGTCGCGCTGTGCGGCCAGCAGGATTTTGTTGTGTCTCGCCTGGAGCTCCTCTACCCGCGTGCCGCCACGGCGCTGTGCGGCGTGGTCTCGGAGGACATTGCATCCACGTCGCCGGAGACGGTCGTGCAGACGCACATGACCGACATTCGCGATCCGTGGGACTTTGGTGAGGTCTATACGACCCTCTATGAGTTTGCACGGGCCTATCCATTCGACCCGGAACGAGAGGACTACTACGTCCACATCACCACGGGCACACACGTTGCCCAGATCTGCCTCTTCCTGCTGACCGAGGCTCGTTATTTTCCCGCAAAGCTCCTGCAAAGCTCGCCGGAAAACAAGCGTGACGTCACCCCGCAGGTCCGCATTATCGACCTGGATCTCTCGCAGTACGACGCCATCGCGTCACGCGCGCGCCAGGAACACACCGACAACGTCCGCAGCCTGAAATCTGGAATCGCCACTCGGAATCCGGCATTCAACCGGCTCATCGAGCAACTCGAGCATGTCGCCGCGAACTCCGTAGATCCGATCTTGTTGATGGGCCCCACAGGCGCCGGGAAGAGCCAACTTGCGGCACGCATCTATGAGCTCAAGAAGGCACGCCATCAGTTCGAAGGCGCCTTCGTTGAAGTGAACTGTGCGACACTTCGGGGTGAAGCCGCGATGTCAGCGCTTTTCGGGCACCGGAAGGGCTCATTCACGGGAGCCCTGCAGGATCGGCCCGGACTGTTGCGGGCGGCAGACGGTGGGCTCTTGTTCCTGGACGAGATCGGGGAACTGGGGCTGGATGAGCAGGCGATGCTCCTTCGTGCCCTCGAGGAGAAGCGTTTTCTGCCTTTGGGCGCCGACCGCGAAGTCAGTAGCAACTTCTTGCTGGTCGCCGGCACGAACCGCGACCTGCCGGCAGATGCGAGGGCTGGACGGTTCAGGGAGGACCTGCTCACGCGTATCAATCTCTGGACTTTTCGGCTCCCTGCATTGAGAGAGCGACGCGAAGACATCGAGCCCAACCTTGATTACGAGGTCGAGCAGGTGGCCAAGCGGAACGGCAGAATCGTGCGGTTCAGCACCGAGGCTCGCAGCGCGTTTCTGAAGTTCGCGTCCACGCCTGAAGCAACGTGGGCCGGCAACTTTCGTGACCTCTCGGCGGCGGTGTCGCGTCTTGCGACGCTCTCTTCCGGAGGGCGGATCACCGTCGATGATGTTGAGGAAGAAGTCGCGAGGCTACGTGCGGCGTGGCACATGCCGAATCCCGAGGGAGACATCCTGGCGACGATTCCAGGTCTGAACCTGGACACCATCGACCTGTTTGACCGCGTGCAACTCGCGCAGGTCGTCACAACATGCCGTGAAAGCGCGTCGCTCTCCGAGGCCGGACGGACCCTCTTCGCGGCATCGCGAGCGCGTCGAGCGAGCGTGAATGACGCCGACCGGCTGCGAAAGTACCTCGCGCGGTTCAGGCTCGACTGGGAATCGGTGCGTCACGCATGAACGGGGTTGAATCCCGGCATGCAGCCCAAGGACATTCCACACACCCGATAAGTCATACGTAACCCCAAATGCGCGATTGATCCTCTCGACAATCATGCGAGTGATGTGCGGAATCGGCTCTCCGAGAGCCTTGCAGGGGCTCCGTGCGCTCCTGCAGCTTGCCTGGATTCACTTGGGCCGGCTCCTATCGGCGTTGGAACATCTACTCAGCGGCGTGATCGGCGGGGCCCACGTCACTGGCCGATCGACCTCAGCTGCTTGAGCGTTCCCGAAATCCTCTTACAAACCACTTTGTCCACGGGCTGCTAACCCGCCGTCACGAAGGTGCGTTGCGGCGCTGCCTGGCTGCTCGGAGCTGATTCTGCGGAACGGACTAACTCCGCAAACAGGCCGCCTTGAGCGACGAGATCGTTGTAGGCACCTGTTGCGCTGATCTGCCCATGTTCAAACACGAGAATTCGATCACAGTTCTTCAACGTGGTCAGCCGGTGGGCGATGATGATGGTCGTCCGATCTGAACTGTTGATCCCCAGCGCATGTTGCACATGACGCTCGCTGATATTATCGAGCGCACTGGTTGCCTCGTCGAGGATGAGAATCGGCGAGTTCTTGAGCAACAGGCGGGCAATGGCAACGCGCTGCCGTTGACCACCGGAAAGGTTCTGCCCGCGTTCGGTGACCGTCGCTTGATAGCCGCCTGGCATTTGCAGAATCTCGTCGTGCAGATTGGCGAGCTCCGCGGCCCGTTGAACGGCCCCCTGGCTGACGTCGTGGTTGCCGTAGGCGATGTTGTCGGAAATCGACCCTGAGAAGACGAATGGGTTCTGGCCGACATAACCCATCAGCTCTGCCAACTCCAGCCGGCTCACCGCGCTGAGCGGCTTGCCGCCGAGCAGGATCTCCCCAGCCTGTGGATGCATGAGGCGAAGAAGCACCTTGATCCATGTCGATTTGCCGGAGCCGGATCGCCCCGCAATGCCGATGGTCTCGCCATGGTTGATCGTCAGGTTCAGGCGATCGAGCACGCCGCGGGTCCTTCCGTCAGCAGTGACATACTCCACGAACAGATTCTTCACTTCGATGATTGGCTGGCCGATCTTGATCGTCAGCCCGCGGTTCTCCGGCGTGTCGAAGGCGCGATCGAGAGGCGTGCCTACCATTGCTAGCAAGTCGCCTACGCGCAAGCTGGCTTCGTGTCCTTCGTCCAGCACGCGATGCACTTCATTGAGCGGAGCCATCACGTTCAGAAAGAGAACCGAAAACGTCAGCACGTCGCCGACGCTGATTTGTTGACGGATGGCGAGGTAGGTGGCAAGCCCCAGAACGAGAATGTGAAAGAAACCTTCATTCAGGGCCTTGGCGCAACCAAACAGCGACATCTGAAAGTGATGCCGCACTTCGCGATTACGCCGTTTCTCGGCGGTTTGAAAAAGCCGCAGCATCTCCGGGTCATAGGTATGCGCTACGCGGATATATTCGGCGCCGCTGAGTTGTTCGACCACCGCGCCATCAATTTCCTCGCAATCGCGCATCAGATCGAGACGCACACCCTTTTGCGAACGGAGTTGGCGTATCGTCAGGTGGATTGCGAGAGGAATCACGCCCAGCATGATCAAACCCAAGGCCGGTTGCTTGGTGAGCGCGGCCAGCAAAGCAAACAGCCCGGTGAGCACGGCCGGCAAGCAGTCGAGAAACATCAACCGAACGAAACGGACGAGACCATCGACGCTGCGAAAGATTGTGCCATGCAAGGCGCCGACCTTTTTACCCGAAAGCAATGTCAGATCACCACGCAGCGAATGCCCCACGAGCTTTAACTGCATATCGCGGTTGAGTCGCGCGACACTGGTCTCGACGATCGACCGCCTCGCCACATTGAGTGCTTCGCGCAGCAAGTAAATCGCCGCCAGCATGCCGAGAATCCAACCCGTTGCCCAATACATCTGCGAATATGTGTACTGGTCTCGCACACCGGTATGAATGCGATCCATGAGTTGACCAAGGAGGATGGCGACGCCGGTGTTTGCAGCGCTCGTCACTGCCATGATGAGCGCCGCGGCGCCAAGGGTCAGCCGATCTTCGACGGCGACAAAGGGCCAGACCTGTGTCGCGCGCCGCGCGAGGAGTTTCAGTTCCGCTGTCATGCGTGGTGGAGCAGGGATAGGACGGTCAACGCCACTTTTTGTACCCGTTGGCCCGGCGACGCTTTCCTTTTGATCATAGCGGTTTGTGTGAGAGGCTGTCTTTTGGTGTGCCGCGCGATGCGGCGTCTGCCGACCATGGGAAACATCGGCTTTCCCATCGGTCGGCCTAGGTGGAAAAAGGTCATGGAAGACTTTTTCCACGGACAGCTAGCGTGGCGCCAGCTTCAGGCGGCGGGCCGCCTCCTGGGCGCTGGGGTGCTCCATGAAGAGCCGCCAGACCAACCCGCTGCGGGCGTTCTCAATGGCCAGCAGCATCGGGCCCTGATCGATGCCCAGGTACTCCTCGTCGGCGTGCGGCGGGTCCAGGTGGAACGAGTCCACCAGGCCGTAGCCCCCCAGTTCCGGGTCGCGCCAAGCCAGTGGCTTCCCCTCGAGGCAAGTCAGGCTTACGTACTCCCGCAGGGCCGCCACGCTCATCTCGGGTGCGAACATGATGCTGGAGCCGGCACCGTAGGGCGCCACGGCGCCCTCATGCAGGTGGTCGTTGTTGCTCAGGTTCGGGCCGAATTCCTGCACCACGTACTTGGTGCGGAAGACACAGGGAGACAGCCCCCAGCGGTTCTCTCCAAGGGTTGGGAATTGGCTGCTGAGTTCAACGGCCCGCTGGCGGTGCGTGAGGGCGGCACGGCGCGAGTTCTCAAACCAGTCCACCGGCGGCGCGTCGACACCGTGCGCCGCTGGGTCGTCGGCGGCCATGCCGCGGTAGTTGATCCAGCAGTGGCTGAAGAAGTAGGTGAAGAGCGAGCCGCTCCAAGAGGCGACAAACGGCGGCATCTCACCGTGCGAGCGCAGCGTGCGGCGAAGGCGGTAGTAATCGGCCGCCGGCACGCCGTGCTGGTCACCGGGCGCCCCCACGGCCAGGAAGTAAATCAGCCGCTCCTCGTCGCTTGCCTTGGTCCAAGTGTACGGCCACAGAATGCCGTCGCCGTGGACCCCATCCGGGGTGTCGGCCCGCCACCCCATGGAGAGGAACTGCTCACTCCCGTAGCGGAAGGCCTTCCAATTGGCCTCAGCGACCATGCGATCAGCCAGCTCCAAGACCGCGCCGCCAAAGTACACGCCGGCCGTCATGGCCCCCGCCTGCAGCAAGGCGTGGTCCACGGTGCTCGCCATGAACTCGTAGGAACCCGGGTCCGCCGACAGGTCCGGCGGACCGCCCGTGTTGCGGTCTATGAAATGCAGGTAAATACCGTGCTTCTTGTTGTCGTCCCGCTCGACGAGCCCGCGGAGGACGGCGGTCGCCCGCTCGGCCCCCTGCTCCCGCGTGATCCAGCCACGCTCCACGCCAATCGGCAACGCCGAGAGCTGGAATCCGACCGACGCGATGCTGCAGATGGACGTGCTGGTACGATCCTTGGCCAGCGGGACAGGGGATCCAACCTCGTTCCAGAAGAACTGGAAGCACCCCTTCTGAATCTTCTCCAGAAGCTGGTTCTCATCATCGGAGAAGCGGTACGCCCAAGCCGCCAGGCTCTCGGCGCCCGCCTCAACGCGGTCGATCTGCTCCCTTGGCGCCTCAATCGCTGTCTGGGCGAGTGGCGCGATGGCGGCGGCCGGGACCACCTTGACCACAGAATCTGGCGCCGCTTCGACCGTGCTGGCAAGAACGGCGGGGAGGCTGTCGGAGCTGATGGCCCGCTGGAGCTCGGCGCCGTGCGCCGCCATTGCGGTCAAGTACAGGCCAAGCAGCGTCAGTCGCCGCAGACTTGTGGATGCCGGCATGAGGCGACAGGCTGACGGCGCTCGTATCGCGCCGCTAAACCCGGCCTTCTGTTGGTCGGCCTGCCCAATCCGCGATGAACGCGCTTGTACAGTCAGCATCGAGTCGATCCCTCTGTGCAAGGGCGCCGCGCACGCGAAGCGCCAAATGTCAGCGTCGCCCGCCTCCGTGCGGGTGGGCCACATGGTAGGCGCAAAGGTCCATTCCACGAAGCCCAATTAGCGTCAAAGTTTGAGAGCGAGCGGACCGCTTCCGCCAAGGTCTCGCTCCCCTCAAAGGGCGGGACTGTCAACAGCACTTCTACCACGTCGGGACGGGTGCTGAACGCATTCTGAAGCATAGCAGTTGGTGGGAGCGGCTGCCTTTCGGTTTGCCGCGCGGGCTCGCCGACGTGTGAGAATCGGCCCCGGGTCGCTGATGAACGCGACAAGCCGACTATCGCCGCTGCGGGCAGGGGCGGCGAAATCGTCTCCACTGTCCAATTTCGTGGAAAACCCCAACGCTCCCCGGACACCCTCTCGATGTCGAGCGAGTCTGAAAATGGGCCAAGCGCCCTCTGCGCGGGGTGGGTAATGTGGTCATCTTCAAGGAGGTGTTTACGATGCCCTATTCGTAGGAGATCCGCCGAAGAGGTTCTCGCGGCGTGCGATCAAGGTGGAGGCACTCGCGATGTTGCGACGCGATTCAAGGTGAGTGAGTCATGGGTCCGGCGGATCAAGCCGGAGCGTCGAGAGCTCAACAAGACTGCACCGCTGCTGACGCGGCGTCGCATCCCGCTGTGGACTCCGCTGGTTGTCGATGGAGCGATCAACGGCGAAATCTTGTTGGGTTGGGTGCGGCAGCACTTGGTGCCGACGCTCCATCCAGGCGACATCGTTGTCATGGACAACCTCCCGGCGCACAAGGTTGCGGGCGTCGCCCAAGCCATCGCGTCGCATTTCGCGTCGCACGACTGTGGCTCTTCTTGGCGTGACCGCCCGCCGACAACCTTATCGGCGCTGTCGGCCTCACCCACCAGCCAAGCGGAGAGTTGCTCTGGGGCCAGCGTGTAGCCATGCGGCCTCGTGCCACGACCTCCGTCAGAGCCTCGGGTCGACGGGTTCGCTTTCTAAGGCGAGTACCCCGAAAACGCATTCGTGAACTCGACGCAGTGGCTCGCGACGTACGAACCGCTCCAGGGCTTCGAGGCCGAGCGCGAACTCGCGGAGGGCCAGCGACCGCTTGCGGCCGAGACCCCGGCTTCGCAGGCGAGGAAGGTTTTCATCGGAGTCGTAGTCGGGGCCGTAGATGATTCGGAGGTACTCCTTTCCGCGGCACTTGACCGCAGGCTGCACAAGACCCTTCTTGCCCCGCGCGATCCAGTCCAGTGGTTTCACGACCATCCCTTCGCCGCCGCGAGCCGTGAGGCTCGTCCACCAAGCGATGCCATCGGCGATGCTGTCAACGTCAGTGAGATCGACAACTTTAAAGGCCGTCGCCAACAGAATGCCGACATCCTCTTGGCACACCTTGGCCAGTGTCTCCATGTGCCACACATGGTTCTGGTTCGTGTGGACTTTGCCCTCGGTCGCCAGCAGATGAAACGGCGCGAGTTTCAAGTCGTCGAGTGACGCGACGGACCAGCAGTACAGGCGATAGGCGTCAACGAATCGTCCGACGCTCTGCTCTCGACCCCGAAGGCGCTCAAGAACCGCGGCCGTCGTCGAATGAGCGTCGCCGCTCATACGCCCTGCAGCTTGTTCAAGCACCCTGATGACTTCCGGCAATGACGCCTTGCCAGAGGCCCCGACTGCAGCATACTGCGACCGGAGCAGCTCCTGGGCCTTCGCCGACCACGGCATGAGCTCGCAGTCGAGGCAGGCCCACGATGTCTCAAAGTCCTCCCAGAACCTCGAGGCGGTCATGGCTGCCCGCAGTCGCTCGAGCAGTTGGGATTCGACTCCGGCGTCGTTGAAAAAACGTCGGCCGGTGCGGGTGTAGACGATCCCAGATTCGCCTTCGGTCACTCCGAACCGTTCTCGAGCGGCATCCGCGTCGCGGCACACGACCACGACAGCCCGCGATCCCATGTGCTTCTCCTCGCACACGACCTTCGGAACCCCTTGGCTACGAAAATACGAAAAAGCCTCGGCCGGATGTTCCAAGAGCCCAGGTTCGTTCGATGTCTCGCACGGTGACATCGTCGGCGGAAGATAGATGAGCCACTTCGGGTTGGCGGCGAACCGGCTCATCACCTCGAGCGCAGCAGTCGCGTTTTCCTCTCGGATCGTCACGTTGTGCTGGAGACGAGTCGAAACAAGCCGCTTCCCAAGAACATCCTCGGCATCCAGGATGTCGTCGTGCAATTGCTGGGCGGTAAGCGGTGACTGCTGATCGGCCGTCAGGAATGGCCGTGCCGGTTCGCAGTACGTCTGCTCGGCAGGGACCGAGACGAATTCCCGCTCTGGGTACCGCAGCGCGGTGAGCTTCCCGCCGAACACACACCCTGTGTCGACGTTCACCGTGCGGTTGAGCCATTCCGGCTCCGGAACCGGCGTGTGGCCGTAGACGACCATCGCCGACCCCCGATACTCGGCCGCCCAGTTGTAGCGAACGGGCAACCCATATTCGTCGGTCTCTCCGGTCGTCTCGCCATAGAGGGCAAACTCCCGGACCTTCCCCGAACCACGGCCCTGAAACTCTTCTTTCATGCCGGCATGGGCGACAACGAGCCTGCCGTCATCCAAGACATAGTGGCTGACGAGAGCGTCGAGGAAATCGGCCAACTCGCTCCTAAAAAGTTCACGCACGTCGTCTGGCAGGGCTTCGATCTCGGCGAGGGTGTTGGCGAGGCCGTGAGTGACCTGAACGTTCTTGCCGCGCAGTTGCCGTAAGAGCTTCATGTCGTGGTTGCCAGGCACACACAGGGCAGTGCCACTGGCGACCATGTTGCGTGCGATCCGCACGACGTCCAAAACACGAGGCCCTCGGTCCACGAGGTCGCCGACGAAAAACGCCTTGCGGCCTTCTGGGTGTCGATACGCGACGCCTCCCCACACTGACGGAACACCGGTGTCGTGCCGCTCGTATCCCAGTTGTGCGAGCAACTGCTCGAGTTCATCACAGCAACCGTGAACGTCGCCGATGATGTCGAACGGACCGTGCTCTTCACGCTTGTCGTTCCACAGTGGAGTCCGCTCAAGGGTTGCGGCCTCGATCCTCTCGACCGAATCCATTACGTAGACGTGCCGGAATCCCTCTCGCTTGAGCGCCTTGAGCGAGCGCCGGAGTTGTGACCGCTGCTGGCGGACGACGTGCGGGCCGAACGATCGGTCGGCGCGGGTTTGGTTGCGCTCGTGGCAAACATCCTCCGGGGGATTCAGCACGATCGCCACCGGAAGACAGTGGTACTTCCTGGCAAGCTGAACGAGCGGGCTCCGGGCTTCTGGCTGGACGTTGGTGGCGTCGACGACTGTCAGATGCCCCCGTGCAAGCCGCTTCGCCGCCACGAAGTGCAAGACTTCAAAGGCATCGTTCGTCGCTGCCTGGTTGTTTTCGTCGTCGCTGACCAGGCCACGGCAAGAGTCGGATGAAAGCACCTCGGTTGGTAGGAAGTGCTTGCGAGCGAACGTGCTTTTTCCAGATCCGCTCGCGCCAATAAGTACGACAAGCGAGAGTTTTGGAATCGCGATCTGCATTCACGCCCCTCCCCGTGCCCGGAGGCGCAAGCGCACCAGCAGGTCGTTGAGCGCAGCAGTCCCGCTCGCCTGCTCGGGAAGGCTCGTTTGCTCGAACGCGCCCTCCAGCTCGGCCACCAATCTGCCGAACTCTCGTTCGTGAAAGGAAAGGTCCGCCTTGTCGAGCGTGCCTTTCTCGGTGCCAGATGTTTTTCGGTCGATGAGATCGGGCACGTAGGGGAGCTTGAACGTCTCGTTTAGCCGGACCAGATTGGCCTCCACCTTGCCAGCGCGCATCAGGTGAATGCCGGTCAACAGAACCCGGTAGACGTAGAGCAACGGCTTGACCCGGGGCGGGCTCTCCTTGTGAAAGAGCTTCCACTGGGTGGCGGCAAAGCCGAGGTAGTGGTGCGCGTGATACTTCGTCAGGCAGTCAGCCGCAATGCTTTTGAGCTCGTCGTGCTCCGGGGTCGTGAACACGACGAGCGGCGAGAGCAACTGCTCCAGCACATACCCATTCTTCTTGAGCATCAACCCAAAAAACTTCTTGGCATCGTGCGTGACGAGATCGATTTCCAGGCCGTCATGGATGCCGGATTTCTCAACCGTCTCTTGGCCGGGGTTCAGGCCGACGACTTCTTCCAGCGGCAAGAGATGCACGCCGCGCAAGTCGTAGTCCGAATCGGGCGAAGGAAAGCCGTACAGATGCGCCCCGCTGATCGTGGCGAAGAGCAGTGGGTAGGGATGGTCGCTCACCTGCTTGTGCAGTCGAGGATCGAAGGGCACGGAAGCCTGCGCTTGGTTCACGGCAGGCCCTCCTCGACTGCGGCCCTGCGAGCCTTCACGAGAAACGCGTTGGCTTTCTCGTAGTCTGGCCGCTCCGGTAGCGTCGACTCTTCCAGGGCCTGATCAAACTCCTTGTGCAGCGAAAGCCGCCATTTTTCCGTGTCGTCCCATGGCACCTCGCCCTTCTTGATCGCGAGCAGTTGCTCCCGGTGGGCGTCGACACGAACTGGCACGTAACGCTCCCGCAGCACACTGATGCCTGAGATCAGCAGTCGGATCAGGTGCATGACGTGCTTCCACTTCACCTGCCCCTGATTGCGAATGTCCGTTTGCATTTTCTTGAACTGCGACATGACATAGCCGTTGTACGTCTGGTACACGAGCCGAGACAGAAAGATCTCTCGCATGGCGACGAGCTCGTCAGCCAGTGGAGTCGACTTCTCCACCAGCGGGGAATACAGACTCTCCAGCACGTTGGGGTTCGCCTTGAGGGCCAGCGTCAAGAACTTTTGGATCTCCCAATACGCCTCTTGCGTGGCATCGCATTCGAGTTGCTCGGGCACCCCGTAAAGCGACCAGTGAAGCTCGGCGGGCGGCAAGTAACATCCTCGGCGGTCGATGTCGGAGTCGCTGTCGGCCAGGCCGTACGCCTGTGAACCGATGATGCACTGGTAGATGACCCGTTCGTACAGGTCACTCCGGCTGGCAGTGACCCTGCTGTCGCCAATCTCGCCCTCTTTGAATTTCGCGAGCGGCGTCAATTCGCTTTGCTTGAGGGGCTCCTCAAAGCCGTCGGGAAACCGCACCCGGTAGCAATGCTCGATATCTCGCGGCGCCTTCACGACGACGCCCACAGATCCCCAAGGATGGAGCGTGCGGCCGTTCTGGCCAACGACGTTCTTTAGTGACACCACCTGGGTGCCAACTGCAAAAACCAGGTTGAGGTGGTAGTGGACTCGGTTATTCACGCTCAAACACCCCCATCTGCGTGGGCGACCCAACGGCCTCGTCTTCCGGCCCGACGGGAAGAAATCGTACGGAATAGCCGTGCTGGTCAGCGACCCTTTTCGCCCAGCTCTGGAACTCCTGGCGAGTCCACTCAAATCGATGATCGGTGTGCCGGAAATGGCCCGCGGGAAGAGTCTCCCACATGACGTTGTATTCACAGTTCGGCGTGGTCAGCACGACAGTCTGCGGACGTGCGAACTCGAAGAGAACACGCTCGAACGCGGTCAATCTCGGCGGGTCGAGGTGCTCGATGACTTCAACGACGGCCGCCGCATCAAACCCTTCGAGCCGTTTGTCGCGATAGATCAGAGATCCGTGCATCAGCTTCAGGCGCTCGGCCTGCCGGTCGGGCAGTCGGTCGAGCTTCAGTCGCTTCTGGGCCATTTCCAACGAGCGGATCGAAACGTCCAGCCCGACGATCCGCTCGAATTGCCGATCCTGCAGCAGTTCACGCAGGAGCTTTCCCTCCCCGCACCCAAGGTCGAGCACGCTCCGGGCACCGCTGGCACGAACTGCTGCCAAAACCGCTCCGTGACGCTGATCGTTGAGGCTTATCGGCTTCTCCAGCGCATCCTCGGGCGGTTCCGGCTCGATCCCCTCCGGAGCGTCGTCGGGATCGTCTTCCTCGACGAGCCTGGCGAGTGCCTCACGGAAGAGGCTTGAGCGGTTCTTCAAGTAGCGGCGAGCGATCTGCTCTTTCTCTGGGTGCACGGCCAGCCAACCGCCGCCCTTGGTCACCAGCTTCTCCAGTTCGTCTTCACCGACGAAGTAGTGCTTCTGACTGTCGAACACGGGAATGAGGACGTACAGATGTGTCAGGAGTTCCGAGAGCGTCTTCGTACCGCTGATCGTGACAGAGAAGTAGGGGCTGTCACCCCATTCAGGGAACTGCTCGTCGAGTGGATGCTGAACCGCTTCAACGGCGTAGCCCAGCGGCTCAAAAACCCGACGGAGAAAGTCCTCGCCCCCACGCACCGGGAGAACATCGAGTCGGGCGGTCAACGGAATCGGTGTCGTGACGAGCTCTGGCCGATCCTTGCAACGGCCACCCATCGCCGTTCCAAAGACTTGCGAGATCGCCACGCTCATGAATGAGGAGGCGACATAAGGACGATCATTCACATAGTGGCCCAGCAGAAAGCTTTGGTCTGACTGCCGACCGCGCACCATGCCCACTGGATCCACATCGAGCATCAAACAAACTGAACAGCGGTCCTCTGAGACCTCGGGGTAGAAGACGTGTACCTGCCCGAAGCTCAGATCGAAACTCTGGAACCGATCCGGGTGCTTGTGCAGGAGGTAGCCGAGGTCGGTTGCCGGCTTGTGAGCGGTGGAAATCGTCAGCAGCATTGGTATTCGTCGTGAGCGGCGTCCATCGGCGCCATCGAATGTCCGGGATGATCCGAAGCCACGTTTCAGTCGCTCAACGTCACCAGGCTCAACGCCAGGATATGCTCGCACCCGTCCTTCATACGCCGCATCACATCCGGCGAAGGCTCGTCATCCAATCGAATCTTCGCACAGGCAGCTTGGGCGTCGGCGAAGATGACGTTCTCCATTTCCTCGACGTTGATACCAGCATGGCTGATTTCGCCGAGGATGTGGGCAAGGACTCCGGGGCGGTTGCGGTGGCGGACGATGAGCATGCGCTTCGCGGGTGAGCGCCCGCAAAGGTTGACGACGTTGGGCACGCCGCCGGTGCGGACGAACTGCTCGACGATGCGAACGGTCTCGTCGGCGATCGCGAGTTGGGCCTGCTCGGTGGACGCGCCGATATGGTGCGTGCCATACACCCCGGCAAACGTGACGATGTCGTCTTCGAACGGGCCGCTGCCGCCAGCGGGTTCCTTCTCGAAGACGTCGAGCCCGACGCGGAGCCCCCGGTCCTTGATGGCTCGCTTGAGTGCCGCGTGATCGACGACTTCCGCGCGACTCGTGTTGATGAATGTCGCGCCGGGCTTGAGCTTGGAAAGTACGCCGGCGTTGATGAGGTTGCGCGTGTCGGCGGTAAGGGCCACATGCACGCTCAGCACGTCGCAGCGCGACGCGACCTCATCGACACTCGCGCACTTCGCGATGCCCAGTTCCTCGGCACGCCCGTCGGTCAGCGATCGGCTCCACGCGACCACCGGCATTCCGAACCCCCTGGCCCGTTGCACCATCTCGGTGCCGATGCCCCCAAGCCCCACGAGCCCGAGCACCCGACCTTTGAGCCCTTGGGCTTCGCTGTAGGTCTTCTTGTTCCATTGGCCCGCCCGCAGGTCGGCGACGTTGTCCGCGATGCGGCGGTCGAGTGAAAGGATCAAACCAAACGCGAGTTCGGCGACCGCCGCTGCGTTCTTGCCCGGGCAATTCGCGACGTACACGCTCCGCGCAGCCGCGGCGGCAACGTCGATCGTGTTGTATCCCGCCCCTGCCCGCACGATGAGTTCGAGCGATGGCCCCGCCTCGATCATCGCTGCGGTGACCTTCGTGCTGCGCACGATGAGCACCTCGGGGTTGAGTCTGGCGATCGCGTCGCGGAGCGTGTCATCCTTGAGCGACGGGTCGAGCGTGACGTCGAGCTCGAGCGCGCAAAGCTTGTCGACACCCTCTTTTTCAAAACTGTCGGCGATGAGGCACTTCATGGTGAATCGATTGTGGCATCATGGAAACGGGCCGGCAACTGCTGCCTCTTGCCAGGTTGCTGGACGAAGAGGCGCCTGCTCGAATACGTCACACACCCTCGAATGCCGGGACTTTTGAATGTCGATTCAGCGAGTCGTTGTCCTCAGCGGAGCGGGCGTCAGCGCTGAAAGCGGGTTAAAGACGTTTCGTGGTGCCGATGGCCTCTGGGAGGGGCACCGGGTCGAGGATGTGGCCACGCCGGAGGCCTGGGATCGAGATCCCGCTCGTGTTCTGCGGTTCTACAACGAGCGGCGCCGGGCTGTTCGGGCTGCCCAGCCAAACGCCGCGCATCGCGCGCTCGTCGAGCTCGAGCGCGCCTACGACGTTCGGATCGTCACGCAGAACGTGGACGACCTCCACGAGCGGGCAGGATCAACACGGGTGCTCCACCTCCACGGCGAGATCATGCTGGCCCGCAGTTCGTGGGATCCGAGCCTGATCCGTCACCTTGGCGACACGGACATTGAGATGGGCGACACCTGCGAGCGCGGCAGCCAGCTTCGCCCCCACATCGTGTGGTTCGGTGAGGTGGTGCCCGCGATGGACGACGCCGTGGACTTGGTCGCCGATGCCGACGTGCTGCTTGTCGTGGGAACTTCGCTGCAGGTGTATCCAGCGGCGGGACTGGTGTTCGAGGCCCCGCGGCGAGTTCGGCGGATCGTCGTGAACCCCGAGGTGCCAGACCGGGTCGTAGGCGCTGCGTTCGAAGTCGTCACCAAGCCCGCGACGGCGGGCGTGCCCGAGGTGGTGGCGGATTTGCTCGGGGCGCGAAATCACACCGTCTGACCTTGCGCCCTTGATTTGGCCTGGGGCAGGTTGGTGTGATGGGGCAAAGTTCGCATTTCTTGGTGTTTGTGGAATTCCTTCATGCAGACAATCGGCGTGTTTCACACGAAGGGCGGCTCTGTTCCCCTCGGTGAGGTTGGAGTCCTCGCGACCTCGCCAACCGAGTACCGAAAAGCGCAGGATGCGCTGTTCAAGATGCCCAGCACGGAGCGAACCAAGCATCTCTCAATACTGCGCAAGACACTGGACCATGTGGCCGACGAGTTCGACATTGTGGTCATTGACTTCCCGGGGTCGGAGATTCCGTTTTGGACATACATGGGGCTTCATGCCACCGACCTGTGGCTACTGCCCGAGATCCCGGATTTCTTCAGCGCATCGACGATCGAGGGAGTCGTCAACGTCGTGCAGCTCGCTGGCAAGCTAACCGGTCACGAGGTCAAGCCTTTGGGCACCCTTCTGACGATCTGCCCGAATCGTGGAAGCGTTGTCTACAAGAAAACACGTGCGGCGCTCGGCCATCTCTAGCACTTGAAGGCGATCCCGCCGCTCATGCCGAAGGACACCGAGATTCTCCATCGCCCAGACGCGCAGAAAGCACTCGACTGGGGCGCCGTAGAGATATCGCGACGGCAGCGGGACACGATACGATTCACCCCTGCACTACACCGTGCGACTCCTTCATGGACCACGCCCCACAGCAAGACCCGCGAATCACGTGAATTCACAGATCACACTCTCTCAACAGGAGCTTGCCGACTTTCTTTTGAACGTCGCTGTGGTGCGGCCGGTGTTCATCTGGGGCGCACCCGGAATCGGCAAATCCGCACTCGTGCAGGAGTTTGCGCAGCAAGTCGGCCTGCCCTGCGTCTCGCTCCTGGGAAGCCAACTCGCGCCCGAGGATCTTCTTGGCGTGCCCCAAATCGTGGACGGCAAGAGCCGATTCTGCCCACCCACGACGATCGCCCGCGATTCGCCCTATTGCCTCTTCCTCGACGAGCTCAATGCCTGCAGCCACGAGGTCCAGAAGGCCTTCTACAGTCTCATTCACGAGCGGCGTGTCGGCGACTACGAGCTTCCCGAAGGATCGGTCGTGATCGGCGCTGGTAATCGTGCCCAAGACTCTGCCATCGTGAAGCCGATGTCGTCGGCACTCCTCAACCGGATGATCCACGTTCATCTCCGCGTGTCGCACCGCGACTGGCTCGCGTGGGCCAGCCGCAGCAACATCCACCCATGGGTGCTCGAATATATCCAGGCTCGACCAGATCACCTCTGGAGCCAGCCCCCCAAACACGAGGAGCCATTTTCAACGCCTCGCTCATGGCACATGCTCTCGGACTCGCTGCACGGCTTCGGTGCCGAACCGTCGCACGAGCGGCTCGAGATGCTGGCCTTCGGGTGCCTCACACCCACGCATGCTGCGCAATTCAAGGCCTTTGTGCGACAAATTCATTGTCGCTACACGCTCCACGCGATTCTGGCGGGCGAGGAGCCTTGGCCCGCGGCTCCGGCTGAGCGGGACGTGCTCTATTTTCTCGCGCAGTCTTTTCGGGCCCACCTTCTCAAAAACCTCCCTGCAGAACGGGAGAACCTCACGCCCAACGCACAGGCCCTCGCGCACCGCGGCAAGGCCATGATCCGCGACCTCGCCACGATCAGCCTGGAGATCGCGCAGATGGTCGTCAGCGAGGAAGAAGACTCGCGGCTCCCGAACTGGTATCTGGTCGAGGTCATCCGCGACCTTCCACGGCTCGTGGAGGCCCGCCGTGGCCCGTAGGTCGCGAAGCGCTCGCCGTGATCCGGCCACGGAACAGTTCCGCGATGGCTATGCGATGGCGGCAGCCCATCCGCTTTTCGGGCAACTCCTGAAGTCGTGCTGGATACGGCGAGATCAAGGCAATCTCTGTCCGGAGCACGGATTCGCGGTCGTCACCGCGGGGGGCACGATCCATGTTCACCCCAAGCGGCAGGCTCCATCGGAGCATTGGGCCTATGTGCTCGGCCATTGTCTCTTGCACTTGGGACTCAATCATTTCCAGAAGCGCAACGACCCAATCGCCTGGAACACGGCATGTGACGCTGTCGTGACCAACTTCCTCCGCACCCTCAAGTTTGGTGTGAGGCCGGAACCACTCCCAGTCGACTGGGCACTGCCGGCCGCACGCGAGGAAGCAATCTATGACATTCTCGTTTCCCGCGGGATGCGAACCGACCTGAAAAACCTCGGCACCGCTGGGCCCGGGCTTCTGGATATTCATGGGCTGCCGGAGAGTGCACGAGATCAAGGACGCTGGAGCGACGCATTTGCCGCCGGGCTCTCACAGGCTGTGCGGCAAGCAGTCGATGTTGCCGGTGGGGCACGGGCATCGCTCGGGGCCAACGATCTATCGCGGAGCCCTGCAGCGCTCGCACGCAACTGGTTCATCAGCAAGTATCCGCTTCTTGGGTCGCTGGCGACGGCATTCACACTCGTCGAAGACGTTGCCGAATGCCGGGCACGGGATGTCTCGGTAGCGGCGGTCGATGTGCTGGCACAAGAGATCTATATGAACCCGGCAGCTGGTCTCGATCTTGAAGAGTGCCGGTTTGTGATGGCCCACGAGCTGCTGCATGTGGGTCTTCGGCATGACTCGCGGTGCGAGGGCCGCGACCCATTTCTCTGGAATGTGGCCTGCGACTATGTGATCAACGGCTGGCTGGTGGAGCTCGCCGTGGGCCACATGCCGCGTCTGGGCCTGCTCTATGATCCGACGCTCAAGGGCGAATCGGCCGAAACGATTTACCATCGCCTCGCCACGGATCTGCGGCGGGCGAGGAAGCTGCGGACGTTTCGCGGCGAAGGTGCATGTGACATCCTCGAACCACGGGAACCGGAATGGTGGCGGCGAGGTGACGGCCTCACCCTCGACGAGTTCTGCCGGCGAGCCATCGTGCAGGGCCTCGCCTCCATTGAAGCCGAGGGTCGCGGCTTACTCCCCGCGGGGCTCGTGGCGGAGATTCGCGCCCTCGATCAGCCGCCGGTTCCCTGGGATGTCGAACTGGCCAGATGGTTCGATGCCTACTTCGAGCCGCTGGCGAGCCGGCGAACCTACGCCCGATTGAGTCGGCGGCAATCCGCCACGCCCGACATCCCGCGACCGCGATGGTTCCTGGATCGCGATGAGATCGATGCCAGAACCTTTGGCGTGGTGCTCGACACCTCAGGCTCGATGGATTCTCGGCTGCTCGGCAAGGCTCTCGGCGCGATCGCAAGCTATTGCATGGCCCGCGACGTGCCCTTCGTGCGGCTCGTGTTCTGCGATGCCGCGGCCTACGACGAGGGCTACGTGGCACCAGAGGCGCTCATGGATCGCGTGCGGATCCGCGGTCGCGGAGGAACGGTCTTGCAGCCCGGCATCACGCTGCTCGAAAGAGCAAAGGATTTTCCGCAGTCGGGTCCGATCCTCGTGATCACCGACGGCCAATGCGACCGACTGCATATCCGGCGGGATCACGCATTCCTCATGCCTCGCGGCGGGCGCCTTCCGTTCACGCCCAAGGGACAGGTTTTCTGGGTTGCCTGAAGGCGACCGCGGTAGCGGATAGAAATACCAGCACATTATCCGCACGCGGTCTACGTGCGCTGCCGCCGCCGGGAGGACGCATTGCTCTCACACCCAGGCACGTTGGATCGCCAGACGACCCGGCCGCTGGATGATGGGTAAAATCCGTGCCCTATGGCCAGGATCAACATCAAAGTTGTGCCGAACTCTTCCCGAGACGAGGTCGTCGGCTGGCTCGGCGACGCGCTCAAGGTGAAGGTCATGGCACCACCGGAGAAGGAGCGGGCCAACGAAGCCGTCATCGCCCTGCTCGCCGCTCGCCCTCCCCTCACTCGGCGGCTCGCTCGAGCTCGAGGGTTTCACGCGTGGAGCAAAGCGGATTGCAGCTCCGAGACGGCGTCAGCCACCATCTCCGATTGCCCAGCGCGGGCCTGATACCCCTGCCGGTAGGCTGGTCAGCTACGGCGGCGCCAACGAACCAAAAGGAGCACCGCGCCGAGACCGCCAAGCATCATCACACCCGGCTCCGGGACAGCGACGGCGTCGATGATGACACCCATGTAGCGGGCACGGTTATTGAAGTTTGAACCAGTACTCAAGATCGAATAGCTGATTTCGTCATAGAGACCATCGCTGTTGTCGAAGTCGAATTCAAACACGTACATGTTGCGAGTGGTAGCAGTGTTCAACGTACCGTTGTCGGCGTTGAGTGTCATCTGGCTTGGGCCCGTCATCGAGAGGACTACGGGGAGCGTGTTCTGATACGCACCGGCCAGGAGATAGACCGTTCCGGCCGAATAGCCTGAAATATCAATCGTACCGTTGGACACACGGCCTCCGGTGATGGTACCGGTTCCGGTCGCGAAATTTGGCGTGCCACCGAAGCCGGGCGAGCCCGGATCGTTTGTCGTCCATACGTTGGCATTGGCAAAGGTTGTGCCGGACGTGCCCGTGTTCGTGAGCGTTGGTGTGCCGAGAAGGCTACCGGCTTTCTCGGCGTACCGAACGATCGGTGTGACATCTCCACTACCCGTGCCGCCATCCGCGTTCTGAAAGAGCGCATACGCCTCAACGGTGCCGTCGCCCAATGCGCCGGTCGCAAGCCCCCCGTACCTCGCTTCACCATCGAACACCGAGATGCTGAAGTCCCCGCCACTGCTGATGAGCGTCTGCGAACCGAATGTCAGGGTCGCTCCACGACTTTCCGCGGTGGCCAGAGACAGGGCCACTGCCAGGATCGCGCCATAGGTCATCCCCAGGCGACAAAGCCATGCCCTTACGTGAATCGATATCATGATCAACGAGTACCCCGTGTCACGGTGCCCCCCGGCATTCCTGGCCGTAGGCACGCCAGCGATGGACGAAGTGCCCTACGCTACAGAGTGAATGTCTGGAGAATGGGGAATTCGACAGGAAATTCTCGAGAAGCCAGAGACTGGCTATTTTTGACGAAGAAACCGCGTGCCGCGGGGCTATTGGGCGGCGCGCTCGAGCTCGAGCGTGGGCCCGGCGGCGTCGGGGTGCGTGCTCGCTGCGAAGGCGTGGACCAGGCTGAACGAGTCAAGCGGTGGCGTGGCCCGGACGAGCAGGAATGCGACGACACCGGTCGTGTCTTCCCGAATAAACTCAGCCAGTTCCGATGAGGAGAAGACCATCGCGCCAGTCGTGCGGCCACGTGGGATTTCCACGGCGGCGAGGAGGCGAACGTCGTTGGCGTTGATGTCCCCGGACGCACCCACCGAGCCCGGTGCATCCGCCCACCGTAAACCGTTGCTTGGCCATGTTTCGAGCGAGGCATCGTCGCGAATACCGTAGAGTTGGAATACGCAGGTTTCCGGCAGGGCCGATGCGAAGCCGAGGCCAGTTGGCACAAGGTTGAGACGGAGGGACGCGGTGCGGACCTCGCGAGTATTCACATTCTCAAGCTGGAACCCGACCAGGGACCGGCGGTCGCGGGCATAGTGGGCGGGCGTCGATGGAGATTCTTCGGTGCGGGTGAGATCCTTCTTGACCATCAGAAGGTCAGGGTCAAGCAACTGCGCGCGACTCCCGTCGACGCGAACGATCGAGGCCTCGCGGCCATTCGGCCGGAAGCGATGGAGAGCCGGGCGGCTGTGGCGCTGCAAAACCTCGGATGGGAGGGCGTCGAGGTTCTCGATGCCTTCGGTGGTCAGCCTGGCCGCTTCAGACTCCAAGAGAGAGACGACCGCGCCACTCTTTGCGTGATGTACGGAAATCTGACCATCGAGCACCTCGAACTCGGCAGCGGATTCATGGGGATTGACCGTGATCGCGAATCGGGTGCCATGATCCACGGCATGGCCGTCTGGAGCCTCGACGATAAATCCCTTTCCTGCCTCCGGGACTTGGAAAACAGCAACACCATGATGCAGCCGGCACCGCATCGGATTGATCAGTTCGAGCCGGGCTGGAGCCTCGAGCGCAACGAGCACACCCGACGCAAAGCGAATCTCGGCCAGGCCCCCAGTCAGGCCGACAGTGCCGACGTTCAATCCCTTGTTGGCACCGATCGGGAGCCCCTCGCTCCAGGCAGCTTCACTTGTTGATTCGATGTGGGCGATCACGGGGAGCTCCGGCCGGCCGCCTCGCTTCGAGCCGATAAAGAATCCAACTGCCAAGGCGGCTGCGAGGCCCGTGCCAAGCGCGAGCAACCAGCGGCTTCGAATCCTCCCGAAGGCGGCTGCGGGCGTCAGCGGTGGCACCAGGTCTGGCCGATCGGCTTGGAACACGGAGCCGAGATTGGCCTCCATCCGCATCCGCTCGCGGTACTGGCGGCGAAGCTCGCCATCGACCATGAGCCGCTGCTGCATCGCGGCGAACGCAACCGGATCGAGATCCCCGCAGCGGAGGTGGTCAATCAAGCGGTCGAGCGATTCGGGATCGTTCATCATGGGAGGTGGTGGATTTCCAATTCAGGGGATTGGACCGGCGACATCGAAGCCGTCCTCGGCCAGGCGGAACTCAATGCAGGTTTTCAGGGCTTCTCGAGTGCGTTCAAGGGACTTGTACAGGGCGGCGATACTGCGGCCCAGCGTACGGGCGACATCGGTCATCCGGGTTTTCGCGGAGGCATAATAATGCTGGAGCAGTTCCCGCTTTTCGACCGGGAGTTTCTCAAGGCACGTCGTGAGAGCCCGAATCTCTGCCGCTGTGCGATCTGCCTCCTGCTCACCCTCCTCGGCAAGCAACGCCACGAGTGGTTCCGAAAAGACAAGCGGCCTTCGGCGCTCCTTCCGAATGCGGTTAAGGGCGGTAAAACG
The DNA here is from genome assembly GCA_041746715.1 of Pirellulales bacterium. Lineage (GTDB taxonomy): Bacteria > Planctomycetota > Planctomycetia > Pirellulales > UBA1268 > QWPN01. Next base: position 15,639 of record JBGTGN010000061.1, on the reverse strand, counting down.
GACGAACGTATACGCCCAGGTTCGGAAGACGGCCTCGTCCTTGAGGTCGGCGATCCGGCGCCACATGGCGACGAAGGCGTCCTGCAAGACGTCGTCTGCATCGGTCCGGGATGGCATGAGAGTCGCCGCGAAGGCCCGAAGCTCCCCCTCGTGGCGGACAATAAGCCGGACAAACTGTTCTTCGCGAATCATGCATCCGGTCTCGAGAATAGCTCCCGTATAAATGTCGTGGGCGTCAGTTTTTCGACAATGACGCGGCCGGTCGCAAGGTAGGAACGCCTTGTGCCTGATGGATAGGGCGGCCAACGGCACTTCCGCAAGTGTCTCCCGGTGGGCGCGCGGCTGCCTCGCCTCGGTTCAGGCCCTTCGGCCCAGAAATCGTAGCCCGTTCTAGGCTTCCGGTGCAGCGGCTCCCCTCGTGAGAGCCCGTTTTTCGCCTTGTGCTCAGACTGGCTCTGGCGTCGCTCGCGGTGGGAATTTCAGAGCGTGTGGATGTCGATCACCGGAAACTCGTCGGGCTCGGCCTGCATGACATCGCGATCGTCATGAGCCTGGACGAGCTCATGCCAGTCGGTGGGCGGTTCCCTGGCGGGTGACCCCCGTGGCGGCTCGACGGGTTTGCCAACAGCCCTGAGGATTTTCCGAATCAGGCCAGGGTCGATGATGAACGCGATGAGCCGGATGTCACCACTGCAGGCCGGGCAGCGAATGCGTTCTGTCGTGCCGTCGTCGCCACCGGTGACCGTGAGCCGTTCGACTTCGCTCACGAAGATTGTCGTGAGTGCGGCGATGGCCTCGGCCCGCTCGGCGAGGAACCACCGCAGCCGCTTTGGAACAGAGATCACCCACTGCCGGACAGGGACGGGTGGGATGACGTGATCGACCAGGTGCGCGGCGGTCTGTGCCATGCGTCGGCCGTTGCAAGACGGACAGACTCCCCGTCTCTTGCACGAGAAGGCGACGAGAAAGTCATGTCCGCAGCTGCCACATCGGGCCCTGGCAAACCCGCAGCTCAGGATGCCGCAGCGGAGGTACGCCCGAAGTTCCTCCTCGCCATACGTGGCGACGGGATGGTCTCCGGGACTTCGCTCGGCAAGCCAGGTCTCGAGATTCCTGGCGATGATTCGGTAGAGAGGTGTTCGCTCGGGGCGGCGATGGGCGTACCGTTCAGGCTGCCGGTGCGGCGGGCAGGGTTGTACCGCACGAAAAGACGATGCCGGTGGGTGGCAGATGGCGACCACGGACGCTTCACGCGTTCTCATGGGGGCCGGCACCGGCAACAGGCCAAAATCCCCGTGCCTGAGAGAGGTGGCCGCGAGCTGACGGAGCCCTCGACGACCCCAATCGGATGCGCTCAGTTGCCGGTCAGCCCGCAGCAATACCTTGCGAATGTGTCGGCGTTCATCACCTCACCCTCCCATCACCTCCAATACCCAAAAAAAAGCGGCACAGGGTTGTTGAGCCCCGTGCCGCTACGTCCTCACGTTCGCAGTCGCCGATCTGCGGCCGACGCTCGGGTGCTACGGCGATCGCTGGCCGAGCTTGTAGATGACGAGTGGGCCATTCTCCGGAAGAGGGCCCTTTCTCGGCTTGTCACGATTCGCTGGAAGGGTTTCCCAGCGCAGGACATATCTGGTCGCTGGATCCGCGGGTTCGCCGATATCGGTGAACCAGTTGACCCGCATTTCGGGGAAGGTCGAAGTCACCTTCGTCAGCTCGCGCGGAAATTGGCTGACCGCGGCCGCCTTCCCACACGGCCGAAGGGTTTGCTCGTCGAGCAGAATGATGCTCGATCCCACGCCCTTCGCCCCACATCGGACGGCAAGTTGATCGTCGCCCCACAGTTCCACCGCAGCCACCGACACGGCATGTTCGGTAGACGGCAGGCTACCACCGCCGCCAAAGTCCCAGCGAAAATCCCACGCAGTGATCTGCTGCACCTTCCAGGCCCCCGATTCGAATCGGGCGACATAGACCTGGCTGTGACCAGCCTTGTCGTATTTGTGGTAGGACAGAATCGGTCGTCCTTTCCGGTCAAAGCCGATCTGCCCCATGCCGTTGAGGATGCCTCCGCCGGGCGGGATCGGGTCGACGACGAGGGCCTTCTGGTCCGGCGTGATGGGAAGTCGGATCGCTTGCCCAGAAGCGGACTGCCAATGGCGGAGATCTTTGCTCCGGGCGTAGCTCAAGTCGTGGTTGGTGGCGCTGTCGAAAGTGTCACGCCAGACCCATGACATGTGATAGAGGCCGTCCGGCCCCGGGATGGGGTCCGTGGCGTAGGCGTTCATCTTGCCCTGGCCATCCGTGAGCGGTGTGTCGAGCAGCCGCGACCAGGTCGCAGTCTTCTCGTCGTAGACGTTGAAGATGCTGTTGCCGCTTCCGCTCGACCCGTCGCGATACGAGAACACCAGGCGCCCGTTCGGGTCCTTCAAGAACCGGGGGTAGGTGCAGCGCTGTTCCTGCGATCCCACCATCGACGCGACCTTCACGAGGGTCCGGATGTCTCCGGGCTTCGTCGAACGGAAATAGACCAGCGGATCGACGTGCATGTTTCCCGCCACGTGGACATGGCCAGCGCGATCGACCGCCATCGTGATGGAATTGTGCGAATCCCAGCCCTGTGTCGATGGCAGTACCGTCTTGTCGCGAAAGGCAGGCTCCGAAAGGTTCCGCTGCACGACCGCCATGCGTCGTTCCGAGTCGTAGTAGGCCACATACTGCGTGTCACCGTGCGTGAGCAGGCAGAACCGGACGGGGACCGCCGACCAGATAGTGTCCACGTTGACGGCTTCGAGCACGACCGCTGGGAGGTCGGCTTCACGCTCCCCTGTGGCACCGGCGACGACGCTCGGCACCAGCGCCGCGGCGAAGATGCACCACACGGTGAGCGGGGGTGCCATGCGGGCGGACATGCCGTGTGGGTCTCCTCGAGTGCATATCGGGCTCCAGCAAGCCTCGATCATACACGTGCTCTCGAGGTCGGATCAGCAGCGACGACGGCGAAAGATCAGGAGTCCACTCAACGCCGCGACGCCCGCCAGCGCCAGAGGTCCCGGTTCGGGGACGACGACAAATGCCGCCGCGTCGATTCGACGGTAGCTGCTTGGGAGCGTGCCTCCGGTCAGTGTCCACTGGTAGGTGTTCAGGCCGGCCGAGGCCGGTTGCTCGTAGGCGACCGCGCTGCGGGCAGAACCAATGTCGGTGTCGGTGTAGATCACCGTCGGGTTTGGCGAGTTGACCGTCATCGTGCCTAACGTTTCGTTCCCATTGAAGTTGACGACATTGAACGTTTCAGACGTCGTCGTGAGGTTCACGGTATTCGAGGATGCGCTCGACGTCCCCGTGCTCTGGACGGCAATCGACTCACCCACGCCCAGGCTGCCGTCGATCGAGACCCAGCCGGCTGCGAAACCGTTGCGTGTGGAGTATCCGCTCATGTTGACGACGACGTTGGTTCCGCTGATGCCGGGAGTGGCAAGATCGAGATACCAAATGGCGGACAGTGTCAGGTTTCCAACGGCCAGGTTCATCGGCACCCCGCCATACGTCGCGGTCATGTCGCTGGTAATGGTGCCGCCAAGCTCAGACGCCGTCATCACGATCAGCATGTCGGCGCCGGCCCCCACGGCGACAGATTGCGTCACCGTGGCCCCGGGCGCAGATCCGCCGAAGTTGCCGTCGTTCACTGCGATGATCGCAGCAGCCGCGTGATGAGCTGTGAGGGCCGAAGCGATCAGAATCGCTGAGGCGGCGGCGAATCGGAAGGACTTTCGGGTGATCATGGGAAACCCTTTCGAGCGGCGTCGGAGACCGGTGAAGAAGCCAAGGGAATCGCTCAAAGTTTGCCGACTCGAACCATCCGCAACAATCGCGATAAACGCAATCGTGTCGGAATATGCGCACACTTGCTAGGCTCATGCCAATGCCTCGCCGCAAGCCGCATTTCCGTATCGCCGTCGTCTCCCCTGTCCGCACCGACAGCAGCTATGGGAGTTTTCTCGGAGTCATGGACTACAAGGAGCACGCGGCCCACTGGCAGCTCGTCGGGCAGCCTCACAACCCAATCGCGAGTCTCGATGAGATCGACCTGAGAGCCGTCGACGGCGTGATCGGATTCATCCGCGAGCGCCGATGGGCAGACATCGTGATTCGTGCCGGCGTCGCGGCTGTGAATTTCTCGAACGCCTTGGCAGACCTGCCGCTACCGCGGGTCGGCCACGACGACGTCGCGATCGGGCGCATGGGGGCAACGCACCTGCTCGAGCGAGGCTTTACAAACTTCGCTTTTCTGGGCGGCGGTCGGATGTGGCACGCGAACCGCCGGCTCACAGGCTTCCGAAGTGTCATCGAACAGGAGCCTCGGAGGCGATGCGACGTCTTGATGAGCCTTCCCGAAATGCCGGATCGAAAGTCGAGAATTCGCGACTGGTTGGCGCGCCTCCCAAAACCGGTGGCGATCATGACCAGCAGCGATTCATGGGGATGTCAGACAATCGACACGGTCACGAAACTCGGACTTCGGATCCCGGAGGACGTTGCGGTGCTCGGGGTGGACAACGACCGATGGCTGACCCACATCATGCCAACGCCGATGTCCAGCGTCGAGGTAAACTGGCGGGCGGTGGGCTACCGTGCGGCGCAGATGCTCGATGGCCTCCTCGCGGGCAAACGACAACCGACCCAGTGGATTCCGCCGCTCGGCGTCGTGGCCCGGCGGAGTACGGCCATCGTCGTGACCGAAGATCCGGTGGTGTCGAAGGCATTGCGGTTCATTCACGATCACTCCGCCGAGCCGATCACGGTGGATGACGTCTTGACCGAGACAGGGATCTCTCGTCGCACGCTCGAGACACGTCTCAAGCGGGCGATCGGTCAGACGCCGTACACGGTGATCTGCAAGGCCCGCATCGCCCGTGCCGAGACCATGCTCGTGACGTCCGACGCCAAGATGACCGTGATCGCGAGGGCCTGCGGATTCAATCGACTCGATCAGGTCTTCAACATCTTCAAGAAGCTGACCGGTACGACGCCGGGAAACCATCGCCGACGATTCCAGAACCGACCGGTCGACCGCACCATGGCGTCGTACTGATGGGTGTCAAAGGGCTGCGTGGGCTTGCGGCAGGAGGCCCGTTCGTGCGAGGGTGTCGCCATGTCATCATCACACGAGCCGCCGAAGTCTGCTGCGGTCGAGAGCCATTCGCCGGCTGAGCCGCCCGAAGGGAATGCGTTCGATCGACTGGCCACCCGAAACGCGCGGCTGTTCATGGCGTTCCGTATCCTCTTCAACGTCCGGTTCTATTATCCGGTCTTCATGATCCTGTTTCTCGATTTCGGGATCACACTCGAGCAGTTCGGCCTGCTCAACGCAGCGTGGGCTGCCGCGATCGTGCTCTTGGAGGTACCGTCCGGGGCGCTTGCGGATCTTGTCGGCCGCAAGCGGCTGCTGGTGGCGGCCGGTGTGCTGATGGTCGTGGAGATGCTCGTCCTCTGTCTGGTTCCGGTGCCGTCTGCTTGGGTGTTTCCTGCGCTCTTGCTCAACCGCATTGTCAGTGGCATCGCCGAGGCGTTTGCTTCCGGGGCCGACGAGGCCCTCGCCTACGATTCGCTCGTGGCCGCAGGGCGAGCCGACGAATGGCCGCGGGTGCTCGAGCGACTGATGCAAGCGGGGGCGCTTGTCACGATGGTCGGCATGGTCATGGGAAGCCTGCTCTACAAGCCAGGACCACTCAATGCTTTGGCGACTGCGGTGGGCCTTCCTGGCACTCTCACCGAAGCCGACACCTTTCGCCTGCCGGTCTGGCTGACGCTCGGTTCCGCGATCGGCGTGGTTGCCGTGACGCTCGCCATGAAGGAGCCGCCGCGGAAGCAGGCCATGACCGCCGCAGGGCTTCTTGCTCCATTTCGCCAGACCGCAGCCACCGGCTGGTGGATTCTTGCCCATCCGTTGGTGATGGTCGTCATTCTTGCCGGGGTGTTGTTTGATCAGCCGATCAGGCAGGTCCTCGTGGTTTCCAGTGAGATCTATCGTCAGATCGAGATTCCGGAGTCAGCCTTCGGCTTCGTGGCCGCGGGCACCGCGATGCTCAGCCTGGTGGCGGCAGGAGCGGTCCGTCGGCTGGCGATGCAAACGTCGCCGCAACGGAACTTCGTCGTGATCGCGGCGGTGACCTTTTTGGGGCTTGTGGGTATCGCCTGCTTCGTGCCTTGGTGGGGTGTCGTCTTCTCGATGGTGCTCTCGCTGACGATGCGCATCCTGATGTTTCTGCAGAGTCACTATCTCAATCAGCTTGTAGACTCTGACCGCCGGGCAACAGTGCTGAGTTTCAGGGGATTGGCGATCAACGTCAGCTACGGCCTGATGAGCCTGGTCTTCTCGGCCGCGGTGGCGGCGGCCGAAGCCGCAGGCATGGCCGGCCCAGACACGCTCGCCGGTTCCGAGCCGTCCGCCTTTCGGTTCGTCGTGGGATTGCTGCCGGTCTATTTTGTGGTGGTGGTCGGACTGTTTGTCGGGGGCGTCTGCTGGTGGGTGCGGGATCGTGAACGATTCCAAGACTCGGGCGGATTTCCTGGGCAATCGTCGGCAGACGCGTGACGCCGAGCTTCGGCGTGTGGGAAAGCAATCGGGAATCACGGTCTTCATGGCGGTCAGGCTGTGCTGTTCGTGGCGCTGGTCGCTACGATCTCGTTCCTGTTTCGCTGACACGCCTTCGCCTTGCAATTGCCACATGGGCCGAGCACGACTCCATCGAGACCGCCAGCCGCTCCGCGTGCTCTGGATCCTCAATCACACGACGCTCATGGAGTGGGAGGTTCCCATGCTCCTGGCAGAAGGTTTTGAGGTTTTTATCCCCAAGGTGCTGCCGGTCGGGCCCAACGGCCGGACCGCCACGGTGACGGATGCCCACGATTCGTCGCTCACGATTCCTCCAGACGAACTGGCATTTCTCAACACCGTCAATTTTTATGATGCTCCACTCTGTCGCCGCACGGCGGACATCATCAACCGCAACTTCGACGTCGCCATCGCGGCTTCGATCTATCCTGGCCTCTACTATCTGATGCGGTGCTTCGAAGGGAGAATCTTCATGCGGGCCTTCGGGCATGCCGGTGATTTCAATTACGAGTCGGCGACCGCCACGATTCCCTTCGAGACGCTCGATCATTCGTCCTACACGCGCGTGAGCACCTGGCCCGGCCGGGTTCTGGCCAAGCTCCGCAACCGGATGCCAATCGCTGACAAGCCGACCTATCACAACGTCGTGATGGAGGAGATGACGCGGATTCGCGACCGGGTCTATCTCGCGGCTGCGTACGAGCAAATCATCGATCACGAACGACCATTCCTGAAGCGGCGTTCGGTCTTCATGCCACTGGCCCTCCCCGAATCGCTCTTGAAGACCGACGGCACGTGGACCGGGGGCGAGGATCGGATCCTGTTCGTCTGCCCGAACATCGACCAGATCGATTACTACCGGCGGATCTACCTTCGGTTTCGCGAGGAGCTCGGGACATTTCCGTATTGGGTCGCCGGTCGGCAGGATTTGGCGGGCGTCGACGCGCCGCTCTCCACGCAGGATGAAAATATCCTGGGATACATAGCCCGGGAGCGACTCGACGAACTGCTTCGCCGATGCTTCTGTATGTTCTATCACTCCCAGGAGCCGAGGCACTTGCACTACCACCCCCTCGAAGCGATCGCGACCGGCATGCCGCTGGTCTACATGGCCGGCGGATTGCTCGAGCCGCTCGGCGGTCCCGATCAACCGGGAATGTGCCGCAGCTACGACGAGGCTCGCGAGAAGATCGCGAGGCTGCGCGACGGCGACGCTGCCCTTCGAGAGGCGATTTGCGCGCGCCAAAAGGCAATCCTCGACCACTTCGAACCCGAACGGTGCAGTCGCGCGTGGCGCGAGAACTTCCTGCCGCTCGTGAAGGAAGGCAGCCGATGAGGGTTCTCGTCTGGCACCCCGTCTATGTCCTCGGCGGCGGCCTTCAGGTACTGCGTCGAATGGCGGAGGCGTTCAGCCGCCATCCCGCCGTCGACTTGGTCACGCTCGCCATCAACAGGAAGTACGCCGCCTCGGCGACCGAGTCGCTTGCCACGTGCCGAAACCTCAAGATTGTGCGCATCGATGTTGGCGAGCCACTCTGGCGGCATGCCGACAGCCATGATGTGGCCTATGTTCCCTGGCCCCACGGCACGCCGCACCTCGCGGCACCGATCCCCAGGGCGTGCGTCTACCAAGACACGATCCTGCTCGACGCGATCGGGAGCCATGCGACGCTGGATTTTCTCGAGGGCATGGCCCGCGGACTGCGGGAGGCGATCGAGTTCTACGACCAGATGATCGTGACATCGAACTACACGCGACGGCGGGTCCTGGAGACAGTTGGGAGTCTGTTTGCTGATCGAGTCAGCGTGCTCCCCCTCATGGCGACCGAGCCTGTCGATAATGCGGCGCCAAGCAAGCCCGCGGCGCCAGCATCACTCCCCTGGGGCGTGCGTCCTCCGTTCTTCGTCTATCCAGGCAACGCCTCGGAGCACAAGAACCACGAGACGCTTCTGCAGGCGCTCTCCCGCCGTCGTCGCCGTGACGTGCCGGTCGTGTTCTGCGGGTATGGCACCGAGCAGATCGGCGCGGCTGGTCTCGCCGAGCAGCCGCACGTCAACCGGATCAACCGTCTGATTCGTGACCGAGGCCTGGTTGCCGGGAAGGATTTCGTGAGTCTCGGCTACGTGGACGATGCCACCGCGTCGATGCTGCTTCATTCCGCCGTAGGCCTCGTGATGCCTACGCGGGCCGAAGGGATGGGGCTTCCGATTCACGAGGCGATCGATTCGAGAGTACCCGTGATCTGCTCCGACATCGAAGTGCTCCGAGAACACTACGACGCCCGCTCCGATGCCATACGCTGGGTCGACCCGGAGTGTCCGTCCGACATCGCGGCCGCCCTCGATCATGTGGCAGACCACGCCGACGAGCTTCGGTCGATGGCTTCGGCCAATCGTGGCTGCGGCCGGACCTGGGACGACATCGTGACTGCGACTATCACTGTCCTCCGTCATGCGATCGATGGTTTCTCGACTCCACCGCCAGGGTCGGCGCGTGCGGTCACGGACCGCCGTCGCTGGTTGGGGAGTGGCAAGTTTCGTGGTCCCAAGCGATTCCTCAAGAAGATCGGCTTGCTGCGATAGCGGCAGTGGCCCGGAGGCGAGCAGGCGTGCGAATCGGCATCTGGTGTGGCTACGGTCGCACACTCGTGCCCACCGAAGGAATCGGCGTCTTCACGCACGCGCTGGCTCGTGGCTTTGCCAGGCTTGCGGAGGTGGAAGACGTGCAGTTGGTCGTCCATGCCGGTGACGAGTCGCTCGTTGCGTCGACTTTGGCGGCGGGGGCCGGCCGCATCCATCTGGCATCACTCCACCGCCAGTCGTGGGTCGATCGCTGGCGGTGGAAGGCGCTGCGCCGCCGGCATCGCCGGCTGTGCGATTGGCTTGCTGCTCAAGGCGAATCCAGAAGCCGTGATCACCTCATCGCGCGTCAAAATGCCGTGGAACGGGCGATCGACAGGTGTTTTGCTCGTCAGCGCATTTCCGAACCTGCCGGAGTGCCGCCGCGGGATGTCTGGCTCCTGCCGCATGTTGCGGTGGAGCGCAGGTTTGCCGAGCCGACGGTCGTGGTGGTTCACGACATGGTGCCGCTCCACTTTTCCGGTGTCATCAAGGCCACCGACCTCGAGTCGTTTCGTCGCCGAAGTTGCCGCATCGTTCATGAGGCGGCGCTGGTCGGCACGATGTCGCGAACGATTCGTGACGTCGACATCGTGGGGCTCCTTGGCTGCCCGCAGAAGAAGGTGCGGGTGGTGGCTCCGGCGGTGCCCGATGATCTCGGCGAGCCCGCTGCGTATGACGCCGTGATCCGGATCGTCCCCGCTGCAGCCAGTCCCTTTCTGCTCTACCCTGCGGCCTGGCGACCGTACAAAAACCACGCCCGGCTCATTGAGGCGGTCGCCTTGCTTCGGAAGCGGGGGCATCCCGACATCCAGCTTGTGTTCACCGGTTTCGCACCCCTTCCACAAGAGCTGGCAGACCTTGCCGAGCGGCTTGGCATGGCCACGGTGGTGCATGCAGCCGGGCAGGTGGAACGACCCGTGCTCGCGGGCCTCTACCACGCCGCTGCCGCGACGGTCGTGCCATCGCTCTACGAACAGGGTTCGTTTCCGATCCTCGAGGCCATCCGCTGCGGCTGCCCCGCGGTCGCCAGTGACATCCCGGCATTTCGCGAAGCGTTCGATGCGTTTGCCGGCGCGATTCCTCTTTTCGACCCACATGCTCCGGAATCGATCGCGTCGGTCGTGGCGGAGGTGCTGGCCGATCGCGCGGCCGTGCAGCGTCGGCAGTCGCTCGCGCTTCCGACTCGCTCCTGGGATGACGCGGCGCGAGACTGGTTGGCCGTGCTCCGCGAGGCGGCTTCGGCAGGGACGCGGCCGTAGCGCAATCGCCGTCAGGCCGCCTGTGCTGATCGACTCATGTCGCCCACTGAGAGTTTCGCCCTGCCAGCGGCGGAGCGGGATCGCATTCGTGACGGGCCAATCTCGCGAATGCTCTCACAGATGAACCTGATCTCGTCGTCCGTGAGCTGCGGATAGGTCGGGAGCATGAGGCCAAGCTCGGCCAGCGTGTCGGTGACCGGCAAATCCGTGCCGCGGCTCGCGGAGGCGTCGACGTAAGGGGGAAGCCGGTGAATTGGAATGAACATGGGCCGCGTCTCAATGCCGCGGGTGGCCAGAGCCGTGGCCAGTTCGTCGCGGTGGCAACCGAAGCGGCAAGCGTCGACGAGGCACGAGGCCAACCACGGCGCTGGGTCAGCCCACTCCGCATCCTGGCGCACGCCGATACCGGGCACGTCGGACAGTTCTCGGGCATACAACTCCACGATCTCCCGTCGCCGTCCGACGATCGCATCCCGTCGTTCCATCTGGCCGCAAAGAATCGCCGCGGCCACGTTCGTGAGTCGGTAATTGAATCCCACGACCGGGAAGTGATAGCGCCGATTCGAATCCATGCCCTGGCCGCGGAGCAGTCGCAGTTTCTTGGCCAGATCGGCGTTATCACAGGTGACGGCTCCCCCCTCGCCACAGGAGATGATCTTGTTGCCGAAGAAGGAGAACGTGGCGGCGGTCGCGAGGGAGCCGATCGGTCGACCTTTGTAGCGGCTGAAGGTCGCCTCGGCAGCGTCTTCCACCACCCAGAGTCGGTGGGCCTGAGCGACCGTATTGATTGCATCCATGTCGGCGGGATGGCCGAGCAGGTGGACCGGAACGATGCCTTTCGTTGCAGGCGTGATGGCCGCCTCGATGGCCTGGGGATTGAGGCACCAGGTGACCGGGTCGACATCCACGAAGACAGGCGTGCCGCCGCAGTAGGTAACCGCATTGGCCGTGGCGACAAAGGTCATCGATGGGACGATCACCTCGTCACCCGGACCGACGCCAAGGGCAGCAACAACGAGATGGAGCGCGGTTGTGCCGTTCGATGCGGTGACCGCGTGCTCGGTCCCGCACGCCTCGGCAAACTCCTCTTCGAAGCGTTCGAGGAATGGACCGGTCGACGAAATCCAACTGCTTCCCACCGCTTCGGCGGCATAGGCCTGCTCGTTGCCCGTAAGGTCGGGCATCGACACGGGGATTCTTTTTGGCAGCGCCATGCGAGGCATCATGAGGGTCACGCCGCAACAAGCGGGCCAAGGGCTCGAAAACCGAGCAACTCCGTCTCGGAGAACGGTTCGAGTTCGTAGGCCAGCGACTCGTACAGCCGGACCGCCGCGAGGTTCTGACGGTAGACCTTGAGCCGCACCCTGGCCGCGCCGCGAGCGGCTGCCACGGCATGCAGATGGTCCATCAACTGCCTTGCGATGCCACAGCCACGATGGTCGGGGTGAACAGCGATCCCGAGGCTTGGAATCTCATAGCCTTCGGTCCATCCACGCAGCATTCCGTAGCCGACCACGGTGTCCGTGGCACCGTCTCCAGACGGCACGATGGCGACGTGATACTCATCGTGTGGCCGATCGCCTGTCACTTCTCGGTGACGGCACACATGTCGGGCTGCCTCGCGAGTGAGCGGGTGGGGATGAAACAGCCGTTCGTCACCGGCGCGCGCGAGCGCGACAAAAAGGCCGGTCAGGCCGTCCTCGTCAGCAGGGGTAGCAGGGCGGAATTGCATGGGCGGGAAAGTACCCATCCCCCCACGGCCGCCGCCAGAGCGTTTTCACACGCTCACGTGAGCGTTTTGGCCCGCGGAAGGATCATGCCTTTCGGGCGTGAAAGCGAGCTCGTGTCGATTCGACCCCGTGTCATCCTGTTCGGAGCCGTCATCGCACCATGTCAGCCGAGCCCGGTCCCTCATCCAACGCCCCTGTCATTCCGGGTGGTCCACCCAAGGGATACGACGGCCAACGGCACTTCCGCAAGTGTCTCCCGGTGGGTGCGCGACTGCCTCGCCCCGGTTCGGGCCCTTCGGCCGAGAGATCGTAGCCCGTTCGGTGGGCGGTCCCCTGGCGGGTGACACCCGTGGCGGCTCGACGGGTTTGCCAACAGCCCTGAGGATTTTTCGAATCGGGCAAGGGGTCGATGATGAACGCGATGAGCCGGATGTCACCACTGCAGGCCGGGCAGACAAGTGGGAACGCCTCGACAATCCGTGCAAGCAGCTTGGCCCACGCGATGCGGGAGGTGTCGTGGGACCGTGGCTTGTCAGTTTGCGTTTCGGCTGGCTGCCCTGCTTGCCCCGGTTGGCCTGCCGTGCCCACTGGAAACTTCCCAACGTTGCCGATAGCCCTCGCGGTCACGGCTGCTCGCAGCGAAGGATTGGGCGCGAACACCCCGTGATACCGATGGCGGTGTTTTCGTGGCGGTGGCACGAGCTCCGCAAGCCGATCAAGAAAGTCGTTTGGAGACAGAGTCACGACGCCGTGCGAGTCAGGGGCCGTCGCCTTCTCCTTGCGGCCTGGCCCGATCCACTGCCCACGCTTGTGCCGCACGAAAGTGAGTGGCAGATGGCGACCACGGACGCTTCTCTCGTTCTCGTGGGGGCCGGCACCGGCAACAGGTCAAAATCCCCGTGCCGCTTCTCTTTTCAACCACCCCACGCACGACAAGCAGACCGATAGCCGCACCCACCACAGGCCATCGCAGAGGGTATGCCGCCCATGCGAAATGGAAGGAGCTTGGCGCGAAAGAGATCGACCTGCGGATCGCTCCAGGACAACCGCACGGACACTTCAACAAGGAGCCGTGGCGGACCGTCACCCTCATCGCCGCCGACGAGTTTCTGGTGAAGCATGGTCTGCTGGCCGGCGCCAGCCACACGTTTCCGTAGGGGCCGTGGGATCAGTGACCTCGAGGATCAGTTCTTCACGCGGGTGAAGGTCAGGCCGGGATCAGAGGCCGGCGCGCCGGAGAGCTGAAACGTCCACTCGTCGGGGCTCAGTGATTCCACGGTGCCAGCCATCGTTCCCTGGTCGGTGGTTTCCAGCGAGATGGCGTTGCCCGTCGATGTGAGCTGGCCTTTCAACTCCACCGCCGGCTTGCCGGACGGTGTGGCCTTCCAGGTAAACGTTGAATCCTCGGTGACGGACAGGGCAATCGTCGTGTCGCCCGCCTTGGCCTGCCAGGAGCCGACGAGATCGGTCACGGGGGCATCGGTATCGGTGGACACCTTGGCAGCCGGCTCGGTTGGTACCGGCGCCGGGGCGAGCGCATCGAGCATCCGTTTGGCGGTCGAGTCCTTCGGCTGATGCTTGACGACGACCCGAAGCGCATTGATCGCGACCTCTTTGTCATCGATTACGAGCGCATGGTACGCCAAGACAAAGTGTGAGGCCGCGTCGTTCGGGTTGGCTTCCGTGAAGGTTTCGAGCGTGGCGAGTTGCTCCTTGTAGTCGTCGACATCGCCATACAATCCGCTGAGCGTGGTCCAGTCCATACCCGGTGCAGACGAGAGGAACGCATTGAGCGCCGCCGCAGCGGCCCTGTAATCGCCGAGGGCAAAGAGCGTCAGTGCCCGCACCTCATGCACCACCGGATCGCCTGGGAGGTTCACCAGCGCCGCATCGAACCTGACAAGCGCCGCCTTGTAGTCGCCCGACCTGAAGAGGGCCAATCCTTCGTCGAACGCCTGCGTTGCCTCCTCCGAGGCCGTCGGTTCGGCCGTCGACTGGTCCGCGGCGTCTCCCTCTGTGACACTCGAATCGGGCATCACATAATTTGTGATGATGATCGGCTGCGAGTAGTCGTAGGGCACGGCGGTCGCCACCGCGGGCTGCACGTAATACGGGTTGTAATAGCCCGAGCCATAGCCCCAGCCGCTCGTCCAGGAAGCCAGGCCCCATCCAGCGGCGCCCCACGCCAACGGCTGATACCAACTGCTCCCCCAATAGCCGCCATTCCAGCAGCCGTTGTACCAGCCATACCGGGAGTTGATGCAGTTGTCATGCCAGTTGCCGGCCCAGCCTCCTCGATAACCCCCTTGGTAACCGCCCAAGCCCCAGTTCGAATTGTTCCAGCCGGTGTTCCAGCGACCGTAGTCCCAGCCGGGGCGATTGCCGAATGAATTGAAGTTGTTGAAGTTATTGAAGTTCCCGCCGCCATAGTTGACCGTGTTCCCAATGTTGACACGGTTTCCGATGTTGATGTTGTCGCCACCGAGGCCTGGGCGATAACCGCCAATGGTCGGACGACCTCCGGGCCTGCCTGTTCGTTCTCCCGGTCGGTAGCCACCGAAGCTCGGCCGATCGCCAGGCCTCCCCGGTCGGTCACCCGGACGGTACCCATTTCCAAAACTTGGACGCTCGCCCGGCCGATTGCCTCGACCGAAGGTGGGACGATCGTCGTCGCCTGGGCGTCCTCCCGGTCTCCCCGGTCGTTCGCCGCCAAGGCTTGGCCTATCACCACTTGGGCGATTGCCGCCGATGTTCGGTCGACCACCACCGCCCGGTCGATCGTTTCCGAAACTCGGTCTGTCACGTCCGCCTGGAGTCGGGCGGTCATCACGACCTGGCCGGCCGCCGCCGACACTTGGGCGATCTCCACGTTCGGGTCTGCCGATCGTGTCTGGCAAGGACGGAGTTGGTCGGGGCCCGGAACCAGGACGCGGTCGGCTTCCAAGGTCTGGCCGGCTTCCAAAATCGGGTCGGCCTCCCACATCTGGCCGACCGCCAACACGTGGCCGAGCTCCTTCGCTCGCCCGAAAGCTTCCAGTGAGACTGCCATCTCCACTTCCGGACCGAGAAGGTCGCATCGTCGGGGGCACCCGGACCGGTGGCCGCGCCGTGGGACGACGGGCCACGCCACTGTTTCCAGGCAGCGAGGGACGTGAAGCATTCGGCCTGCCACCGCCCGAAGGATTGAAGCTGCCGCTGCGTGGCTGAGTGGCCACGTCTGGACGGCTCCCTGGGCGGGAACTGCCAGGAGATCTGACAACACCTCGGGGCTGCGAAGGCACGCTCTGCCGCGCGGCCTGTCCCATCGAAGGGCGAGGGGACGCGGACGGCGCGGGCCTCGCACTCTGGGGCCTCGCACTCTGGGGCCGTGAAGCCTGTGGCCGCGACGCTTGTGGCTGTCGTGAAGCTTGTG
>JBGTGN010000060.1:0-34475 GCA_041746715.1 Pirellulales bacterium | reverse complement strand
ACCGAAGCCGGCGCCGGTACGGGCCGCCGTGGCTCTCCCGGTGCCCCCCCGCACGCTCGTCGGTGCGGGAAGCTGCACCTCGTCGGGCTGCCATGCGGCCCCCGTCGATGGGCATGCTCCATGGCAGAGTGCCTTTACCGTCTGGTCCACCCGCGATCCGCATGCCCGTGCCCACGAGGCCCTTCGAGGTCCGCTCGCCGCTGAAATCATCACGGCCCTCGCCGCCCGCGATCCTGGGCATCTGCAGCGGCCGGCCTACGAAAACATGGCCTGCATTGGCTGCCATGCGACCGCCCGAGGACCGATGGCGGGCGAGGGAGTGAGTTGTGAGTCGTGCCACGGTCCGGCCGGCCGCTGGCTCGTCGCCCACACCGAACAGGGATGGACGACCCACGGAAACGATCTTGCCATGATCGATCTTGCCGATCCGTTCGTGTGCGCATCGACGTGCGCCAACTGCCACGTGGGGGGACCGCCAACGCCCGACGGAGCGATCCGTGAAGTCACACACGATCTCATCGCCGCTGGCCATCCGCGGCTGGCGTTTGAGCTTCGTGGCTACAAGCGAGCCGAGCCGCCGCACTGGAGAGATCGGTTCGCCGCGGTCGAAGGCGACACCGCCCCTGGGCCGGTGGACGAATGGGCCCACGGCCGGCTCGGCATACTCTCAAACTTTCTACGCCAGGTGGCTTCGCAATCCCAGGCAGCCGCGACTCGTGACCGCGGGCTCACGGCGGGCGTATGGCCGGAGCTCACGGCCTTTGATTGCCATGGATGTCATCGGCCCGCGTGGCTCGCGGCAGCGCCCCGACCGTCCGGACTACGGGCGCCTGTCCCGCCGGGATCCCCAAGGCTCGAGCCGATGTACTGGACGCATCTCGACGCGATCCTTCCGCCAGAAGCATGTGGGCCACTGTCGCAGGCGGCCATCGCCATCGACCGCCAGTGGACCGCCATTCCCGATTCGGCAGTGCTCGCGGCTGCGATCCACGCGATCGAGGAGGCGAGGCCGCGGCTCCATGAGCATCTTGCAACGCGTTCCGCGGGCGACATGGCCCGTCAGATTGCCCTGGGCACCGACGCCACGAGTTGGGCAGAAGCCGTTTCGGCGCTCGGTGGCTTGCAGGCGTTGGCAGACAGCGAGGCCGCGGCTGGGCGACTCGCAGACGAGCGTGAAGTGCGGTTGCGGCTGGCGTCGCTTCATCGGCTGCTCGAGTTCCCGATCGAGTCGGTCAACGGAAACACCGAACGCTTCTCGAGCCCGCGAGGCTACGACGCGGAAGCCGTGGCCGCATACCTCCGGTCGATCGCGGCCGCCCTCGAAGCCCGCGGCGAGATCCGCCTCCCGTAACATGCCCGTCACCTGCAGGCGGGCGACGTCAGGCCTGGGCGCCGCGGCGGGTGGCGACGATCTTCAGGAGATCCTGGCCACTCATACGAAAGGCCGCGTCGTGGGGGCAGGCGTAGACACAGCTCGGGTCGTCGTTGGGGCCGACGAGGTCGCGGCAGAGGTCGCATGTCGTTGCGAGGCGGCGGTCGGCCTCCCCTGAACGCGACTCGGTGTGCATGGAGATGTTGCCGTAGGGGCAGTTCGTCGAGCAGAGGCCGCAGCCGATGCAGTGATTCTCAATTACGATCTCCACGGCGCCGGGATGGTTCTCCCGCGGTTTGCGGTGGATGGCATCCACTGGGCAGCCGACAAGACAATACGGATCAAGGCACGATCGACACGAACTGGCCACAAGGAAATTCTCGAACCGCAGTCCCTCCCGAATGAGCCGGGTGATCCCGTCGTGGGTATCCGAACAGGCGCGGGTGCATTCGTCGCACCGCGTGCAGCTCTCGAGGTCGAGCACAAGCAGCTTCTGGGCACTGTAGAGGCCATTCTCGAGAAAGCCCTCGAGGTTTTTGTCGGCCTGGCTCGACCGATCCCGGTCGCGGTCGAGAAGCCGTTGGGCCTCGGCGACGAGATGATCGCGGGCCGCAGGAAACTCGCGGATGAGCGCCCGGAAATCCCCTCCCCTGATTCGCACGAGCTCCACGTCGTCGAGGGCCGTGCAGGTAGCCGTCCGTCTGGCCCGCGATGCCCCTGCCGCCGACAGTGATTCCCCAAAATCGACGAGCGCGGTGACCAGTCCGATTTCGCCGAAGGAACGGCCCGGCCCGAGGTAGTCGATCGTGCGGTCTTGGTCACCGAGCCGCTGCGACACCTTCACAAACCCGAGCCGCACCTTGAAGAAGTCGTCGGCGACGTCCCCCTGATGGAAGATCGGCTGACCGCGGTCTACGCGAACGATCTCGGCGCGGTCGCGAAGCATCTCGGCACACCGCGACCGGTCTGCCTCGGACAGCCCCTGAAACATCGACAACTGCCGGAGCTCGCGGGCAAGCGAGCGGCCGCGGTAGGCCTCGTCGAGGATCCGCCGCGAGGCCTCGTTCCGCTGGAGCATGTGGAGCACGTTCTTGTGGATCTCGAGCAGCTCCGTCGGCTCCAGCGCCACGACCGTCGCCGATCGGGGATAGTGGTTGAGACACGACATCTCCCCGAAGATCACGTCTTCGGATGTCATCTCGTCGACCCACCGGCCTCCTTCAAGGACCAGCGATCGACCGCCGTCGATATGGACCGTCGAGCGGCGCTCGACGCCGGTCGACGCCCCGCCCGCACGTCCCCCCTGGAGCCAGCGGGTGGCGGTGCGAACAAACGCCTTGAGCCCGCCGCTCCCACGACCGTCTGCCCGCTCCCCGCCGATCGACACCCCGACGCGACCGCGGACAATCAGAAACGCGGTCGAGGCATACTCCCCCTCGCGGCAGATCACATCGCCCGGAGCAAACCGCCGCCTGGTGACAGCCCCGCCGTTCCACGCCAAAAACTTCGGGGGCACCGAGGCGAAGATCGGATAGGTCGCGAGCTCGTCGGCCGTGAGCCGCTCCTCCCCTTCCGTCGCCAGTGCCTCGGCGACGATCCCCTTGAACACGAGCGCCCCGGTCGGGCAACTGATCATGCACTCGCCGCAGGAGACACAGCTCGACGTACCCATCGGATCATCGAGGTCGAAGGCAACGTGGGTGGCGTAGCCCTTGTCCGATCGACCGATCACGAAGTTTTGCTTCACGTCGGTACAGGCCCGCACGCAGCGGTCGCAGAGGATGCACTGATCGTGATCGACGTCGATCCGCGGCGAGGAGTGATCCTGCCCTCGCTCGAGGCCGCGAGCCGCAAATGGCTGGTTTCCCGTGAGCGGCCATTTGGCTTCGATTCCTGCCTCGTCGATCGGCTGCCCGGAATGCGCGGCCTCCTCGGCCTGCCGTTCGAGATCACGGGCCTCGACCGCGAGTGCATCGAGCCGCTTCGTGAGCCGGCCGAGCTCATTGGATGGCAGGTGGTCATGCCAGTCGGCCGGGAGGTGGTCGGCCGCGAGTAGGTTGACGAGCGTCCGAACGTTCGCGTCCACGCGGCGGCGAGCGGCGAGGTCCGGAGAGCGGATCGTCTGCACCTCCATCGTCTCCTCGACACGATGATGGCAGGCCGGCAGCAGCTTCCGCTCCCGCTGCATCGAGCCCCGCTTCACCTTGGCAATCTCCACGCAGCAGACACGGCAGACGCCGGCCGGCTCGAGGTGCTCCTGGTGACACAGGATCGGGATGGGATTGCCATCGGGCTCGTCGGCGTAGGCCTTCGTGGCGGCGTCAAAAATGGTCGTGGCGCGAGGGATCAACCGCCCCTCCGAATCACGGAGGATTTTTCCTTGGGAGTCGGTGAGCGGTACGGCCTTCGGAACCGTCACGGCGCGGCCGTCGATCGTGATCGTGATCTGCTTGTCGAAGTCGGCAGCGGTCACCTTGTCCATGCGGACGAGCTGGCCGTCGATGTCGCGGGCAAAGAGGCCGTCCTCTTCCGGCAGGACGAGCCCATCGTAGGGATCGTCGATGTCGCGGGCGATGGCTGAAACCCCTTGGCTCATCGCGAATCTCCCTTCGCGTGGCCGGCTGAGTTTCCATTGAGGTGGCGGCTCACGTCATCCCGAAAGAATTGGATCGCCGACTGGAAGGGCTTGGCGGCCACCATCCCGAGTCCGCAGATACTCGTCATCTCCATCGCGCGGGTGAGCTCGTTGACGAGTGGCTCTCGCACCGCGAGGGCCGCCGTGTTGAGCCGGTTGGCCAGCAGCTCCTCGCCGATCTCGACGATTTTTTGGGATCCGATGCGGCAGGGCACACACTTGCCGCACGACTCGTCGCGGAAGAACTGCGAGCAGTTGACCGCCTCGGCCGCCATGTCGCGGGAGTCGTCATACACGACAAGGCCGGCGCCGATTGCGAGCCCGAGGTCGCGAAACCGCTGGAGATCGAGCTGAAGATCGAGGATATCGAGGTGGGTACCGCCGGAGGCTTTGACCTTCTCGACAAGGTCAGCGGGAGCCC
Organism: Pirellulales bacterium; assembly: GCA_041746715.1. Lineage (GTDB taxonomy): Bacteria > Planctomycetota > Planctomycetia > Pirellulales > UBA1268 > QWPN01. Next base: position 30,047 of record JBGTGN010000060.1, on the reverse strand, counting down.
GCTTCTCCCATCCGCGTGGGAGCGCTGTCACGGGGACCTGCGCCGGCAGGAACCCGCCGGACGGCCCGGATGGCGCGAACGCCTTCAGGGGCCGGGGCGTGCCGCCGCAGAGATCGTGAAGGAGCTCGCGGAGCGTCGTGCCGTTTGGCAGCTCGTAGACGCCTGGCCGAATGACATCGCCCGAGATTGAGAAGATCCGGCTTCCTTTGCAGCCGTTGACCCCAGAGTCGGCGTACCACTGCCCTCCCCGAAGCACGATCGCCGGGGCCCACGCGAAGGTCTCGACGTTGCTCACGAGCGTGGGCTTGTCGTAGAGGCCATTGGTCTCGAGCTGCGGTGGCTTGTTCCGCGGCTGCGCCCGGCGGTCTTCCATCGCCTCGATGAGCGCACTCTGCTCGCCGCAGATATAGCCACCGGGGCTTGGAAACACCTCGACGGGAAAGCTCATCGTGGAGCCGGCAATGCGGGATCCGCAGGCTCCGAGCGACTCGGCCCGCCGGATCTCTGCATTCATGATGGCGATCTGCTCGGCATACTCATGGCGAATGTAGATCCAGCCACGGGTGGCCCCCGTGAGAAGCCCGGCGAGGATGACGCCCTCAAGCACGAGCCAGGGATGTCGCGTGAGCAGTTCACGGTCCTTGAACGTGCCAGGCTCGCTCTCGTCGGCATTACAGACGATGTATTTTTCATCTCCCTTGGCCTTCCACACGTCGTTCCATTTCTGGTGGGCGGGAACGCCGGCGCCCCCCATGCCCCGCAGGTCGGAGGCCTTGAGCTCATCAATCACTCGCTGTCGGTCAGGGCCAGCGGCGAAGTTTCGGACGGCGTCATAGGTGCCCGCGGCGTCGTAGGGGTCGATCCTCCAGGGGCGGTTGGCATGAAATGCGTAGCTGCTGTCGAGGTCGGCGGCCGGAAGTCGATCCGCGAGGGCGTCGCGAGTGAGTGAGACAAGCTCGTCTGCCGAGCGGGCCGCGAAGAAGCGATCGTTGACGCTCGCGGCCACCGGCCGGTCACAGCGGCCAAGACACGACGCATACCGCACGGCCACTTTTCCGGTGGCGATCTCGGCAGCCATGCCGTGTTCGAAAGCCGCCTTCGCCCCCGCGCACCCACGGAGGTGGCAGGCCATGTCGTGGCACACCAAAACCTCGACCGCCGGCGGTGGCTCGAGGTGGAAATGGGGGAAGAAGCTCGCCACCTCCTGGAGCCTATAGAGCGGTGTGCCCGTCCGCTCGGCGAGCCTTCGCAGCTCGTCCGCCGGAAGATAGCGATGCCGCTTCTGAATGTGGTGGAGTTCCTGGACGATCATGGCGTTGTCGTAGCAGCGTATGCCACTTCCGAGGAATCAGGAAAGACGCGTGTCACGTCTTCCGCCATTCGTCGATGAGGTTCGCGACGAGGGCGGTCCAGCCGGTCTGGTGGCTTGCGCCGAGGCCCGCGCCCGAATCGCCATGAAAATACTCGAAGAACAGCAGTTCGTCTCGCCAGAGCGGGTCGGTAAACCGCGGATCCTCGCCGAACACGGGCCGCCGGCCTGTGTCATCAACCAGGAAAATGCTGACGAGCCGATGAGCGATGTCGCCAGCCATGTCGCGGAGCGGGATTGCCTGCCCCCCTGCCCCTGGTGTCTCCACGGCAAAGCGGTCGCCGAACGCGGTGCCAAGCTTTCGCAGCGACTCGACGATGAGGAACGTCGTCGGAAACCAGATCGGCCCCCGCCAGTTCGAGTTGCCCCCCTTGAGTTTCGTCTCCGACTCGCCTGGCTCATACCCGACCGACCGCCCTTCGAACTCGAACGGCTCGTGCTCATGGTGTTTTGACAGGGAACGGATGCCGTGCGGCGATAGGAACTCGGCCGGGTCATGCATCCGCGCGAGCAACTTCCGAAGCTGACCGATGTTCATGATCGTCAGGAGATGCGTGACCGAACCATCCACCCCCGGAATCTCATGGATCACGTCGGCGGCCAGGTCGCTGCGGTTCTGAAGAAACCACCGGAGGTTCGCGGAGAACTCCTTGAAGGGTTGGAGCCATCCAGACTCCAGCCGCTCGACGGCAAACAGTGGGATCAGGCCCACCAGCGACCGCACATCGAACCGCTGGAAGCTGCCGTCGGGGCGGCGGAGCACGTCGTGAAAAAAGCCGTCTCCGTCGTCGAAGAGAGAGTAACCGCGGCAGCCCATGTTCTTCATCGCATGCGCGATGTAGGCGTAGTGCTGGAGAAACTTCGAGGCCATGCTCTCGTAGACGGGGTTGTCCTTGGCGAGCTCGAGAGAGATCCGCATCATCGTGAGGCTGAACATGCCCATCCAGCCGGTTGCGTCCGACTGCTCAAGCACCGTGCCATCGGCAAGCTGCTCGCTTCGGTCAAACACACTGATGTTGTCGAGCCCGAGAAACCCCCCCTCAAAAACATTATTCCCTTCGCGATCGACCTTGTTGACCCAACTGGTGAAGACGAGCAGGAGCTTGTGGAAGCAGCGTTCGAGCCAGGCCCGGTCGTCCACGCCGTGTCGCCGCTTCTCCATGTTGTAGATACGCCACACCGCCCAGGCATGCACCGGCGGATTCAAGTCGCTGAACTCCCATTCATACGCCGGAAGCTGGCCGCTCGGATGCTGGAACTGCTCGAAGAGCAGCATCCAGAGCTGATCCTTGGCAAACTGCGGATCGACGAGGGCAAACGGGACGCACTGGAATGCGAGATCCCAGGCAGCGAACCAGGGATACTCCCACGCGTCGGGCATGCTCATCACCCGCATCGAATTGAGATGTCGCCAGTGGGCATTGCGAATTCCGCGGCGACTCGCGGGGGGAGGGAAGCGTGGATCGTCACCGTCGAGCCATGCGGCCACATCGAAGATGTAGTTTTGCTTCGACCAAAGAAGACCAGCGAGGGCCCGTCGCTGCACATGCCGTTCGTCGGCGTTGGAGTCCGGCGGGGCAAGTGCCGCGTGGAAGATGTCTGCCTCGTGTCGCCGAATCGCCATCAACGCATCGACGTGGGCTGCCACGCCATCTGGCCCGACACGTTCACCTGGTGAACGGTCGCCAAGCATAAGGTGGATGACGGCCGTCTTGCCGGGGAGCACGTTGTGCTGGAAGTGCATCGCAGCCTTCGTGCCGGTACCTGCGGGGTTCCAGGCGGCCGTGTCGCCGTCACAGAGCAGCCGGTGAAAGGCATCCTTGGTGAACGCCGAGCGACTTGTGTGGCCGGGGCCGAAAACGGCTGGGCCGTTGGTCTCGTTGTCCGTGAAAAGAAGAGCTGGCTTGGGAGCCCCTGCCGCGACAAGCCAACGCCGCCCCAGCCGTGCCGATGGAGGCAGGCGAGGATCGATCGTGATGTTGCTATGGTCGGCGACGAGGCATGCCGTGTCCGTGAGGCTCTCGCAGACTTGAATCACCGGAGGTGTCGTCTCGTGACCACTCCACGACCACGTGTTGCGAAACCAGAGTGTCGGCAGCATGTGGATATCCGCCGGTTCGGGGCCCCGGTTGGTCGCGGAGATCCGGATCGCGATCTCTTCTGGTGACGCCTTGGCGTACTCGACCAGGATGTCGAAAAATCGTCCGTCGTCAAAAATGCCGGTATCGACAATCTCGTACTCGGGGCCGCGGCCGTCGCGGCGGCGATTCTCGTCCACGAGCTCCGCGTACGGGAAGGCCCGTTGAGGATAGCGATACAACATCGCCATGAATGAATGTGACGGTGTGTTGTCGACATGGTAGTAACACTCCTTCACGTCCTCGCCGTGATTGCCATCGTGGGGCGTCAGCCCAAACAGACGCTCCTTGAGGTGCGAATCGCGACCGTTCCAGAAAACCGGGGCGAAGCAGAGCTGTTGAAACCGGTCACAGAGGCCCGCGATCCCATCTTCGCCCCAGCGATAGGCCTTGGCGCGGGCGAGGTCGTAATTCAGGAATCGCCAGGCATCGCCATCGGGGGAGTAATCCTCCCGAACGGTCCCCCAGGAACGGTCGGAAAGATACGGCCCCCACCGTCGCCAACCGGTGGAGTCGTCCTTCATCTCGCGAGCGCGTGCGGATTCCGGGTTGGCACCGAGCATGGCGAGGAAATCCGAGAGAATAGGGCAAGTTGTGACACTCATGATAATTGGAGGTCGGCCAGGACGAAACGGAATGCCACCGTTGCGGGCCGACCGATGAGGATCGGTGTAGAATCTCCTGATCTGGAAAACGGTGCTGAATGATTCGATTGTCATGGAAGACCTGCCTGGCTCGCCTGGTTCGTGGCACTCGATGGGTGCGCGGCACGCGTCACACGGGCAGGCGTGCTCCCCAAACCGAGGCAGCGGTCGCCGTCGCACCCGAGCGTCTCGAGCCCCGCGCCATGATGGCGGTCGCGCAACTATCTCCAGGAGAAGTCAGGCGACTCCTCAATCGGGCGAGCGCCGCCGTACCGACACAAGACGCAATCATTGCGGTCGTTGATCGCACCGGCCAGATCCTCGGAGTGCGAACGGAGGCTGGCGTTGCGACGAGTGATCTGGGCTTCGCCATCGACGGCGCCGTAGCGAAGGCCCGCACGGGGGCGTTCTTTTCCAACGGCCAAGCGCTCCTCACTTCTCGTACCGTCAGCCACATTAGCCAAAGCACGGTCACCCAGCGGGAGATGCAGGCCAATCCGGCGAGTGCCAACCCGAGGTTCAACGGCCCGGGTTACGTCGCACCCGTTGGCGTCGGCGGCCAGTTCCCACCGGGAATTCTCCGCCAACCGCTTGTAGACCTTTTTGCCATCGAGCACACAAACCGCACGAGCGTGGTCGTTGGGGGCACGGTCATCACTGATCGCCGGTCGTACGAGGCGCAGCTCGCAGATGCCCTCGGCGTGGTCGGTTCCCAGGCTGGCCAGCCGCCGCAGGCCATCGCCCGAGGCATTTCTACGATGCCTGGTGGTGTCGCTATCTACCGAAGACTGCCGGTGAATGCATCGCCTGCCGACAAGCTCGACGCGCTTGTCGGAGGCATCGGCGTCTTTTTCCCAGGGCCGGATGGCACGGCAACGTTTGAGCAGAACTTCCTTGCGAACGCGTCACAGACCCGCACCACTCGCCTCAACGCCCCTCGAGCGCTCCAGGCCGAGTACAGTGCGCTCTTCGCCGTGTCGTCACTGCGTCGGCCTGGACTTCCACCCCCGATCCAAACTCTTTCCATAGCCCCACCGCTCGCAGGAGTGCCGACTCCCGTCACCACGACCCTCGTGGCCCTCCAGGCGCAGTTGAATCGCCTCAATGCTGCCGGCCGGATCAACCTCGGCGGCATCGCGCTTCAGAGTTTCGGGCCCCAGGCCGGACCGCTAGGCGTGCAAACCCTGATTCGGCTGGCCCAGCGGCTCGGCCCCGGCACCGTGAGCGGCATGCTCAGAAACGTGGCACCCGGCAACGTCAAACTTCTCGCTGGCATGGCCCAGGCCGACGGATGGCTCGTCCCGGCAACTGCCGGCTCGAGCCTCACCGCAGCGCAGGTCCAACAGATTGTCAATCAAGGAATCGCGCAGGCCCTCAAAACACGGGCTCAGATTCGCCTCCAGCCGACGTTTGTGAAGATGGTCTTCGCGGTCGCCGACACCGACGGCAGCTTGCTCGGCGTCTTCCGCATGCCCGACGCGACTCCCTTTTCGATCGACGTCGCGATCGCAAAGGCGAGGAACACGGCCTACTACGCATCGGCTGCCCTGCAGCCGCAAGATCGTGTCCCCGGTGTGCCGCTGGGCACGGCCTTCACCAACCGGACCTTCCGCTATCTTGCGGCGCCAAAATATCCCTCGGGTTCATCGACGGCCCTTCCCGGCCCCTTCTCGATTCTCAACACGCCCGGTATCAATCGGCTCAACGGCCTGAACATCGGCGCTCCGCTGCCCGCGGCAGCGTTCAGTTCGACCGTGCTGGGCTACGATTCCTTCGTGACAGGCAGTAATTTCCGCGCGACGACGCCGGCGGCAAACCAGAACGGCGTCGTGTTCTTTCCGGGCTCGAGCGCGGCCTATCTGGGAGGGAATCTCGTTGGTGGCTTCGGCGTCAGTGGTGACGGCGTAGATCAGGACGACGTGGTCACGTTCTTCGGCATCACTGGCTACGCGGCGGCGCCGGCCATTCGGGCTGACCAGCACTTCGTTCGCGGCATCCGCCTCCCGTACATCAAGTTCTCTCGGAACGCCGAAGCTGGCCTCCAATGACCTTCGGGGGCAGGACCTGGGAGATTCTTTCTCACAGCGGCACGGAGAACGGGGGCCAAGCAGCCACAGGCCCGGAGGGCCGGGTGATGCTCCGGGCGGAGGCCCGGCAAGCGAAGCGGGGGCATGGATGCCCCGCGCCGCGTGAAGTCAGTACGCGAGTTCGAGGTCAGTAAAAGCGGCGAACAGGTTTTCGATTCTCCCAGGGCCGCCGAGCGACCCGTAGAGGTCGCGAAACCCGTCACCGACGATGAGCCCCGACACGCCAGCCCGGAGGATAAAGTTGTTGTTGAGCAGGGGTCGCGATTCAAAGCCGAGGCTCAGATCGGTGCCGATCGATTTCGAGATGTTGTCCTGAAATACGAACGACTCGAGCACATTCGTCGTGTCGAAAAACAGGAAGTTGCAGTTGGTGACGAGCCGTGTCCGCTGGGTCACCTCGAAATCGACGCCCACGTTGTAGAGTTGAAGCCCTGGGTTGACGAAGTTTGCCTGAGACTGCCACTTGTTGGTGGCCCGCAAGTCGGGATAGATCGAGAGCAGGTTTTTGAGGTTTGTCCCTAGAAGCTTGATCGGCTGGCGAATCCAGAAGCTGAACTCGCCACCAGCGAACTGAGTGTTGTCGATGATGCCGTCGAAGCCGCCTCCACGATCATCGTTGATGTCGTTGTCTCCTGAGGCGAAGAAGACCGAGCTACGAAACCGTATCCAGTCGGGCGAGTAGGAGAGTTCGAGGGCCGCCATCGTCGCGCCGATATCGATTGGCTGAAGTGCCTGCGGGTTGAGCGTGTCGTGGCCAAACGCGTAGTAGAAGGCGCTCGTGATATTGATGTCGTTGATGTGGCCGTCCGTCGCGAGCCCAACATAGGCCGCGTTCACTTCATGAGGCTCGGCAATGCCGACCGGATCGGGCCGAACCAGGAAGCCGTTCTTGTCGTAGTGAAGGCTCTTGTGGTCGTGGTCGTAGTGAAGACTCACCTGCGCCGTGTGCCCGGGCCAGAGAAAGTCCTGCCGGTAGTAATTGGCAATGAAGATTTCTTGCCCTCGGTCCTCGAATGAGTTGAGAAAGCTGTTGGTGTCTTTTTCTCGCTGGTCGAAGACGGCAAGATTGAACTGATCGCGGTTGGAGAGGCGCGTGCCGAAAATCCGGATCGCGCGATTGAGGTCGCTGAAGATGAAGCCGCGGAAGTCACTCGTGAACGGCTGAGATCCGCCGCGAATCGACACGAAGTCGTAATCAGGACTCAAGTCGGCGAGCTTGGCTTCCACGAACCACTCCTCGATCGTGGCAAAACCGCGGTAACGTCGTCTCCCATCTCTCACGTCGGGCCTCACCACCCCGAATTCGTACACTTCGAAGTAGTTCTGATTGATCACCGGGGCGATCCTGATTCGCCAATCATTTGGTTTGAACGACTTGTCGCCGTGGTTCAGTTCGAACGCGAGCGTGTAGTACTGAAGAAAGAAAAACGCGTTGGGGTTTCCGAAGAAATCCTCTTGGCCCGGCGTGGGTGTCGATTCGAACGGCGTATCGGGGATGGGCACCTGGAAAAAATTGGCAATGGTGCGGCTCGCCACCCGCATGTCGAAGAAGGTGTGTTGCCCCATGATCGGGTAATCTTCCTTCAGAAAATTCTGCGTGTACGGGTTCAAGATGTTGCCCGGTGCGAACGGATAGTCGTCGAGCCGCGGGTGGCCGCGATCGTAACGATCCCACTCTGGGAGACCGATTCGCCAGCGATCCTCCATCGGGACAAAATGGCTATTCTCCTGCTGCTCCTCGGGAAGGACGCTCGAGGCGCCGGAGAAGCCCGCGGTGGGGAACGAAGGATATCGATAGAGTGGATCAACGACCGGTCGCTCTCCGGCAAGGTCGTAGATATTCTCAACCGGATCACCGAGCACGCTTGGCTCTGGGTCGGGGAGCGGCGACGGAATACCTTCGACACCCTCATCGAAGTGGTTTGACGGCGATGGCAACCACTCAGGATCGCTGACAGTCGCTCGTGCCAGGGAACCCGTCAACGTCGAAGCCATCAAACACGCAAAGCATGCCGCGGCCGGCCAGTACCGCGCGGCGCGCGGTCCGTCTCCCGTGGCAATAGGCATGCTGACACTCGAACGCACCGATCGGTTTCCAGAGAGAACCGAGGCAAACTTTTCCAAAAGTATCGGCTTTTCCGGTTCTCGCGGTTCTGCCTTCCTGCCCGGTCCTCATGCGGAAAAATGGGGCATACCAGTCCTTCCGGGCGAATGGGCGATAGAGGAAATGGGTATCCAGGTGGGCTGCGGCTTTGCGGGATTTGGGGCCGGCGTTGAGGAGTGGTTTTGGCACGACTTCCGATTTCATCACGGCACGGCCTGCGTGCGATTGTGTCCTGCCGCAAGCCGCTTTCGTGGCTCCTCACGCTACCACTGGTCTGGCTTGCAGGCGTGGCGACGGCGCATGACTTCACACCCTCCATGGGGAAGCCGGCAACCGAGCGGAAGCACTTCCAAGGAAATCAATTCCAGCGGGCCGGCAATCCGCAGTGCATCTCACCGCTCGCCAAGCCCACCGAGTCGTCCCACGAAATCGGCTACTACGTTGGCGGTGGAGCCCGCGAGCGGAGCCGTCACGGTGAGCCACGCGGTCCGCAGGAAGGTATTTGGGGCACCGACTACTCCGGGCTCCTCATTCACAAGCACATCGAACTCAACTGGTGGCATGGGCGTCGCTACCAGGGCGGAACGGGTTCGTACGCGACCGACGGGCTGCGACTTATCCACCGCCCCTGACCCGTGAGGCATTCGCCGAACCGGGACGGAGGATCGCGGTTTTTCCCATCGCTCGCCCCCCACGGCAATCCCTGCGCTGATACGGTCAGCCGTTCTTGCTTCCTGCGCCACCGTGGTCGACTGCCCACACAAGCTACTCGAAGGAATAGAGGTAGCGCTCTTCCTTGAATTGCTTGTAGGTTCCCTCAGGGACAAGGTTCAGGTCTTGGTCCTTGTACGTAACGAACTTCCGTCCTGAGTTCACGCCTTCGCCCCATATCCGCACCTTGCTCCCACGCACCGGAAACGTGTTTGTGTCAGAAAACTTATGGACCGGCTGCATGCCGGAGCCGGGCTCGACTTCCCACGTTTGAGCAAGTTTGGCTCGCTCGGTACCCGGCGCGCCGGGATACCAGTACGTGTCGGATTTCGGGTCCGTGCCGGTCCGAGTGAAAAACAACACATGAAAGCGGATCGGCTCCGTGGTGCGGTTGATCACGTACAAGCCGCGGCGGTCAAAGGATTGAAGGTCGCGGTAGCGGTTCTCGGCCAGCACGCGGGCGTCGATTGCCGCGGCTTGCTCGTAGGCTCGGTTGGCTTCTTTGTCCTGGCCGGCGACAAGGAGGATGTTTCCCTTGTGAACCCGAAGGATGGCCGATTTCGGCGAGTTGGCGATGGCCGCGTCGATATCGACCAGCGACTTGTCGAACTGGCGGTCCCGGAACCTCAGCAGAGCCCGACCTAAATAGGCGTCGGCGTCTTCGCTGTTGTACTTGAGCGCCTGGTCGTAGTCAGCAAGCGCTTCCTTGAAGAGACCGAAGTCCCGCCACGCATCGGCTCGCTTCCGCAAGAGTGCTGGCTTGGTTCCCGCAATTCGCATTGCTTCGGTGTAGTCTTTCACCGCGGCGAAATCTTGGGCGGAGCGAAAATACAGATCGCCGCGTCCCTCGTAATACTGGGCAACGGCTGGTTCGTGACGGATAGCCGTGGTGAACTCATCAATGGCTTTGTCGTATTTCTCGTTGTCTATCTCGATCTGTGCCCTGCCGGCATAGGCGCGGCCCAATCGTGGGTTCAGGGCCAGGGCATCGGTAAAGTCTTCGGTCGCCGATCGGCTTTGGCCTTTTTTCGCATTGCACCAGCCCCGCAGGCAGAGGGCCATTTCCAAGTCAGACTTCAGCTTCAACGCCTCAGAAAAATCAGTCGCCGCTGCGTCGTAGTCTGTCAGTTCGAAGCGGGCTTCTCCCCGGGCCAAAATGTACTCGGCGTTTTTCGGTTCGATATTGACCGCCTCGTCGAAGTCGTTCAAGGCTTGCTGATAGCGGCCCTTTTCCAGATAGTTCTTCCCTCGCTCATAGAGCTCCTCAGCGGTCGTCGGGTCGAGCCACTTGCGAACCGATTTCATGTAGTCGCGAACTTCCGATGCGTGAATGAAGAGCGACCGCAATCGCTGGCCTTGTTCGAAAGATTCGACCACGGCCACAACTTCACCCCGCTCGTTGACAACCGGCCCGCCACTGTCACCCGGATTGATGGGCGATTGGGCCTCGACACATCGCGCGCGAACAGTCTGCCCGGACGCGAGGTGGAAATCAGCGTCCATGATTTGCCGAACGGTACCGGTGGTGAAAATCCATAGCGAGGCAGTCGTACCGGGCGGATTGCCGATCGAAAAGGCTTCTTCCCCAGGCTGAATGTCGTGTTCCGGTGAGACCAGCTCAAGCTCACGGACGTGGGTGGGCAGGGCGGCCACGCGAATCACGGCCAGGTCTTTTTCGGGCATCGAATCGACCACCCAGCCTTCCAAGGGTATCTCTTTCTTGAGGTAGTGTTCTGCCTCTGTCATCAGCAGGCCGCGACGGTGCATTGGAAAGTACACAGACAGCCTCTCGGTGCCGTCCACGACGTGATCGTTGGTGACCAGAAGGCAGTTTTTCTTGTCGATCACCCAGGCGGTTCCGACACCTGGCTTATTGGATTTGGTATGCCGCACAATCATCGCGGTGCCGTGCAGCGTTTGCTGATAGATCTTTGCCTTGGGCAGTACATCAGGCCGTTCGTCGGGGGGCGTTTCGTCGGCCCAAGCCAGAGTAGCGGCGAACAAGGCCGCAGCAGCGGCCATCACCGGCATGCCAACAAACAATCGCGGCCGGTGCCTCCCTTGAGCCCGGCGGCCCATGACAGCATCATCCATTGGAACGACCTACCCTTTCTAGAAATTACCGACACACGGCGTACACGTTTTGGGCATCAAGGAGAACCCCTTTGGGAGTGTAGATCGACCGGGGGGTGCATTGCAAAAAAATATCTGCCGCAGCCCAGCCACGGAGCAGAGTGGATCAAAACAGTCTGGTTCTTGGCACCGGAGGGCTGCGACCGAGAGGGCGTCCGCTATAAAGAGAGTGGCTTGGCCGCTGAAAACAGTTCTGTCAATGGACCCAGTCAACCCCTATTCCACGGTCGCCCCGGAGTCGCTGTCGTTGCATGCGACGCGGGCGCCGGACGTCCACGCCGGCAGCGCGGCTGCGGGCAGCACGATTGGAAATTACTCCATTGAGGAGGAACTCGGCCGCGGAGGAATGGGCGTTGTCTACGCGGCCAGGCACCGCCAATTCAGCGATCGACGCTATGCGGTGAAACTGATTTCCAAGGCGGCCTCGTCGCCGCTGGCCCTCGCGCGGTTTGAGCGGGAGGTCCAGGCAATCGGCAAGTCTCGTCACTCCCACCTGCTCTACGCCACCGATGCCGGCATCCACGAGGGCGATCCCTATCTCGTCACCGAACTGATCCAGGGCCATGATCTCGGCAAACTGCTCCGAGAACACGGACCGCTTCCGGTGTCGGTCGCCTGCGAGATCGGTCGCCAGATAGCGATGGGGCTGGAATTCGTTCATCAGGCTGGCATGGTCCACCGGGACATCAAGCCACAGAATGTGATGCTTCAGCCGAGCGGTCAGATCAAGATCCTCGACCTTGGGCTTGCCTCGCTCTTGAAAGCGAGCGGCGAGGACAACCAAACCGAAGGCGGCGTCGTCGGCACCCCGACATACATGCCGCCAGAGCAATGGAGCGGAGATCCGCCCTGCCCGGCTGCCGACGTGTATGCACTTGGATGCACCCTGTTCCACATGCTGACCGGCCTCGCGCCGTTTCCGGCAACGACGCACGGCACCATCGCCGCCTTGCGATCTGCCCATCTGGAAGCGAAACCGCCGAAGGTCACGGACCTGGCCCCGCACGTGCCGAGAGACGTTGCGGAACTCATCGATCAATGTCTTCGGAAGTCGCCCGATGAGCGACCGGGGCACTGCAGTGAGATCGTCACTGTCCTCGAACTCCACGCGGAGCCAATTGACGCCACCTCGTTGTTCGCGGCGTTCGCCAACAACGCTGTCACCACCGCTGACATTTCCTACGACGAGTTCGTGCGGGAAATGCGTTTTCCTTCGAGCACACCCCAAACACGAACCACGTTTCTCGTGGTGTATTCCGGCTGCGTTCTCATCAGCCTCGCTAGCCTTGTTGGGGCCTACTACGGGCCTTGGGCCACGGAGGCGTGGGGTCTGCGATTTGATCGATTATCGACGCCCAGTGTGCAACGGGGCACGGGATTCACGATCGAAGCTGTGCGGGCAGTCCTTTTTCTTTCAGGCGTTTTCATCGTCGGAAACCTCCGTTTTCAACTCCCACTCCAGAGGCTGTTTTCGGCCCGTCTGCACACATGGCGGGTGTGGTACGCGAGGCTGCTCTTGGGCCTGGTCCTGACGGTGTTTCTTGGTCTGGAGTTCTGCCGGCTCTGGTTTCCCGGCAACGCGGCCACGAGCATGGTGATGTGGGCGAGGGACCACGGCATCGAAACCATGGCGGCCCTGGAGGTCGTTCCGTACCGTTGGTACCTCGGCTACGCGGGCATGCACTATGCCTGCATTCTGGGCGGCCTCGTGGTCCTTCCGGCGTTGCAGTTTCTTCTCTCCGATTTTCAGTACGTCCAGCGGTCGCTCCGGCTGTTCTCCGCGGCGCAGCAACGGGAGCCAAATGCGATGCAGGCCGTGGACCGGCTGTATAGCCTCGCCAGGCATTTTCGCCGCCTCGCCACCCGCTACGTCGATACAGCCGGACTCCTGGCAATCGGCATCCAATACGAGTATTGGATCGGCCGTTGGACGCTCTCCGAGAACGGCTATCTCGTCGAAGTGACAGGGATGCTGGTGACGGCGGTCGTCATGCTGGTGATCCTCGGGTATATCGCGGCCCGCTACGGGGAAGCCGTCGATGCGACGTCGCACGCCGGTGGAACCATGCCCGATCACCGAATTGAACGACAGGTGGGGCAGTTCAGCGTCTTTTGGCTGGTGAAGTCGGCAGTTTTTTCCCGTCCGAGTGGAATTGCCATATTGTCGCTATTACTGTTGCTGCTCTCGTCGGCTCGCAGAGCCATACCCTGACCAGCACTACGGGAACATGACCAATGCCTCACTTACCCCGCCATCTCGCTTTCATTGTCCTCATCCTGGCCGCGTGTTCTGCCGCTCCAGCACATTCCGCCGACCGTTGGCTGCAAGCCCGCCCCTGTGGCCCCGACAGCTTGAAGGGGCCGCTCCGACTGCTCATCCCACAGGGCGCATTTGGCGCCGATTTTCGTCCGGCCTGTCGGAGCCATGACGCCTGCTACGACACGCCCTATGCGAACCGGGCCGCGTGTGACAAGCAATTTCTCGATGACATGCTCTGCGCATGCGAGGACTCTCGCCACCCGGTGCTGTGCCGCATGGTCGCACGATCCATGTATCGCGCGACCGACAAGCACGGTGATGAGAGCTTCCGCAGCGCCCAGGCGAACGCCATCAAGAAGCTTGCCGATGGTGAAAACTAAGAATGCCTTCGGCGCGAGGAGCGTGGATGGCTGGCCGACGCCATGACGCAACCACGCCGCATTTTCCGCGAACAAGCGAGGGCTGATTTCCGGAGCGTCGGCGCGATCGCACCGAGTAGCCGATGGCTCGCCGCGTCGCTCACGGATGGCCTGCTGAACGAATCGGGAGTATCGCCTGAGCCTCGCTGTCTCCTTGAGGTCGGTGCTGGAACAGGCGCCGTGACAACGGCGCTCGTGGCTGCGACAGGCCCTCGCGACACGCTCCTCGTCATTGAGCAGAATGCCGCGTTTGCAGCCTGTCTCGAGGCACGAATCGCGACCGACCCCGCCTTTCGTGAGGCGCGGGATCGAATCCGCGTTCTCAATGCGTCCGTCGGCACGCTCAAACCCATTCCACGGTTTCAGGCGATTGTGTCATCGCTGCCATTCAACAACTTCACACCGGACGAAGTCTCTGGGTTTCTCGATCTGTTTCGCGCGGTCCTGCTCCCCGGGGGCGAACTGCGGTTCTTTGAATACCTGGCCATTCGTCGGCTGCGTGCGGCGGTGGCGACACGGGTGGAACGAGAGCGGCTTGTCGGCGTGGGCCGTGTCCTATCCACGGCTCTTGCCGCCGGTCGCTCGAGGAGCCGCGTCGTCTGGTGGAATCTTCCGCCCGCCGTCGTCCACGTGCTTCGCCCGTGAACCGATCGTTGCGCCCACGATGGCCCAGGTCCATGGTGTGAGCCGCGTGGACGAACGCGCATCTGGGTTTGGTGTATCGCCGGCAGGTGCTCATGGGCGTGTGGCACCCATGGGAAGAATGCGGCGGGAAACGGGGCGGAAATCGTCGGGAATTTCCCGCACGAGTTCTCGTTGGAGCGAGTCGATGCGCTCGGCCGAAAGATATTGAAGGGTGCCTCGCGCGTCGATCTCGCGAGAGGAACACAGGTTCACAAGCTTCTCGATTGTCTCGGAGGAGTAAGCGACTCGGGACAAATCCCACAGGCGGAGATGACCATCGGCTCCCACCAGAGACCGACCATCAGGGCTGAATGCAATCGCCTGTGCCAGCGGCCCGAGCCCGGTGCCGACGAGCCTGCCGGTGGCCGCTTCCCAGAGTTGCACGCCGTCAAAACTTGCCGCTGCCACGACACGGGAATCCGGACTGAACTGGGCGTGAAAGGCCACCGTCCCGACGGGCAGCGACGCAGGCGGTTGCTTCGGCGTTCGCCAATTCCAAACGTGAATCACGTTTGAATGCCCGGCCGCAAGCAGAGCCTGACCGTCGGGCGAGAAGGATGCCGTCGTGAGGCCAGAACCTGTCGTGAAAATTCTTACCTGAGGCCTGGGTTCGAACGGATTCCAGACGTACACCCTGCCGGCGCGACTGGCCGCCAACACGACCTCGCTGCGTGGATGAAACTCGGCCTGCTCCATCGGCTCGGGCCGTGACAATTTCACCCAGGATTCATCTCCGGGCTTGGCCCGCCCGTCGGCCGAGTTCCAAAGCCTCGCTGACCCGTCGTCGCAGGCGGTGATGACCCACGTGCCATCGGGGCTGAAGTCACCGTGCCGCACAGCCGCACGGTGCGCAAGCGTCTCGCCGATCTGCACTCCGGTGGCCGCGTCCCAGAGCCGGGCGGTCTGGTCTTCACTGCATGTCAGCAGCTTCTGACTCTGCGGATCGAACCGAACACAAGAAATCGGTCCCTCGTGCTCGAGCCGTTTGCTATGAGGCGTTCCGTCGGCCATGTTCCAAAGCTGCGCGGTGCCGTCGTCACCGGCCGTGGCCAGCCAGCGCCCATTCGGTGAGACCGCTATCGCCTGAACCTTGCCGCCATGCGCGAGCGGTCCGGCTGTGATCTCCAAATTCCTCGCGTCGAGCAGCCATGCCTGGTCACCACTGGCGGCCGCGAGCAGCCCGCCGACGCGTGAAAAGGCAAGATGGCGGATCCCTTTGATGCCTTCGATTGTGAGGTCACTGGGCTCTGCCGAGCGACTCGAGTCCCACTGCCCACCGCGACCATCGACGGCCACCAGCACACGGTCGGCGGTTGCACTCACGGCGGGTTCAGTCGTGTGCCGAAGTGGAGCGATGATCTGCCTCCCTGTTTCGGCGTCCCAGAGGTGAACCGTGTGGTTGAACGTGACGGTAATCACACGCTGGCCGTCGGTGCTGAACAACCCGCTGAACGGTCGGTCGCCATGGTCCATCGCCCTGCCGATGGCCTTTCCGGTCGCCACGTCCCGGACCTGTGCCGTGCGATCGGCGCTCAGCGTGAGGAGGCGTTTGGAGTCTGGGCTGAAGGCAACCTGGGTCACCGGGCCGCGATGCACGAACGGCGAATGCGCGGGCTCACGAGTGGAGGCATGCCAAATCTGTGCAAACCCTTCGACACTGGCCGCTGCGATCCATTGCCCGTCAGGACTGTATGTCGCGTGCCAGAGCCCTGGCACGGCGATCGGCCTGCCCGATGGCTGTCCGTCGCGAGCCTGAAAGAATTGCAACTCCCCACCACTGCCTATCATCAGCTCGTTGCCATCGACACTCGGGGTCGCTGCCTTGACCGATTCGGAAAACTCGAGTGGCGGGAATGGCCGCTGCCCGGCTGCGACGTCCCATACCTCAACCGCACGGCCCTCGCTCGGCGTCATGGTCACGACGACGAGCCAGCGATGATCACAGCTCAGTTCGGCCTTGCCCTCGGCACCCGAGGTCGTGCTCAGGATGTCGTTGGCTGCGTCGAGGGGGCGTGTCAATGGCTGACCGGTCCGTGCATCCCAGATGCGCATGCTTCGAGGGGACGCGACCGTGATGATGCGGCTGCCATCGGGCGAGAAGCCGGCCCATGGAATTGAGTCATTCGTACCATGCTCGAGCGGCGGCCATAGGGATTGCCCGGTACCAGCATCGACGCCGACAATCGTGAGACCCGTGAACACGACCTTCCGACCGTCAGGGCTGATGCATTGTCGTGCGACCTGCCGCCGTTGATCGCCTGGCAATGCCCACACCTCCACCGGTCTTGCCATGTGCCGCAGCAACAATGCCAACCGAAGACGATGCGTTTCGACGGATTGCGGGTCGATCTCGCTCACGAGCGGCAGCGCCCTGGCGTACCACAGCATCGCACCGCCAAGATCTCCTTCGCCCTGGAATCGCTCGCCGCTGGCCAACTGGAGATTGACCAGCGATCGCTTCGCATCGTCCGTGGCTTCCACGGCAATTTGCTTCTGGGCGGCCTCGGCGTCTTTGGCCTTGTCTGACAGGTCCTTCTGTCGCAGGGTCTCTCGCCTTGCTCCTTCGACCCAGATTGCCGCGGCCGTTACCACGATCAACAGCAGCGGCAACACGACGGCCGCGGCGATGGTCCAGGTACGATGCCGCCGCAGACGGCGAAACCACCGCTCGGCGAATGGCTCCTCATAGCCCAGCACTGGCTCGTCGGCCAGCCAGTGCTCGATCTCGGCGGCTAGCGCGCGGGCTGACGCGTGGCGATCGGACGGCAGGAGTGCCGTCGCTTGCATGCAGATCGCCTCGAGCGCCGGCGGCACGGTCGAAAGTGCCTCCCGTGGTCGTGGGAACTCGCCGGCCCGCACCTTCCGCAGCACGTCGGCCAGGGTGTTGCCCAAGAATGGAGGCTTGCCGACGAGCAAATGGTAGAGCGTGGCTCCAAGGCTGTAGACGTCACTGGCCGGGCCAACAGCCGCCCACTCGCCGCGGGCCTGCTCGGGGCTCATGTATTGGGGCGTGCCAAGGGCCGAGCCGTGCAACGTTTCGACCACCCCGCCGCCGCTGAGCGACGTGGCCTGGCTCGGGGCGTCGTCGCCGGCCTCCCCCGCCTTTTTTGCCAGTCCCCAATCGACCACGAGCGTCTCCCCATATTGACCGAGCATCACATTGCCGGGCTTGAGGTCGCGGTGGATGATCCCACGGCTGTGGGCATAGTCGATGGCGTTGCACGTGTCGATCAACCGTCGCAGGAGTTCGCGAAGCCGCATCGTCGTGTGCATTGGCTCCGCCTGACGCTCGCGGTGGTATTCCTCGATGGCCTCGTGGAAGCTCCGACCCTGGATGAATCGCATGGCATAGTACGGCCGGCCGTTGCCTGCGACCCCAAGTCCATAGACGGGCACGACACCAGGATGCTCGAGGGCTCCGGTGATCTCCGCTTCACGCACGAACCGTGCGCGGGCAGCGAGGTCGTCGGCAAATGGAGCCTGAATCTCCTTGAGCGCGACTTCACGGCCAAGCTCTTCGTCAATCGCCACGCTGACCTGCCCCAGCCCGCCGTGGGCGTGCAGACGAACGATGCGGAAGCGGGAAACGCCGCTGGCAGTGGAGGAACACTCCGCACCGTCCGGTGCGGCGCCAGGAGGAGCGACCGTGCCGTACGGATCATCGGACTGGGGATCCGGGTCGGCGTGCGAAGGCACAGGATCGTGTCTCGTGCTTGGAAACGTGGCGTAGCACGAGATTATATCAGTTTGCATGGGACCGCTTGGGCACCGAAGCACGATGCTCTCATCGATGCTTTCGCCCCCCACCTGCTCGATGCCGCCGATGGTCCGCACCACACCGATGCTGCGGCGTCAGAACTGCACGCGGGTGAGTCGGGTCTGCGGTCCGAAGCGGTAGTTCCAGAAGGCGCGAAGTTCACCGTCAAACCAGCGATCGACGCCGCCGCCGAAGGGGGTGACGTAGGCCACCGTGAGCGTGGACCGCGTTCCCCACTCGAAGTTGCAGCCGACGAGACCGTTGATGAGCGATATCACGCCATCGTCAAAACCCACTTGGTACTGAGGGTCGCGGATCACGGTGGAGCCTTGAAGAGCTTGATTCAGGTGCAGTTCCATGATCGGCGCGAAACCGGTGAGCGAAGTCGTGTTGCTCTTGTAGGCCCAGTAGCCGCCGGCAACCGAGGCGTACATGATGGTCGGGTATGCAACCGTGCCGATGGGCGCGAGACCGCCCTGCCCAGGCCTCGCGGCGTAGACCGGATTGCCGTTGGCTGCGGTGTCGATTTGCAGGAGTGACTGGCAGAAGAACCGATCGTTTGGCGCCCAGATGGCCCCAGTAAATGGCATGAGCCGCGTGGACTGGTTATCGACGCGAAAGACCGTCGGGCCGCCGTGGTTCGCCAGCAGGTTGACATCATCCGCAGTGGGCACGATCACCTGCATGCCGCCGGTCCAGGCCCAGGTGTCGCCCAGGGCGATCACCGACTTGAAGATCACCGACATGTTACCGAACTCGACATCCCGGGCGTCGGACACACCGTTCCGATTGGCGATATCGACCGTCTGGGTTCGCGCAATCGTCGCGGCAAACGGCGTCCGAACCTCGATCGATGTCCAGCCGTCGGCAAACGTTTTTTCAAGACCCGGCATAAAGCGGTTGACGTCGTTACGACCGTCACCAATGCGGGCGTCGGCAAAGTAGCTGTAGTTGAAATAGACGCGGTCCCGCGGGAGAAGGTTCACGTTCTCCGAGAGCTTGACGAAGCCGACGTTCTCACCCGGCAGCGGCACAACGGAGGCTCGCTGGCCAAAATTCCACGCCCCGATAGGCGCGCTGCCGTCGCCGATGAAGTTCGGCACATCCGAGAAAGCCTCGCCGATGCCGCCGGCGTCTATGTCGGCAAGCTGATTGCGAACCTCGGGAACGCCCGCGTTGTCTTGGTCCAGAGTCGGTGGCGAAACGGGCGGTTGGGGAGCGGGTGTGGCCGGACTGGCCGGCGCCTGTCCGGGTGAGGATGGTTGGCTGGCGGTCGCGAGATCAGCCGGGACAAGCGAGACAACCGCAGCGACCCCGATCAGCCATGTGGGGAGGAACCGCCCGCGCGGGCCAAACCCTGGGTGGCTTCGCCCACTTTCAAAAGGTCGCCGCCACAATAATGACTGCTTCTGGAGCATTTCCTGTCCCGATCGCGGCAGCCCCCATCGATATCCCCTCTGAGGAATCGACAGGCCAGCCGGCAAGGTCGATTCTTTCGGCGCGACGCCATAGGTTTTCGCATGCCCATGGCAAACGAGGGGGCCTGGCGGGACTTTACTGACGGGGAGAAGCAAGCCCTCAGCCCTGGCGAGCTACGGTTGGTTCCAGCTTTGCTTTTCGCGATACGCAGCAAGGCGGCGCTCAAAGTCCTCACGGGCGCCGGCATCGGGAGCTGCAGCGATCGCCCGCTCGATCTGCCCGACGGCCTCGTCGAACAACCCGTTTCGAGCAGCGGCAGCGGCCGCCGTATCGAGCGCCTGCGGAAGCATCGTGGCGTCATTGCCAGCCAGCGCAAGGCCCTCGGCAGCCAATTGCTTGGCATCGGCAGCGGCGCTGGTTCCTGCGTCCGGATCGGTCGCCAGATACCAGGCGAGCGAATTGACCACGTCCCAGCGAGAAAGACCGCGAACCTGTGGAAGCGGCAAATCCGCATAGAGCCGCTCGAGCCGTCTGAGGAGCGGGATACAGTCGGACGCGCGACCGGCGTCGGCAGCCTGCGTCTGCAGATCCCAGAGCACCGAGGCGAGCTCATCCTTTTGCCCATCAAGGACGCGGGCGTAGGCATCGCCCGCCTCGGCAAACTTGGATGCCTTTTCGAGGGCTCGCGCGGCCTCGCGGGTGGGTGGCGGTGAGCCCCTCCACGGCACGAAAAGGCCGGCGGCTACGATCGCGACAGTACCGCCGACAATCGCGAAGATCACTCGCCGGCGGCCTCGGGAGACCGTCGCCTGTGGTGGAGGCACGGTTGCCGGGGCGACCCGGCCTTTTGCAGGAGTATCAGACTTCTCCGAAGACGAGATTCCCACGGCACCGTCTGCCGCAACGGCCGACTCCAGCGCCCGTACGAATGCAACACACGTCGACCATCGGTGAGACGGATCAACAGCGACCGCCCGAGTGATGACCTCCGCCTCTGCGGCCGTCAGCCGCGAAAGGTCGAGCGCGCCATCATGTTTCGCCCGGATAATCTCTCCCGGAGAGATATCCTTGTATGGCAATTGGCCGGTACGAAGCTCGACGTACGTGATGGCGAGGGAATACTGGTCTGTCGTCGGCGCAGGATCGCGGCTGCCGCTGATCATCTCCGGCGCCGCGTAGGCGAGGCTCGCCATTGTATTGGAGGTGGCCCGAACCTCGCCCTGCGGCCGTGCGAGACCAAAGTCGCAGACCTGCACCGCATCGCCGACCAGGAGAATATTCTGCGGCTTGATGTCGCAGTGCTGCACCGCCGTAGAGTTCTCCCCGCTCCTTCGGCCACCGGAGTTGAAGTGGTCGAGGGCGAGTGCCGTCTGATGCATCCATCCTACGAGCGTGGCCACCGGAATGCCGTGCTCACCAGCCTTGACGTACTCGCGAAGCCGGTCGGAGAGAGTCTGGTCGCCCAGACCCATCGCGATCACCAGCTCGAGTGATTCCAGGCGCAATGCGTCGGCCTGAACATCGACGGTGGATGCCATCCCTTGCCGTTCGGGATGCCATGGTGTTCCCCGCGAATTAAGGAGACGGTGTTCGGCGTCGAGGAGCTCCGCCTCTTCGAGCACGCGACCATCACCCGACTTCAGCCAGACCCCGAAGACGGGGACGATATGCGCGTGACGGATGTTCTTCACGGTCTGCAGGGCACGGTACTCACGGCCTCCCTGCACCCGTCCGAGGTTCGCCAGTATTTTGATCGCAACACTCATCCCCCCGGGTGCGGTCGCCTGCCAGACCTCGCCGAAGCCTCCGGTTCCCAGCCGCTTGTCGAGCCGATACCCGGGCAGGATCGCCTCGCCCGGGAAATACGGATAGACCGAAACACGAGGCTCGTTTGCCCCCGCGTTGGCGAGCGTGGCATGGACATCAAAGGCCGCCGTCTTGGATGACTGCAGGCGTGCATCGTCGCCGGGCATATCAACGCTTCGTGATAGGGGGAGTCATGTATGGCACGAGTGTGTCGGGCGCGACAGTCGGATGCTGGGCGGCCTTCTGAGACGCGGCGAGCAAGGGCACCTGGGTAAGCACGTAGTCGATGACCTCGTCGAGCCTGACCATGCCGTCTCCGCCCCCGCCATCATCGGTGCCGCGGGTATCAGCCTTGCCCGAGAACGCGTCGAGGAGCACCTTGGTAAAGGCGCCGTGACCCCACGCATCCGACTCGAGGCTCGACTCATCGTCGGCCGAGGCCGAGAGCACGAGCACCATGTTCTCCTGAAAGTCGCGGGCCATCGCCGTCCGCTTGGACGGAGCGAGCGCCCCGGCATGGCAGGAGTCGATGAGGGCCAGCTTGCGGCACGGGAGCGCCGCGAGCGGACGCAGGTCGTCCCACCCGATCGTCGCAGACGCGGCTGGCACCATGTCATTGCCCTGCGGCTCAAACGTCACGTCGTGGCAGAGGTAGGCATATCCCCGCTCCCTCTCGGGCACGACCATGCCATGGCCCGCCAGGAAAATCACGACCAGATCGTCGGGCGTCACATCGATCGCAATCGCATCAACCATCGTGGCGAGTTGCTTCTGCCACGCATCCCGCGTGACCTCACCGTCCCGCAGCAGCACATCGGTCGATAGTCCTTGATCCTGGTACGGGGTGGCATAGGCCAGCAGGCTGTCACGGACCGCGGCAGCGTCGTTCGTCGCGTAGAGAAGGTTCGTCAGGCCTTCGTCGGCGAACTGATCGGCGTGGCGGTAGTGATTGATCCCGGCCGCCAGCAGGTGAAGCCGTGGCGGTCGCCGCTGGGGAGTCGCCTGCCGCTGGGCGACCGTGGTCTCCCCAACATCGGTCGGCCCATCGCGGGTGCCGGCGAAGACCTGAATGAGCTGCTCCGCTTCCTCGGGCAGGTCGAGCTGCCACTCGTAGGTGCGGGCTGACGTGCCGTCTTTATCGGAATGTTCAGCGATGACCTTGCCGGCATCCCGCGAGACAACACCACTGGCATAGGCCCGCACGTCGGTGAGCTCCGCGCCTGAGGGCACCTCCACGGTCGCCCGGACCACAAGCGACGCACCGTCGGCTGCCTCAAACGCTTCGGGCGTAAGAATTCTGACCTCGGGTGCCGAGGCGATCAGTCGGGGCAACAGCCGAGCGGATGAATCAAGCGCACCGGGCTCACCCTGCGCTGCCCGCCGCAAGGCACCGGCCACGCTACCCTCAGCGAGGAGCTGTGTCATCACGTCCGGGCGTTCGAGCTTCCGCCGGAAGTGACGGGCGGTGTGGAATCGCGGAAGCCGCTCAAGGCCGCGGTTCACGAGCCATCCGAACCGTGAATCGCCGTTGGCGCTGGCCGCGTAATAGCCGCGGGGCGACCAGAAAGCCCACTCACGGTTGTCGGCGAGATAAAACGCCGCGATGTGCTCCCAGGCCGGCTGGCGGTTGAACGGCTCCTCAGCCCGACCACCGCGTTCCACGACAAACGCCTCCTGCGAATTCCATGGAGCAGCCGTGAGGCCCGCGATCACGGCCTCGCCATCCGTGGCCTCGGTTCGCAACGTGCCATCAAAAGCAGAAACCTTCGCGAGCACGTCGCCGACGCCGACACCCCGACCGGCAAGCGGTCCCGCTTCGTCGATCGACACGACCACGGCTTTTCCATCCTGAACTTCGAGGGCGACACCGAACCGTTCAAAGAGGGCCGCAGACGCGTTGCCGGGAAGCGGCCAGAGCATCACGATCCCGTCACGGCCGCCACTGGCGAGCCAGCGACCGTCTTCAGAAATCGCGACGGCCGCGACGCCGTCTTCATGCCCACGGTAGCGGCGGACGATCGCGAGTGATTGATCGGCCCGACCTGCCTTGCCAATCAATTGATAGACAAAGATTCCGCGATCGGTGCCGACACAAACGGCCCACGGCTCGGTAGCTCCGCGCTGTCCCTCGGCCGCAGGCGGCGTGAGCCACGCCACACAACGTTCATCAGTCCCCAGCCGCCCCTGCCAGTCGAGTTCGAGGGCAATCACACCGGCGGGCTTGCCGTCGCGCGTCACCTGCCAAGCTTCCGTGCCAGCCGGCTGCACGGCGGCCCGCGTGATTCGCCACGAGCCGCGTCGGCCTTCAGGTGAAGCAATGCGATCGGCTGGCGGCGGGTCGTCGACGCCGAGTTTTGCGATGTCGAAGGCGGCGTCGAAATCGGACTTCGCATCACGGGGCTTGGGCTCACTGCCCGGGGCGGTGTCCCATGCGACGGCGATTCGGCTCGGAGCAGCCAGCTTCGTATCGGGTCCGTTTGCCTGCTTCTCGAAGGCGACACGGCCGATCCTTCTGCCGACGCCGCCGAGTTGTCCGCGAATCGGCTTGCCAGCAACGAGGTCGGCAACGGGCATGGCAAACACCTCGTGCTGCCAGCCCCCCGTCCACGCAGCGCGCGTGCCATCGTCGCTCAGGGCCACGGCCCGCACACTCGACGGCATCTCGCGAACGCCGCTTCGCCGTGCAGCCTTGACGTCCCATATCTCGAAGCGGGCGGTACTCTTGCCACTGCCACCTGCGGCAATGCCCAGCACGACCGTGCCACCATCCGGTGAGATCGCAAGTGACTCGGCGGCCGGCTCGACTCGAAACGACGCGGGCTTCGTGGTTTCATCCATGGCAATCAAGTCATGCACATGCACCTGCCCGGCGAGATCGGCCGACACGAGGAATCGGCCGTCCGGTGAGGCCGCCATTGCCGTCACGACGCCCGCGTGATCGGTCGGCACCATCGTCCGAGGCTGGTTCGCAGCGGGATCGACGAACTCGATCCGCCAGACCGGCGGCGATGCCCCGGCGGGCGAGACGAGCACAGGCAGAGCTACCCGTCCGCCGGCGACAGCAGCGAGCGGACGCAGCCGTGGAAGTTTTTGCACCGTCTCCGTTCGTCCCAGTCCGTAGCGGTCACGCTCGCAAGCCGCCAGCTCCACTGGCTTCCATGCCTCGTCCCGTTTCCATGCAAAACATGCTCCGTCGAAGTCTTGCGAGAAGAGCCAGTTGCCGTCCGTTGAAAAGGCCACCGCGAGCACACTGTTGCGATGCCCCGGCTTGTCGCCGCCACCGAGCACGGCCACCAGGTTTCCGTCCTTGGCATCGATGAGCACGATCTCACCGGTGCTGCCCATGGCGCCGCTGCCTGCCAAGGCGACGAGAGGACGCTCGCCCCGCGACACGGCGAGCGCCTGAATTGCCCCCCGGGTGCCTCGAGCCACCTGCCACCGCAGCACGCGTTCGAGGGACCGCCTGCGGCCGATGTCACGAGTGAGCACACCGCCAGCCTCGGGGCGGCCTGTGGGATTCCAGATAATCGCGAGTTTGTCGCGACCGCCGGATACCAGCCGCAACGAGCCAGGGAAGAACGCCAAGGCTCGCACTTCGGCTGTATGCCCGGGCACATCGAGCCGAAGCATGGGCTCCGCCGCATCCTCACGAATGATGGCTGCGGAGACTTGGCCGGTAGCCGTGGCAATGGCTACCAAGATCACGATCAGGCGGAAATTCAAAACGAAACGCATACTGGGAAGGCCTGCCGAATTTCGGCCTGCGGCGGCCATCACCTGCCATCACCGGCAGCGGCGGCACCACGGGAGCGGAGTGGAATGTCGAGCACCAGCTTCGGGTCGTCGCCATTTCCGGAAGCGATGGCAATGCCGTAGCTCGACACCTCGCCGTCAAGCGGTGGCTCAACGTGTGAGATGGCTTGATTGCCGATGCCACCATCGAGCCGCTCGATCACTTTGCGGACAGGGCCGCGAGTTCGGGTGGAAACACCCGACGATTCCCGGAGCGATTCAATCGCCGCGTCGGCCTGCTTTTTTGCCTGCGCATCCTCGGCGCTCTCGAGTCCTGCGGGCTTGCCTGCCTGGAGCTTGAAGGCCGTACTGGCAAGCAGGCGGACATCGTCGGTCGGCTGCGGAAGGGCAACCACCAAGAGCTTCTCCTCGCCCGCTGGTGGCTCGAATGTGAAATAGCCACCATCATCGGGCAGCTTGATGTCGGTACCCGCCTTCACAAGCTGGGGCTGCTCGTCCTCGGCCGGGAGCAGGCAGGTGCGTGCGCCCCCTGGCCCTTCATTGAAGACGTAGACATAGAGGTCGTCTTCTGGGCGGATCCTCACGAGGAATGAGTCGCCCAGTTCGAACGTGTAATCTGCGGGATCGACCGTCTGCTCCTTGCCGTGCTTGTCGATGAGCACCACCGTGTATTCAAGGGCGATCGATTTGAGGTTGCGCGGAAGCTTCTTTCGCACGATATCCCGCTGCCGCACACCTGGCTCGGAGACCGCAGGCGCGGCTGCTGGCTGCGGTGCCGCGTCGGCGGTTTTTGGAACGGCCGGCTCGCCCGCCACCGGCGCTTGTGCGGGGGGCTGACCGCAGCCGCCGACAGTCAGCAGGCATAGAGCCACCATCGAGAACCAAGACAAACGCGACAGCATCATTCCCCACTTCCTTCGAGCGAAACCGAGCGAGTGCCTTGCCCAAACACTGCACGCGCATGAATCCGCGGGAACGGAGTATATCACCGACAGCGCAGAGGGACGGCGGCGGCATGACATGGCGGCACCTCCGATTTCGACGCGCATACAAGCCTGCTACGCTGACGCTCGACGACCTTCGCAGGATTGACTATTCCGCGAGCGCCCCCCCGCGACGATGACCGGCCTCCAGGTCTTGGAGAACGCGGGCTAGCTGATCCCCTCTATGGCCTGCGTGCTCTCGCCTTATGGCGAATACCCGTCCATTTTGGATGCACGTTCGTACGGTTCGCCGATCGCCATGGCGGGCTTTCCCTAAAAAAACCCTGGATTTTCGCACGCGTGACCGATTCCGGGCACCCGTGCTAGACTACCCGCACCGCCGGCGACATCGTCTGGCGGCCTATGACCAACCCCAGCCAAGCCCACCACACCCGTTCGGCATCTCCTGCTGGTCATGCCGATCATCCCCAGATGACTGCCCTCCTCGACCAGGATGGGCCGGTTGTGCTGCCTGCGCTCCTCCTGTGCGATTTTGGCCACCTGGCCGACGAGGTCCACCGGCTCGAAGCAGCGGGCGCCCAGGCCCTCCACCTCGACATCATGGATGGCCGGTTTGTGCCGCAACTTACCTACGGCCCGGTCGTGGTCGAGGCGGTGCGAAAGGCGGCCCGCGTGCCAATTGAAGTCCACATGATGGTGGAGGAACCCGGTCGGTCGGCTGCCGACTACGTGAAACTCGGCGCCGACATCGTGACGGTTCACCTCGAAGCCCTTCCCGATCCTCGGCCCACGCTCGATGCGATCCGCTCGCTCGGGGCGAGGGCCCACCTCGCCATCAACCCTGGCACACCGGTCAGCGCGGCGGAGCCGTTCCTCGATGCCTGCGACGGCGTGCTTGTCATGAGCGTGGAACCAGGTTTCGGCGGCCAATCGTTTGAGCCGGTGGCACTCGACAAGCTCGCCGAGCTCGCGGCCATCCGTCGCGACCGCGGAGGCCGCTTCACGCTCTGTGTCGATGGCGGCATCTCGACCGCCACCATCGGCCCGGCCGCGGCCGCGGGCGCCACGTTCATCGTCGCTGGCAGTGCCGTCATTCGTTCACCTGACTACACCCGTGCCATCACGGAGCTCGAGGCACTCGCCCGAGCCGCGGCCTAAAGGCTGCGATCCCCCCCTCCACATACCCCCGGAGCCAGTTTGACTTCGATGCCTGACTACCTGGTCGTCATACGATCTGCTTCCACCGACTACGAGCTTCAGGGCCGTGTGCGCGGCTCGCTCGATATTCCACCTTCCGCCGAGGGGCTCTCTGGCGTCGAGGCCATCGCCAACCGGCTCGCGGCCGCGGCGCCTGAGGCCATCTATTCGGCGCCGACTGCCTGTGCGCTCGAGACGGCCCGAATCATCGGGAGCCGCTTCGGGGTCGTCCCAAAGAAGCTCGATCGCCTCGCCAACATCGACCTCGGCCTCTGGCAGGGCAAGCTCGTCGATGAGATTCGCCGGCTTCAGCCGACGGTCCACCGGCAGTGGCAGGATGACCCGTGGGGCATCGCGCCACCCGAAGGCGAGTTTCTTGAAGAGGCGCTCGAACGCGTGGAGGAGGCGCTCGATCGCATCGCCAAGCGTCACCCGCGAGGCCGGGTTGCCGTTGTGGTGCCCTTCCCTCTCGACTCGCTGATCCGGTGGCTCGTGGCCCGTGAGCCGCTGGACGATCTCTGGGAGTGCGATCCCGAGCGGGAGCCGATGGTGGAGCTCCCCATCGCGGCCCAATGGCAAACCACACGAGCCATGCCCAGGGGTGCGTCACCCTCGGCCGTTCTCCCCGGGAGCGCGGCCTTGTAGCCACGGGTTTTTTTGACCGGCGCAGCGGCGAGCGAGGCCCTCCGGCTACACTTCAAAGGGCGTAGTGCGGGGTCTCCAACAAACCCAGATGATCTCTTCTCTCTCCATCCCATCGCCCGATTTAGACGCCATGGAAAGCCGAAGCCCAGCGACCGCCTCCCACACAGCGACCGCTGAGGCCCCTTTGGAACCGGCCCCCACCGCGCGTGCCAAACGGGGGGTGCCGGAAGGCCTCTGGCTCAAGTGTGGCGGATGCGGGGCCACCATCTACCGCAAGGAAGCCGAAGAGCTTCAGAATGTCTGCCCGCAGTGCGACTACCACTGGTATGTCTCGGCCGCCCAGCGGATCGAGCAGATTCTCGACACCGGCACATTTGAGGAATGCGACGCGAATCTCCTTCCCGTTGATCCACTCGGTTTCAAAGACAAGAAGCCATACGCCGAGCGGCTCGTGGCGGAGCAGAAGCGGACGGGCCTCACCGATGCCGTGATCACGGGCACCGGCATGATCCGCGCCCGTCGCGTCGCGATTGGCGTGACCGACTCGGCCTTCATCATGGGCAGCATGGGAAGCGTCGTGGGCGAACGGCTCGCGCGGCTTGTCGAGCGAGCGACGCCCGGCCGCCTTCCGCTCATCATTATCAGTGCCTCGGGCGGCGGTGCCCGGATGCACGAGGGAATTCTCTCGCTCATGCAAATGGCGAAGGTCTCCGCGGCCCTCGCCCGCTATTCGCAAGCCGGCGGGCTCTTTATCTCGGTGCTCACGAATCCGACGATGGGGGGCGTGGCTGCGAGTTTTGCATCGCTTGGCGACCTCTGCTTCGCGGAGCCGCGGGCCCTCATCGGCTTCGCCGGCCCTCGCACGATCAAAGCGACGATTCGCGTGGAGCTACCCAAGGGCTTCCAGACGAGCGAGTTTCTCCTCGAGCACGGTTTCATCGACCGTATCGTGGCCCGCAAGGACCTCAAGAGCGAGATCGCCCGCGCCATCGACTACTGCGGCGGCTGATGGCCAGCGCCGAGCCTACTGGCGGATGAGCACGCTCGAGCCGGGGCCGAGGATGTCGGCGAGCTCGGCGAGATCGTGTTCCGACACCACGAGACTGCCCGGGGCCGCGTCGTCGGCGATGGTGCTCGGATCGGGAGCCGACTCGATCACCATGCCGTCGGCGAGGAAGACGCCCTGCCGGATGACCGCCGCCGGATCAAACCCACGGCCCGGCGTCGAACCGTCGCGACGAACGTCCACCACCGCGAGCGTCGAGCCCACGCGGGGAAGAAACTGCCGCCCCACGACGACCGGAAAACTGCCTGCATAGGCGCCGCGAAGCTGAAGGCTCATCCGTCTCCGCGAGACGCTCACGACCGCATCGAAGGGACCACGAATGACCTTGAGGTGCTCGCCCGGCGTGAGCCGAGACGGATCCGTGATGCCGTTGATCTTACCGAGAAGCTGCCACGATACGCCGAGCGATGTCGCAATGGTCTGGAGCGTCTCACCCGGGGCGACCACGTGCGGTGGCAGGAGAAGATTCTGCTGCGAATAGATGACGGTGCCGGCGAGCTGGCCCAGCAGATCCTCGAGCCGATGACTTTCTTCAAGACCGAGCGACGGATCGTCGTACCACACCGAAAGGGCGGTCAGCGCCTCGGCGTAGCGACCCGCGCTCAGCTTGTCATGCGCGTCGGACCAGGCCGTCGCAAACGCATTCGATGATGGAGGCGCGGCGACTGGCGGAGGCATCTGCGGCGGAAGCGATGCTGGCGGGGCAGCGGTGGCGAGCGTGGCCAACCGCTCTGGGCGATCGGCCAACGGTGGTCCCGTGGGAACATCGTCCTGCCCGGGAGGCGGAGCCGACTCGGCGGCGAGGTACACAGGTGATGCAGCCGGTGGCGGGGCGGCTGCTGGTGAAACTGGCGGCACGGACGGTACGGCTGGCGCGACAGCGACGGCAGGTGACGGCGGGGGTGCCGAGG
>JBGTGN010000059.1:0-39245 GCA_041746715.1 Pirellulales bacterium | reverse complement strand
CGGTCCAGGCGGCAGGCCTCCCGCCACGAAGCCGCGACTGACCGCTGACCTGGCCATGTGGGTTGCGGCGCGGCCATTTCCTGGGATATTTCCGACTCGGGCACCCAAACTCAAACCAAAAGCCTTATGAAAATTCACGAGTATCAGGCCAAGGATCTCCTGCGGGCTGCTGGCGTGCCCGTCCTCGCTGGCAAGGTTGCCCGCACACCCGACGAGGCAGCGGCAGCGTTTGACTCTCTCGGCACACCAATCTGTGCCGTCAAGGCGCAGATCCATGCGGGTGGCCGCGGCAAAGGGCAGGTGCCTGGTACGAGCCAGCGGGGTGTTGAGCTTGCGAAGACCGCCGCTGATGCGAAGCGAATCGCCGAAGGCCTCCTTGGAAAAACGCTCGTCACGATTCAGACCGGGCCTGCTGGCCAAAAGGTCCGTCAGGTTTTTGTCGAGAGCGGCTGTGCGATCGAGCGTGAGCTGTACTGCGCGATCCTCGTGGACCGCGCGGCTGCCTCTCCGGTGCTGATCGCCAGCACCGCCGGCGGCATGGATATCGAAGAGGTCGCCGCGACAACACCTGAGCTGATTCTCTCTGAGCCGTTTGATCCCGATCGTGGCCTCGCTGGCTGGCAGGCGCGGCTCCTTGCCTCAAAGCTCGGTCTGCCGACGGCGAGCTGGCGGCATGCCGAGGCGTTCTTTCGCAAGCTGTGTGCGGCGTTTGTGAATCTCGACGCGTCGCTCCTCGAGGTCAATCCGCTCGTGCTCACGAAGGATGGCACGCTCGTCGCTCTCGACGCGAAGATGACATTCGACGACAACGCCCTTTTCCGCCACAAAGATGTCATCGCTCTTCGCGACGCGGAGGAAGAAGATCCGGCTGAAACCCGCGCGGCCGCAGCTGGCCTTTCGTACGTCAAGCTCGACGGCACGATCGGCTGCCTCGTCAATGGCGCTGGCCTCGCGATGAGCACGATGGACCTCGTGAAGCTCCACGGCGGTGAGCCTGCGAACTTTCTCGACGTTGGCGGTGGTGCCGACGTCAATCAGGTCACCGAGGCGTTTCGGATTATCCTTTCCGACTCGCACGTCAAAGCGATTCTCGTGAACATTTTCGGTGGCATTATGCGATGCACGACGATTGCCACGGCGCTCGTCGAAGCCTCGAAGACCGTTGGGTTCACGGTGCCGCTGGTCGTGCGGCTCGAGGGCACCGAGGTCGCCGAGGGCAAGAAAATCCTGGCCGAAAGTGGCACGGCCATTATCACGGCCGACGGCCTGACCGACGCCGCGAAGAAAGTTGTCGCTGCCAGCAAGGCGTAGACCACACCCCCAAGACCTTCACCCGCACTACGGTTTTCCCGCTATGAGCATCCTCGTCAATCGCGACACCCGCGTCATCTGCCAAGGCATCACCGGCAAGGTCGGTGAGTTTCATACCCGCGGCTGCCTCGACTACGGCACACGGATGGTCGGCGGCGTGACGCCTGGCAAGGGGGGCGAGACGGTCGCGGGCCTGCCGGTGTTTAACACCGTGGCCGAAGCCCGCGATGCCACGGGCTCGAATGCCACGATGATCTTTGTGCCGCCGGCCTTTGCGGCCGATGCGATTCTCGAGGCGATCGGCGCCGGGATCGAGCTGGTGATCGCCATCACCGAAGGCATCCCGGTGCTCGACATGGCCCGCGTGCTGCCGGTCCTGAAGGATTCCAAAAGCCGGCTCATCGGCCCCAACTGCCCAGGCGTCATCACGCCGGCGGAGTGCAAGATCGGAATCATGCCAGGCTACATCCATACGCCAGGCCATGTTGGCGTGATGAGTCGCTCCGGCACGCTCACCTACGAAGCCGTCTGGCAGCTCACGCAGCTCGGGCATGGGCAGAGCACCTGCGTGGGCCTCGGCGGTGACCCGCTCGTCGGCTCCTCCTTCATTGACATCTTAAAACTCTTCGAGGCCGACCCTGACACCCATGCGATCCTCATGATGGGTGAAATCGGCGGGAGCGCTGAGGAAGAGGCGGCCGAGTTCGTGAAGCACCATGTCACGAAGCCCGTCGCGGCCTTTATCGCGGGGAAGACCGCCCCCCCGGGCAAGCGGATGGGCCACGCGGGTGCGATCATTTCGGGCGGGAAGGGTACGGCCACGGCGAAGCTCGCGGCCCTGGCCGACGCCGGAATTGAGATCGCCGAGAGTCCTGCCGATATGGGCGCCGCGCTCGTGCGGGCTATCGAAAAACGCGGCCGCGGCCGATAGACGGTTTGGGCACGACCGAGAACTGGCAGAGGCCGAGCCGCGTAGGTACCGTGGTTTGCTGGGCACTGGCTCGTTTTCGGAAGAAAAAGGTGCCTGTCCGTTGCTCCTTCGTTGCTGCCCACAGGTTTTTCTCGCTATGCCACGTCGTCGTCCCTCCCGTCACCGATTTGGCTATGTGGAACAGCTCGAAACCCGCCGCGTCATGGCGGTCGATGTCCTCGCGCCACTTGCCGATATCGAGGTTCCGGCGGGTGCTCCCGCGGCGATCATCGACCTGGCGACGGCGTTTGATCTCGTGGACGTCACCGGCACGGTTGTGCGTTTTTCAAGCAACGTCAGTGGTGACATTTTTGCCGAGCTGTTTGACGCGGCGGGACCGGGCCGTGCTCGAACAACCCCCGAGACCGTGGCCAACTTCCTGGCCTACGTTGATGCCGGTCTCTATACGAACACGATCGTTCATCGCTCCATCGACAACTTCGTGGTTCAGACCGGTGGGTTTGGGGTGACTCCCTCGGGCGAGCCCATTTTCGGTTCGATTCAACAGTTTGCGTCGGTCGTCAACGAGCCGGGCAACTCGAATGTCCGCGGCACGCTCGCGATGGCCAAGCTGGCGGATCTTCCGAATAGCGGCACGAACCAGTTCTTCTTCAACCTCGGTGATAACTCGGCCAACCTCGACGGGCAGAACGGAGGATTTACTGCGTTTGCCCGTGTGCTCGGAAGTGGCATGACGGTGGTCGACTCGATTGCAGGCGTGCCAAAATTCAACCGATCGACCGCGGACGGCATTGTCGACCCGGCCCCGATCGGGTTCCCAGATATTCCGCTGGTCGACTACACAACGAATGATCCCGTCACCCGAGACAACCTCGTCACGATCACGAGCGTCGTCCGCGTGGGTGAGCTCGTGTTTGCGGCGACGTCGAGTAACCCGTCGCTGGCCACACCCACGATCAACCCGAATGGTAGCCTCGGGATCGCCTACTCCGAGACAGCCGGCGGCGTGGCCACGATTACCGTCAGGGCCACCTCCGTCTTTGATCCGACCGATTTTACCGAAGAGCAGTTCACGGTAACGGTCGCGGGGCCGACCACGGACCCCGATCCGGAGCCACCGCCTGTAGGGCAGGAATCGATCATCGTCACCGGGTCCGATATTGGCGGCGCGAGCCAGCCATTCGTGACGGTGATGAACCCGAACGGCGGATTTCTCACCAGGTTCCTCGCGTATGAGCCAACATTTCGCGGGGGCGTCCGCGTGGCCGTAGCCGACGTCGTTCCCGGTGGTACTCCTGAGATCATCACGGCACCTGGACCGGGTCGTGTTGGCGAGATTCGAGTCTTTCTTCAGGACGGCACGGAACTCCCTGCCTACCGCACACTTCCTTTCACGGCCAGCTACCGTGGTGGTGTTGAAGTGGCGGCCGGTGACATCAACGGCGACAACACAGCCGATATCGTGGCGGCCGCATCCCGCGGGCCCGGTCTGGTAACGGCCTTCTTTGTGTCGCCGACGACGGCCGACCCGGTGCCCGACGTGCCCAATCGTTCGTTCCGCGCGTTTCCGGCTCGCTTCCGCGGCGGTGCCACCGTGGCCACCGCCGATATTGGAACATTTGCCGGGGGGAGCGTCGTCGATGCAACGGCCGCCGATGGCAAGATGGAAGTCGTGGTCGGGAGCGGCGTCGGCATGCCACCGCGAATTCGCATCTACGATCTTTCCGTGGGAGCCCGTGTGGTTCAGACGATCACACCGTTTGTCCCAACTTTTCGTGGCGGTCTT
This sequence comes from Pirellulales bacterium, assembly GCA_041746715.1. Taxonomy (GTDB): domain Bacteria; phylum Planctomycetota; class Planctomycetia; order Pirellulales; family UBA1268; genus QWPN01. Next base: position 35,217 of record JBGTGN010000059.1, on the reverse strand, counting down.
TCGGTATCAGCGGCTCGGTTTGACGCCGACCCACTCGACGACATCATCGTGTCGGGTGGGTTTGGCTCAGGCTCGCGGATCGAAGTGCATGCCGGCCGAAGCACATCTGGCGCTGGTGGTCTTCTCGCCACGCGGCAGGCCTTCGCCGCCTTCGGCCAAACCAACCTTCCTGTATTTGCCGCTGCGATTCCTCAGCCGCTCAATGGACGGTTCGACGCGATTGCGACGGTTCAAGGAGGGGCTGTCAGCGGCCAAGGGGCCCGTCGCCTGGGCCTGACGGTCCAGGGTGACACCTTGCTAGCCAACCTCGCTGGCCCCCTTCGAATCGCCGCTTCGCGGCCCGGCGTGTGAACATTCTCGCCTCCGCGGACCGTCTTTGATAAAGTTGAGGCGTCTCAGCTTGCGAAAGGAACGGCCCGATGCTCCACGCACTCAATCGCCGCGAAATGTTCGGGCTCAGCGGCCGGTCGTTGCTGGCCAGTTGGCTCGCCATCCACGCTCACCAAGCCGGGTTTGCGGCCGACGCTGCCGAACCCAACGTGCAGGACTGGGCCCGTCAGTTAGACGCCGTCTCGCGACGCGTTGCCGAACGAAAAATTTCGCCACTTGAATGGCAGGAGGCGGTGGACGCTCTCTATCGGGACGTGCCGATGGAATCGCTCCTCGCCATGATCGACTTTCGCCGCCTGGCGGATCGGCTCACAGCCCTCGATCTCGGGAAGAAGGGCGAGATCTTCGCTGACATTTCGCTGGGCCCGATTCAAAAAACAGCCCAAGAAGCGGGTGCCACCTCGGCCATCGTGAAGGTGGCCCACGTGAAAAAGGGACGGAGCATCCCGCCCCACGGGCACAGCAGCATGGTCTCGGCTTTTCTCTGCCTCTCCGGTGAGTTCGACGTGCGGCTCTATGATCGAATCGACGATCTCGGAGACGACATGATCGTGCGGCAGTCGGTCGATCAGAAGAACGCCGGCCCTGGAAGCTGGTCGAGCATTTCGGACTACCGCGACAACGTCCATTGGCTTACCGCCAAGTCTGACGATTGTTTTCTCTTTACATGCAAGCTCATCCGGCTTGAGCCCGACCGGGAATTCCACGGGCGGATCAATCTCAACATGCGAGACGCGAAGCCACTCGGAAAGAGCACTTGGCGGGCAGCCAAGATTTCGGGACTCGAGTCATCCCAGATCCATTAGCCGCATCGGCTGTCAGAGCGTCATCGGGTGCCTCCACGCAAGCGATGGTGAAGACACCGACTCGAAAAGCTCACACGGCAACAAACGCCTGGCTGAGTTTGTCCCACAGGACATACCCCGCCAGCACGGTCACAAAGAGCACGATCCCTCCCCCGAGCAGGTTGGCGGCAGCGCCGTTCACGTGGCTGCCCATCCGCTCGCGGTTGTTGACCGCAATCAGCAGGAAAGCCGCCATGAGCGGCAGCAGAAGGCCATTGGCCACTTGAGCCACGAGGATCACCTCCGTTGGGCTCGCATTCAGCGTGAGCGCGACAACGGCCCCACAGGCGAGAACCGTCATCCAAACCGCGCGAAATCGCCAGGATTTTAGGTCCGCAGGCCAGCCAAATGTTCCCGACAGGGCATAGGCGGCGGCGAGGGGCGCCGTGACGGCGCTGGTCATCCCGGCCGCCAGCAAGCCGATCGCAAACAAGATCGTCGCTGCCGGCCCTCCTAATGCCGGTTCCAGTTGCCGGGCGAGGTCTGCCGCGTTCTCAAAACCTCCCTTCCCGAAGAATGCGACGGCGGCCGTCGTGGTGATAGCTGCGGTGATCAGGCCACCAATGGTCACAGCGGTAAGCGTGCCACGGCGCGACTCCCGAAGCGCCGTCGCCACGGGAATCTCCGCAGACCAGTTCTCGCGAACGGAGCTGGCATGGAGGAACAGGTTGTAGGGAACGATCGTCGTGCCAATAAGCGCGATGACCGTGGCGAGGCCTCCGGTGGGAATCTGCGGCGTCAGGAGCCCATGGAGCATCGCAGAGACGTCGGGCCGGACGATGACCGCCGTCACGATAAAGACGGCGCTCATCACGACGACCAGCGCTACGAGACCTCGCTCGATCACCTTGTACATGCCCGAGAAGAGCAGTCCGAAGGACGCGAAGCTGACAATGCCCACCCAGACAGGCAGCGGCCATCCCGAAAGTACCTGGAGGCCGATGGCGGCTCCCGTCAGGTTCCCTGTCTGGTATGCGGCGTTTCCGAAGCCAATCGCCAGAACGACCAGCGCGGCGGTGGCGATCCGCAACCCCCGGGAGCGAAAGGACGTTTGAACCACTTCGCCCAGTCCCTGCCGGGTGACCAGTCCGAGGCGGGCGGCCATTTCCTGGAGCACGACCGTCGCAAACACGGAGAAGAGGATCGTCCACAAGAGAGCGAAGCCGAAACTCGCACCAGCACGGGACGCCGTCATGACGCTGCCTGGCCCGATGAACGCCGCGGTCACCATCAAACCCGGCCCAAATGATCGTCGCCCGCCCATGACCATGCCCTCAGTGTGTGGTCCACGCCGAAACTCAACCGCGAAAACACCCCCTCCTGCCGTCCGTTTGTACCACGAGTTCGGTTCGTCCGACGATGGCGTACGTTCGACGACCCGCAGCCCGTGACTGGCACGATCCAGCGGCCGTACTCGAGCGACCGCTGCACAGCGGCGTTATCGCCTCTACACTCTTGTGGCTCGCGTGCTGCTGGCTTCCAGCCGATTTCTCATCAATCACCGGTGTGGGCTCCTCAACGCATGGTCGTCTCCCTCTTCATTCCCTGCTTCGTCGACCAGCTCATGCCGAAGGTCGGCATGGCGGTCGCCACGGTCCTCCAGCGGCTCGGGCACACGATCGAGTTTCGCGCCGCCCAAACCTGCTGCGGCCAGCCAGCCTTCAACGCAGGGTATTGGAACGATGCTCGAAGCGTCGCCCGACACGCACTCAACGTGTTTCGCGATGCCGAGGCGGTCGTGGGGCCAAGCGGCTCGTGCGTCGCGATGATGCGGGTTTTTTATCCGCAGCTCTTTGTCGGCACCCCCGACGAAACCGCGGCCCTCGACCTCGCAAGCCGCACGTTTGAGTTCAGCGAGTTTCTCGTGAAGAAGCTCGGTGTCACCGACGTCGGCGCCACGTTTCCCCACCGCGTGACCTACCACGACGGCTGTCATGGCCTACGGGAACTGCGGGTGAAGGACGAACCAAGGGAGTTGCTCCGGAATGTTCGCGGTCTTGAGCTTGTCGAATGCGACGAGCCCGAAAGCTGCTGCGGCTTCGGCGGCCTGTTTAGCGTCAAATTTCCGATGGTCTCAACGGCCATGGCCGAAGTGAAGGGGGGCTCCCTCGAACGCACGGAATGTGACTACATCGTTTCGAGCGATCCCTCCTGCCAGCTCCAACTCGACGGCTGGTTTTCCAAGCAGCACAAAAGACCGCGGACGATTCACCTCGCCGAAATCCTCGCCGGCACGGAGGCCGCACCATGAACGCTTCCACGCCTGGCGGCTCAACCGCGCACGCGGATGGTTCCGCATCGGACACGACGAGTGCCAAAAAACAGTTCCTGCACGATGCGGCCGAGCATGTTCGCGACACGGGCCATCGGGCGTTTGTCCGCAAGGCGCTCGGCGGCTACTACGTCAGCCGCGACACCCAAAAGGCGCGGTATCGCGACTGGGAGCATGCCCGCGATGCGGCAAGCCTCGCGAAATGGTCATCGGTGAACCGGCTCGATGAGTTGTTGCCGAAGTTCGCGGCGAACTTCGAGGCCAATGGCGGCAAGGTCCACTGGGCCAGGAATGCCGAGGAGGCTCGCGGCATCATCCTCGGCCTCGTCGCCAAAGCAAAAGCCCGCGCGATCATCAAGAGCAAGTGCATGACCAGTGAAGAGATTCACTTGAACGCCGCGCTCGAGGCGGACGGCTACGGCGTGGTCGAGAGTGATCTCGGTGAGTTCATCCAGCAGTTGCGGGGTGAGCCGCCGTACCACTTCGTATTTCCCTGCATGCATGTCCGTCGCGACGAAATCAGTGATCTCTTTGGAAAGCATCTCGGCACGGCGCCCACAGACAGCCCCGAAGAGCTCACGATGATCGCCCGTCGGCATATGCGACAGCTCTATGTCGATGCCGATGTGGGAATCACAGGTGCCAATTTTCTCGTCGCCGAAACCGGCCAGATCTCGATCACCGAAAACGAAGGCAACGCCAGGCTCACGGCTGGGCTCCCAAAAGTCCACATCGCGATTTCTGGAATCGAAAAGGTGATCGAGCGGCTCGACGACTTGGCCGTGCTCCTGCCGATGCTCGCAACGGCCGGGGCTGGCCAGCCCATGACCTGCTACAACACGCTCTACTCGGGGCCCCGGCGGGAAGGAGAGTGTGACGGTCCGGAGGAGATGCACCTGGTACTCCTCGACAACGCTCGCACGGCGCTCCTGGCCGACCCCGAGCAACGCGATGCGCTTCACTGCATCCGATGCGGCGCATGCTTGAATGTCTGCCCGATCTTCAAGAACGTCGGCGGCTTTACCTACGGCACGACGTATCAGGGGCCGATTGGGAGCGTCATCACGCCCCACCTCCGCGGTCTTTCCGACTGGAATCACCTCTCGGCGGCCAGCTCACTGTGTGGCGCCTGCACCGACGCCTGCCCGGTGCGGATCGATATTCACCACCACCTGTTGCACAACCGTCGTAACGCCGCCCAAACGAGTCCATCGTGGCTCGAAAAGCAGGGTCAACGTCTGTTTGCGGCCGTGGTCACGCGGCCGTGGCTTTTTGCCCTCGGTGGTTGGCTCTTCCGCACGACGCTGCCGATCGCCAAGGCCCTGAGGCCGCCGCCACTCTCCGCGTGGCTCGCCACACGCGACCTGCCGACGGCACCCCCAAAAAGTTTCCGGGCGGCATGGAAAGCGAGGCAGCGATGAACCACGAGCCCACGCAGCATGACAATGCAGCGGCCCGCGACGCGATTCTGGCGCGGGTTCACGAAGCACTTCGTGTGCCCGCGCCGATGCCGCATCTGGCGAGCCATGACATCGAGCCCGTGGCGAACACGGCAGGTCGATCAACACGGTCTCTCACCATTTTGCCCTCCACGGCCGCGCGGCCGTGGCTGCCAGATGGCGGTGACACGCCCGAGGCCAGTCTTGTCCTGCTCGAAGAAAACCTCCAGAAGCTGCGGGCGAATCTTGTGCGCGTGAACGACCTTGCCGCGGCAGCCGACTATCTCGCGAGCCTTGTCCGTGAAAAGGACTGGCAGCGGGTGGCATGGCATACGAGTCCTTTGGTCGAGGCCGCGATCACCGGCGTTCCGTGCGGCACCTACCGCGTCGATGCCTCGGAAACACCCTTCGATAAAAATACCCTCGAGACCTGCGACGCCGGAATCACGTCCTGCGAATGCCTCGTCGCTCAGACTGGCTCGATCCTCGTGGCAAGCTCCACCAGCGGGGGCCGTGCCCTCTCCGTGTTACCCCATGTCCATGTTGTCATCGCCACCCTCGACCAGATCCTTCCGACACTCGCCGATGCCCTTGATGGTGTACGGCAGCGCCATGGCGGGCGGTTGCCGAGCATGCTCTCCTTCATCACAGGCCCGAGCCGCACCGGCGACATCGAGCGGATTCTGGTGCTCGGCGCTCATGGGCCCAAAGAACTGTTCGTGATTCTCGTGGGGTAGCGAAGAATCGCACGCGACCTGCATGAGAATTCGGTGAGCGGGCAGGCCGTCGCTTGTGAACCCACGAGACCGCCCCTACGCTCGTGACCAGGTCGCGGGAACCGCCGACGTCCGCACGATCAACGCCTCACTCTGCCACGATCTCTCATCCTCGGGCCAGGGCAGCATCATGGAATTCTTCGATTCACTCGCCATGCTTGGCCCCGGCCAGGTGGCGCTGCTCATTCTGGCATTGGTCATTGCCTTTGGGTTCGAGTGTGTCAACGGCTTCCATGATACAGCCAACGCCGTGGCGACGGTCATCTATACGAAGAGCCTGAAGCCGACGCCCGCCGTGGTCTGGTCGGGGCTTTGGAACTTTATCGGTGTCCATGCCGGTGGCATCGGCGTGGCCTTCAGCATCGTTCATCTCCTGCCCGTCGATCTCTTGGTGAATATCAAGACGGGCCGTGGCCTCGCGATGGTGCTGGCGCTGCTCTTGGCGGCCATCATCTGGAACTTTGCTACCTGGTACCGAGGTCTGCCGGCCTCGAGCTCCCATGCCCTAATCGGGTCGATCATGGGCGTCGGCATGATGAACGCGTGGATGGAGCACGGCTCATTCTTCAAGGGGGTCAACTGGCACAAAGCGACCGAAGTGGGCATGGCACTTCTGTTCTCACCCCTGATCGGCTTCGGCCTGGCCGCTGTTCTGCTGCTCGTGCTCCGACGGCTCGTTCCCTCGAAAAAACTCTACGAGCCACCAGAGGGCGATGAACCGCCCCCGTGGTGGATTCGGGGACTCCTCATTGGCACGTGCACTGGTGTCAGTTTCGCCCACGGATCCAATGATGGCCAGAAAGGCATGGGCCTCATCATGCTCGTTCTGATTGGCATCGTGCCGGCGACGTATGCCCTCGACATGGGGAGCTCGTCGGCCGACCTCACGGCTGTTGTCGAAGCGGCCAAGACGCTTGAAAAGGAGCTCGAGTCGCCCGCCATCGCCGGCCTCATGGACGCCCTCAAGCAGGAGTATCTCGCGACGAATCGGGTTGAGAAGCTCAAACGCACCGACGCCGTTGCCGCTACGATCGAGCCCTACGGCAATTTTGATTCGGATACCCATGGATTCGAATTTCGGCATCCGGGAATCGCCCGCGAGGTGTTTCAGCCGTACCCAAAGCCCGATGCCGTACTCGCCACGCTCGACCCCTTGCCGCTGGCACGCGACTTGATGGCCACCCTGGAGGGTTGCACGAGCTTTACCGACCTCGGCTCGGAGGAGCGGTGGGAGGTACGAACGCAGCTCGTCGAGCTCGGCGCTGCGATCCGCACACTCGTGCGGAACTTCGGGGCCGCGATGGCCGAGGATCGCCGAGAAGTGCTCCTCTCTGTGGCAAGCCGGCTCTCACGGCCGGTCGAGTACGTGCCGGAGTGGGTGAAGATGGGCGTGGCGCTCTGCCTCGGCCTTGGCACGATGGTGGGCTGGAAGCGGATCGTCGTGACCGTTGGGGAGAAGATCGGTAAGACCCATCTCACCTACGCCCAGGGGGCGTCGGCTGAGCTCGTCGCCGCCGCCACGATCGGCCTGGCCGACGGTTTTGGGATGCCGGTGAGCACGACCCATGTGCTTTCAAGTGGGGTCGCCGGCACGATGTGGGCCAATAACTCAGGCATTCAGGCATCGACTGTCCGCGACATCGCCCTGGCGTGGATCCTCACGCTGCCAGCGGTCATCATCCTTTCGGGCGTGCTCTACTGGCTGGCCACGCTTGTGACCGGATGACCGGGTGGTCATGTGATTGGCTCGTCAGGGGCCTTCGCCTCGCCCGCCCGAGCAGCCACCACCAAAAGCACACGCCCGGCAGACCCAGACAATCCTGTACTCATAGGTCTGCACCTCCTTCTCCGTCGTCTTTTTGAGAAGGGTTTTTTTCTCCCGTATGACCGTATTGCCGCAGGTGCATCCGCCCCGACAGGCTGCCAGGAGACTGCATCCAGGAACGCAGGCCAGCTCGCATTTCACGTCATACTCGACATGCGGTTTCTTCTTCATGACACACACCCGCCGGCAGACGGGATAGAGCCTTGCCCGCGTACAACCCGAGCCCATGACATCGTCTCCAGGCACCTCATACGCAGCGGAATCCTGAAGCTCCCATTCCACTTCGGCAGGTGGCTCCGGTGCCAGTGGTGCGGCCCCAGCGAAGACGATCATCGCGGCGAGACCTGCCAGAAAGGACAGGGCGCTCCATGGCATCCGGCGGCGATTGATCACGCACATGAAGAACTCCTTGGCTGTTTTCAGCGTTCTCAAAAATCAAAGAACAGTCGCGACCCAAACCCGTTGATACCGCCGGAGCCGTTGCCGGCGAGACTGTTGGTGAAGTTGCGGTAGGTGAAGTCGTAGTTGAAGGCCATGCGGGTGTTGGGGTTCAAGAACCAATTGAGCCCGAGCGTGACGCCGTTGAGGACGCCGCCGTTGATTCCCTTGTCGTTGAGGCAGACCCAGTCGTAGCGGGCGCCGACTTGCCAGGCTCCGGCGCTCGAGGCGACACCGCGGGACGAGTTCACCCTGAAGAAATTGTTCCGTGGGACAAAGCGGTCGAGGATCGCCTGCTTGCGATTGTAGGCCCGTCCCTCGCCCGTGAGGGCATACATCACTTCGCAATAGGCGCCCTGGTAGAAGAGATTCTCGACAACGGTATCGAACGGCTGCTGCCCGGCGTTGTTCGAGGGATTGAGGATCGAGCGGGCCTTGGGGAGCAGTGTGGCGGTCCACTCGGCCTGCACCTGGAGCGGGCCCCAGTTAGCGGCATACTCCGCGGTGAGAAGAGACTGGTAGCTGGCTCCTAACAGGCCCGTGTCGGCATAGATCGAATTGAGCGGGCCGGGGGGGCCGTTGCGGATATTGCCTCGGGCACGATAGCGAATGCTGCCCTGCTGGAAGTTGGGATCGCCGGGAGTGCCGCTAATCTGTGGCTTCGGTGTCTGCTGATAAACGGCGCTGAGCCCGAGGTGCGTCCAGCGGTTTTCCTCCGGCTCATCGACAACCAGTCGCGTCGCTCGCATCTGAAGCGAATTGGATGCGGCGGTATTGGCAAATCCAAAGATATTAAAATCGTCTTTGAAGAATCCGAGGGCGAGCCTTGCCTCATCATCGTCGCCAAAATTACGAAAGATCATGATGCCTGGTGCGTAGGCATTGTTGAAGGGCATCGTGAAGGCATCTGCCAGGAACGATCGCTCCATGAAGTTGACGAAGCGGTCGCTCGTGATGTGCTCGAGGCCGGTGAGGGTGTTTTGGTTGCCGATCACGACATTTCCGAGGATCGGCAGCTTCGTGATCGCCAGCCAGACCTCGGTCGGAGCGGGATAGGGACCGTCGGCGTTCTCGAGCGTCGGGTCGGCGAGCTGCGAAATCTGGAGCTGGTTGACGAGGTCATACTCGGCGAGCCACTCGATGTTCTCGTACATCTGGCCGTCGATGCGAAAACGGCCTCGGCGGAAGTTTGTGGCTCCAGCGAGCGGCGGATTGAGGCCACCTGCCGCGGCCGCGAGATTCGGACCCGGCCCTGCGGTGAATGCCGTCGTATCGACCTGGGCACGGCCACCGACATGCACCCGGAACTCACGGTTGGGGGAGACAAACTCGAGGCCGTTGTTCCACACGGGCTCGAGCGACACGTCCGCTCCGACGATGATGGCGTCGTCGGTCAATTGCGACTCGCCCTGAGCCAGCTCTTCGTCTTCTGTTTCGCCGTCGGGCACGTCGCCCTCTGCTGGTAGCGGAATCTCCTCGGGCTCTGCCACAGGCTGGCGTGCAACGACAAGCTCAAATGGCTCAAACGCATCGGTAACAACGCCGCCAATCGTCGGAGGCTGGTCCGCCGCGGCCGCCTGCGCGGTGACGAGCACGAGCCCTCCGAGCAACATGGCTCGGAGGGCTCGTGTCACACAGCGCAATCGCGAAAGGGCCGCATCGGCGAGCATGGGGGGGTGCTCGGGATGAGCAGCGACCGCCGCGGCCGCACAATCGGCCGGATCGGCAATCTCTGCCCTTCCACTACAATCGGTAGACTTTGCCCTGCCGAATTATGAGGATTGTCCGCCGCAGATTGCGAACTGATCTCGGGCTTTCCCCCAACTGGCTACACCCCCCATTTACTCGGGCCATCGTCACCAACCGTCCAACTGCGACGCCGGATGCGTCGCCACTTCCGGCCGGAGGCCGGCAAGGCGGCAGGGGGCAGGGATGCCCACTTTGAGGAAGGTCACCAACTGTCCAACTGCGACGCCGGATGCGTCGCCACTTCCGGCCGGAGGGCCGGCAAGGCGGCGAGGGGCAGGGATGCCCCCGCCGCCGTGTAACTAGAAGTCGAAGGCGAGGCGAGTTCCAAAGCCGTTGATACCGCCGCTTCCGTTTCCACCAGCCGCATTCGTGAAGTCGCGATAGGTGAAGTCGTAGTTGAACACCATGCGGGCGTTTGGATTGAGCAGCCAGTTGAGACCGATCGTCATGCCGTTCAAGACGCCTCCGTGAACCTCCCCATCGTCGAGGCAGAGGTAGTTGTACCGCACCGCCATTTGCCAGGCTCCGGGGGTCGTTCGTATCTCGCCGGCGCGGAGCGGATCGCGGGCTCGGTAAAAGTTGCTGCGTGGTATCGGTCGGGCGAATCGCGAGAGTCCAAGGTCATAGCCCTGGCTTTCCCCGGTGAGGAACCAAGCCGCCTCGATGTAGCCCCCTTGGAAGAAGACGGTGCCGAGTGGCGCGCCCGGGGGCGGCTGGAACCCTGAGTTGATCGGATCGATTCCGGTCGTCTCCGCGCCGTAGAGCCATGACCCAAAGTATTCGGCTTGAAGCGACACGGGACCGGCCGTGGCGGCCAGCTCGGCGCCGAGCATGTTCTGCCAGTCGCCGGTGAGAAGGCCGGCGTCGGCATAGATGGAGTTGAGCGGCCCTGGTGGGCCGTTCCGGATGCTGCCGCGGCTACGGAAGCGAACGCCGCGAATCATCGGGCCCGTTGGGTTGCCTGTCACGGAATCGATTTCCGTCGGCACGCTCGCGAGCCCCATCGTGCGGCCCGAGATGCCCAGATGCAGGAACCTTCCAGCGTCTGGATCGACAATGGGAAGAACCACGAGCCGGCCGACCGTCTGGCTTCCGCCACTCGAATTGGCAAAACCAAAGGGGTTGGACGTGTTTTTGAACTCGCCGACATACCAGGCAATGCGGCCATCATCGGCATGGTTCAGGAGCTGGATGCCAGGAAGGTATCCCTCGTTGAATGGGCCTTCAAAAGCATCCTGGCTGAAGGACCGCTCCATAAACGTGAGCCAGCGGCTGTCCCCCACATGCTCGAGCCCAAAGGGATCCTTCTGGTTGCCAATCCGTACCGTGCCGAGCATGGGGAGGTCGCGCATCTGGAGCCAGAAGTCGTTCATCGCCGGAAGTGGGCCTTCTCCTGCGAGTGTCGGGAACGAGATGTTCGAGACGGTCAGTTGGTTGGCGAAGTCAAACTCCGTTGCCCACTCGTAGCTCTCGTAGAACCGGCCGCCGGCCCGCAGCCGCGCGCGGCGGAAGTTGGCGGCGCCAGTGAGGGGCGGATTCAACCCGCCGAAGGCCGGCGGCGCATCGGGCCCTGGGCCAGCGGTGAATCCCGAGGCATCCGTCTGAACACGGCCTCCGATCGCGAAACCAAAATCACCACCGGGGCTTTCCAGATGGAGGCCATTTCGCCAGAAAGCCCGGAGCGGCGGGACCTCTTCGTGGACGATCATCGACGGTGGCTCGACAACGCGGGGGGCGACGGCCACGGGTGGGGGAATCGCCTCAGGGAGTGGTACGTATGCCGGTTCCTGCGCTCCTGCAAGCGATGCGAGCGCACCGAGGGCCACGACGAATATCCAGAACCGCCCGATGCGGCCGTTCCAACCCATCGCCATGACCGATCCCCTCCTTCCTCCCTGACCTTCAGATTCGACTGCCGAAGAAACGCGTCTTGACGGTCGTGCCTTTCGTCGCGGTCAGTGAACGGAGTGAGACAGGGCTGATGAGCATCGCCCTGGCAATGCTGGAAGACCTTGCGGGCCCGTGCGCCCCTCAGCCAACGCACATGCCTTTGCGACCGGTACAACCGGCTTCTTCTGACAATTGACCGGTCGGCTGAGTTTTCCGGTCTGGAAAGCACGATCTTCTACAGGGAGTTTGCCGGCAGCGCAATCCCTTTCGGTTCCGTCGGCCATCTTGTGGCGACGGCCGGATCGGAATGCCGGTGGGTTTCTGGCCGGCGCCTGGTCACCAGAGCGGTTCCGCTCACACGTCACCAGGCACGGTACTGGGTTTCGCGAAACGGTTGATGCTTGTCCCTTTTCCTCTGGAGGTTTCTGTGAAAAAGTTCTTTGCTTCAAAATTCCTGCCGTGGGTGGCGGCTGCCGGCGTCTGCGTCGGCGGCACGTTCGTCCGCGGTGCCGACGAGCCCACGCTCGCCGAAGGCTCGGTGATGGCTGCCGATGCCGGTGATGCTGCTCCGTCCGATCCGTGTATGCGGACGGTGAAGGTATGGAAGTGTGTGCCCGAGATCCGCGAGGTCGAGTGCACCGAGTGGACGACCGAGGTTCGCGAGCGGACCTGCACGGTCAAGAAAAAGGTGCCGCGGGTTGAAGAGAAGACCCGGACGTGCACCGTGATGGTACCCGAGAAGCGGACGAAGACGGTCGAGTACACCGTCAACGTCATGGTTCCCGAGACGAAGACGGTCGAATATAAGGTCAACGTCCCCTACACCGAAGAGGTCGAGAAGTCCTACACGGTGTGTGTCCCGGTCAAGGAAGAGAAGACCTGCACCTACAAGGTGATGGTTCCTTACACCGAGGAACGGAGCTGCACCTACAAGGTGATGGTTCCCTACACCGAAGAGGTCGAGCAGACCTACACGGTGAAGGTTCCCTACACCGAAGAGATGACCGGCTACCGAACGGTCAAGAAGTGCGTGCCCGTCAAGAGCATGAAGACGGTCACCTGCCGTGGCGGTCACTGGGTGACCGAGGCCAAGGAGATCTCGTCCAACGGCAAGTATGACGCCGACGGCAACCCGTGCTGCCCGAAGGTGGTCTGCTGCCGCAAGTGGGTTCCCACCTGCGAGACCAAGGAGATCGAAGTCACGACGTGGAAGACGGAGTGCGAGCAGGTGCCCTACACCTACTGCGTCCGCAAGTGCCGCTGCGAAGAGCGGACACGCACGATCTGCGTGAAGAAGTGCCGTTGTGAGGAGCGGACCCGGACGTACTGCGTCACGTGCCACCGCTGCGAGGAGCGGACACGGACCTACTGCGTCACGAAGATGGTGCCCGAGGTTCGGACCTGCAAGCACTGCGTCAAGAAGTGCCGCTGCGAAGTCCGTACCCGTGAGGTCACCTGCTGCAAGTGCGTGCCCGAGGTTCGGACTCGCGAGTGCTGCTACACGGTGATGGTGCCGGTTCAGAAGACCGAGACCTACTCCGTATGCTGCCACGACATCGTGGAAGAGCAGAAGACGGAGCAGTACTGTGTTCGCGTGCCGAAGACCGTGACGAAGAAGATCTGCGTCAAGGTGAAGAAGTGCGTCGAAGAGCAGGTTCCCTGCTGCAAGTGATGCCTTCGGGCACTGTTTGACGTGTCATGAACGCGGCGGGCCGGGTGGGAAACCACCCGGCCCGCGTGCGTTGCATTCCGCCTCGGTTCATCCTTTCAGGCTGATCAGCGGTGGCGTTTCGCTCGACGCCTTGATCTGCTCGATCGTCTCCCGCACATTCTTCGCCTTTTGAAGGCTCAGTGGTTTCGGAAAGCCGGGCTCCCCTTTCTCGAGCACGTCAGCCAGTTGTTCGAGTTGGGGAATCACCGCCTGGGCATGCGTGCCGTAACTCTGGATCGCTGTCATGATCGTGGGGATCCGCTTTTGACTGCCCCAGTGGTTTTGTTTCTTGGCGTATTGCATCCCTGCATCGAGCCCCTCTCGGACGTGGTGCTTGGCCAAGAGATTCAGGCCCGCCAGCCGGATCCCGTCGGCAAACATGATGCCACTGGGGGACGGCTCGACGACAGCTCGGTGGATGGCCGGGAGCAGCGGCTTGAGCTCCTCGAATGACAAATTGTCATACACGGTCACATACGCCGATCGCGCCCGACCATCCTGGTTTTGAAGGCCAGCCCGCACGGCCGAATAGAGATGGTCGCGATCCACGCCGTCGAGCGACTTGCCGAGGAGACCACGTCCGTTCGCAAAGAGCGTATTGCTAAGATAGCGCTGCTCCATGCCGCGTGGGTCACGCTCGGGGTCGGTCTTCGTCAGCCGCTCGAGCATCGCCGGGATGGCAACCTTTGCCGGCTCACCGATGCCGGCCAAAGCCCGTGCCGCCAGGATGCGGAGCCACAAGTCATCTCCTGACGTGAAGGCATCGAGCAGGGCAGGTACAGCCGCTTCGCCACGCTGCCGTTGCATCTCGATCGCCTGGCAAGCTCCATAGCGAGTGAAGGGATTATCGGCTTGGACCATGCCGATGAGCCGATCGATCACGTCGTCTTTTCGTCGGGCGAGCGCCTCAGCCGCACGGCCACGGACAACGGGGGACCAACTCCGCAGTCGTTCGATCAACTGGTCGGTCGTGAGGCTGTCGTAAAAGCTCTTCTGATCCCTTCGGGTCCAGCCCCTTCCGTCATCAATGAGCCGATCGGCCACGGTGTCATCGATCGGCGGAACGCAGTTCGGGACCTTGCCCGTGAGGGCAATCTTTTTGAGCGGCATCGCGTACGCAAGGAGATACGCGCCGGTGACATCCCAGTTCGCGTATGCATCGGGCCGCGTCATCGGCTCGCCCCCCTGGTGGACGAACGTGCCATCGGGACGGCGGGCCATGTCGAAATACCAACTGCCGTACTCCTTCATCCATGCCCCTGTTGCGCTCGGACCTGCCTGGGCCACCCCGAGAAGAGCCCACGCGATGCAACAAAAATTTCCGGTGTGGCCATAGTCCCGCTCGTTTCCGTGCGAGGCCACACTCATCCGTGAGAAGAATTCGACGGCATCGCTCTCCCCGAGCAGGTTGAACATGACCGCCGCCATGCCGTTCTTGCCATTGTCTTCGTGGGTCTGAATCCAAGGGTCATGATCACCGTAGGGCACGCTCCCCTTCCCAACGTAGAACCGGAGCAGACGGGCACTCCGCTCGATGGCACGATCCAGTTTCGGGTCGCTGACACCAGCCTTCTTGGCCAGGATGAGCGAAATGGTTAGGGGCACGCCCGGTGCGTTCATCATCCCGTAGCCGACGAGCCGCCCGTCGTCGCCGGCAAACTTGTGCCCCCAGGAGCCGACGATGCTTTGACCGTTGGCCGCCTCGAGTGCCAGCCGTCGCAGGCCCGGCATGACCGAGTCGTCACCGGTTTCCATCACATACTCGCTCAGGAGCATGATGACGTAGGCGTAATACCAGGTCTGAAAGCTCGTGGCTGAATAGTCGGCCGCCCATTCGGCCTCTTTTTTGACCAGCGGCAGATAGGTGGTGTTGCCGCTGGCAAGCAGGGCAAGTGCGTTCAGGCTTCGCGTGATGGGATTGGGCTTGGAGGCAGGCGATGCGATACGAGCGGCGATCGCCTCACATCCTTGCTCGAGAATTCGTTTCGATTTCGGGCAGTCGTACGGGGCGGTGGCACTGTAGGGGCCGAGAACGGGCACCGCCACGGTGACGGTTTCGGTCGTGCCATCACGCCACCGCACAAGCGATAGGGAGCCGCCATCCGCTTCAGCGGCCGTGAGTGCCCGGCCGAACTCGACCCGCGGATCGAACTCGAACGGCTTTCCAGCAACGCCGAGAAGGACGTCTCCAATGGCTAGAGTGCCGTCGGCGGGCGAGCCTTGGTCGACTTTGGTCACGAGGATCTGCCGCGCGTCTTCGGTCGACATCTGGTTGGAGTAGATCCATCCCCGCATGCCCGTCGCGCCGAGATTCCAATCGTGTGTCGCCCCCTCGGGGATCGGATCCCCCTTTGTGAAGTCAGGTTTTTGGATTGCCTTTGCCGGGGCGGCGATGGCCGCATTGGCCGCGGCGATCCATGCGATCAGCGCCACGGCAACCAAGACAGTCGAACGACGAAAGAAGGTTCCCACGAAAACGTCCCCAGAGGATGCCGATGCTGCACCGCAACGGACCGTCATCATAGCGGGACGGGAAACAGAACAAGAAAACAGGGGGGGCGGTCCGTTTCCAAACGCATGGCATCGGTCGGATGTGACATCAAGCCCGCTGCGAGCACAGCCGCCGCCGGACCACGAAGAGCCCACCAGCAACCACACAGAGCACAAAAGCTCCTGGCTCCGGAACTGGCACGACCTCGACGGCCATCAGGCCAAGATCGGGGCGGGCCAGGAAGAGTGCGTCATAGGTGTCCGCGCCGATGACAAACTGAATCGACGATGTGGTTGTATTGACAAGGTCAAACAGGCCGTCCATCGCGATCAATTGATCGACGCCACCGGTGGTTTCAATCACTCCGGTCCAGTCGGTGATGGTGAGCATGTTGCCGTTGAGGAATCCGAGATTTGCCGCAACGTCCTCGAACACGAGCACACTGCTGAGGGATCCGAAATCAAAAGCGGCATCCGCTGTCAATTCGAGGCTCGCGAGCGTCTGGCTGTATCCGCCCGTGCCGAAGGTGGCGTCATCGAGCCGGAGCGACGAGAGGGCGTTCAGGGCTCCATCGCGGCCAAGCTCGAGCTGACCGCCGTTGACGCGGGTGAGCCCCGTGTAGGTGTTCTCACCGGCCAGCACCTGAAGGCCAGGCCCCTGGTGGGTGTAGTCGCCACTGCCACCGATTGAGCCAGAAAATGTGTGATTGCTGGCGGCACCCGTCGTCAGGTCGCCGCTGCCCATCAGGATGCCGCCGGTGCCCTCAAGGCCCGAGACGGTCTGGTTGAAGCCGTCGAGGTTCAGCACGGCACCACTGGAAACGCCGACGACCGTCGCCGCGTCGAGCCGATCGTGACCCGCGAGCCTCAGTGATCCGGACTGAATCGTCGTGCTTCCCGTGTAGCTGCTGATGCCGCCGAGGGTCATCGTGCCGGTGCCCTGCTTCACGAGCGAGCCGCTTCCCTGGATCGACCCAGCGAATGTGGTCGAGGTGTTGGAAGCGCCTGTCCGCAGCGTGCCCACGCCAAGGTCGACGACGGCCGTGGATGCTGCCGTGGCGAGCGAGCCGATCGTCTCCGTCGTGCCATCAAGATCGAACAGACTGTCGTTGCCCATCGTGACGGCCGATGTGTTCGCAATCTGCTCGCTCGCGCCAAGCATCACTGACGCAGCGGCCGATCCGCCAATGTGGAGCGCCCTGTTGATCGCGATGGCCGAGCTTCCCTTGTCGAGAATCAGGGTGCCGGCACTGACGGTGACGGCGCCCGAAAGGGTGTTGGGGCTCGATCCTCCAAACACAAGCGTGCCCGAGCCAGTCTTCGTGAGTCCTGGGCCGGTCACGGGACCGGCTATCTCGAGCGTCGATCCGCTCGCCGTGGCGATCCCAGCCGCACCCGACAGCGACAGGGCAGTGAAGCGGGCGGTGTAGTCGCCGGTGCTCGTGAGCAGGGAGAGGTCACTATCGGTGATCGCCAGGCTCCCGAACGAGTGGGTCTGCTGTGTTGAACTGTCGTCGAAGCGGCTTGTCTCAAGCGACGAATCCGCGGTCACGATCAGACTATTGCCCAGGGTCGCGTCTCCGTTGATCCGCGTCTGCAGAATGCCGCCAGCCAACGTTACAGCCGCGGTGCCGATGGCCTGCGCGTCCCGCAACTCCACCGTGCCAGAATGGATCGAGAGACCGCCTGCGAACGACGTGTTGGCTGCGTGAATCCCCAGCGTGCCGGCTCCGGTCTTCACGAGGCCGGCTGTCAACGGCACGTCGAGCTGATCCGCCGTTCCCAGGATCAGGCTCTGATCGACGACATCGACGGTGCCCGAAAGACCACCGGTCACCAGAAGCTGACGTGTTGCGGCGAGCGTGACGTCACCAGCGGTGCTGTTCTTTCGCAGCGCCCCGCCGAAGAAGGAAACGTCGTTGTCAGCGTCACCCAGGTGGCTGTCAGCCCCAAAGCCAAGTGTGCCCTTGTTCAGAAAGACACCTCCACTGAACGAATTTGCCGACTGCAGGTTGGCCTGTCCAGCCCCAGACATGACCACTGCGACACTTCCGCCAGTGTTGTCTTCGACCGTCGCGGCGATGTTGAGCGTGCCGCCTTGAACCACCGTCAGCGTGAGATCGGCGCTGCTCGTGTCACCGGCCGTGAGCGTGCCATTGCTCATGGTGGTCGGGCTGGCATCGGCCTTGAGCAGGCCGCCATCATGGATATTCACATTGAAGCCGCCGAAGTCGGTGTCTACCGCATCGACGTAGCGGACGCTCAGCTCTGCATCGTCGCCCGTCAGTGTCTGTGTCAGGTTGACGTCGATGTTTCGCAGAGGAAACGTACTGGAGTCAAAGTTGAAGTTTGAGCTGGCGTATGCCCGCACGCCATTGGTCAGGTCATATTCAGCAAAGCTGTTCCCCACCGTCGCCCATCCGCCGATCAGCCCGGCAGCCTGGCCTGTGATCAGGATTGTCGGATCGGTGCCGCCGCCCCCGCCGAGGGTGCCGCTGCCGGCCGTAAAGTCGAGCGTGCCGCCGACGGTCTGTGAAAGTCCAGCGAGCGTCAGGGTGGCCGTCTGGCCAGCTCCAGGGGTAACGAGGATCGAGCCGGGGCCCGCGTTGGCCGTCACCGCACCGACCGTTTCGGTTGTCGACACGGCATCATTCCCGAGGAGAACAAGCGACCCTTCGCTCGTACCAAGCCCCAGAAAGATCGGGATCGAGTCTCCGAGACGGTCGTTGTGGTTGGTGCCGGTGTTGTCGAGGACCAGTTCACCCTGGTTGCCGTAGATGGCGGATGTCGCAGTCATCCGGCCACCCCCACTCAGCACAATGCCACCGCCGTTGATCGTCGTGGTTCCGCTGTGGGTGAGCTCGGTGGTGAACGTCTGCGTGCTCGACCCCGCCTTGGAAAGGTTCAGAACACCCGAGCCATTCGTGAGGGAACCGGAGAACGTCGTGTCGGCAGAGCCCTCGATGAGGACGGTTTTGGTGCCGGACGTCGTTGTGGTCACGGTTCCAGTGCCGGTGAGGCTGCCGATACCGATATCGCGGTTGGCCCGAAGCTCGGTGCCAGTGGCAAGGTCGACCGCCGCATGCCGCGTGGGCTCAAAGCTGTCGGTGAACGGATCGACGCCACCGGCCACACTCACGATCCCACCGTTCACATCGAGCAACGCATCGGTCGCAATCGAGACATAGCCCCCGGTGCCGCTGCCACTCGTATTGCGGTTGAAGGAAAGCGTGTCGCCGGAGGCGCCTCCTTTCGTGAGGGTCCCGTTCCAAATAATGTTGCCGTAGGAGCTGTTACTCCCACCGGTGTCGGAGACGATCCATGCCCGCACCCGCGGGTCACTCGCGGACGGGTTGTCGTTGATGACGAGGTTCCCCGGCAGAGACTGCAACGCCGCCTCGTTGCGGCCGTCATACTCGCCCCCGTTGAGCTTCATCGTGAAATCAAGCGATTGCGGCCAAAAGGGCTTGTTGGCCCCGCTTCCAAAAAACGAGAGCGAACCTCCCCGCAGGTCGATCGTTCGATTGACGAAGCTCTCATCGATGGTGCCACCGGAATTGCCATACCCAAACTGGAACAGGCTCGTGAGATCCTCCCCGTCCAAGACCAGGGTGGAGTCGTTGCCGAGAAACGCGTTGTCGGTGTCGGTGCGGCCGGTTGTTTTGAAGACCGCACCGCTTTCGACAGCAATGGTGCCCGTGACACCACTGGCTACGCGGACATTGGCAAAGCCGTAGCCGTACCGGCCGACGTTCCCGGTCAGCGACGGCAGTGTGATGTTGGAGTCATAGAGAACTTGCAGCGTGCTGTTTCCCAGAAAGTCGAGGTCGCCCGTCGCCTGACCTTGGTTGTTGTTCTGTCCCGAGCGATACGGCAGTTGGTTCATCTCTACGAGGCCTTGCTCGATACCAAGGCTCCAGCGACTGTCCGATGCGAGAGTCGAGGGCACATAGCGAAGCGTTCCCGGGCCCGTTTTAACGATGCCCAGCCGGTCCGTCTTGGCGATCAACGAGGTCAGCTCGAGCGTATCGCCAGCGCCGGCCACCTCGATGATCGGCGAATCGGGCTGCGCGTATCGGTTGCCGTTCCAGTTCATGGTGTTGGCGAGCGTGACCGTCCCCGAACCGCCTGAATCACGAAGGGTGAGCCGACCGTTTTGGTTGATCGTGAGGGTGCCGGTCGTGAGCTGGTTGGCGGCGGAAAACGAGAGCGAGCCGCCGGAGTTGCTCTGACTGACTGTCCAGTTGCCCGATGCCGTACTCGCCGCACGGACGGTCACAGGGGCCACGTCGCGAATCAGAAGATTGCCCGTGCCGTTGACGGCGGCATTGAAGTTGAAACCGAACGGGCCAGCCAGGGTGAGCTGGTGCGTGCCTTGCGTGATCGTGGCATCAAAGTTGAATCCACCCGCCGTCGCATTCCAACTCTGGGTTGCCGAGAGATCAACAGCATTCCCAAAGGCCTGCGTGTCTGAATCCTGGTTGGTAAGCCCGCCGGCCCCAAGGGTCAGGCTGCTGCCGGTCATGGTGTATGGACTGGCGTTGGTGGTGAAGAGGATCGAGTTGATCGACCACGGCACATTCACATTGGGGGCGAGATTCTCACCGGCACCGAAAGTGAGGCTGGCTGTTCCATCGTTGACCGGCACGCCGCCAGTCCAGTTGGACGCGTTGGACCAGTTGCCGTTGGGGCCAAGCCCCGACCAAGTTTGGGCAGATGCGGCGAGCGACGAGAGGAAGAGGTGGGCCAAAAGACCAACAATCAACGATCGAGGGAGTTTCATGGTGGGGCTGCTTAGGAGGGCGGGGCCTATTGGAAATGCAAACGCCGTGCTGAATGCGCTGTGACTGCCACACAATTCCGGAAATGCCCACAACATTGCACTTTTTCATGCATTTTCGACGCGTCATACGACGAGAAAGAATGGGCTGTTTGGCTGATTCCTGGGGCGAATCACACCAGAATGCGAAAGTGCGGTGGGGCGATTTGCGCCACCCCCTGGTGCAACGACGGGGCGATTTGCGCCACCCCTTTTGAGGGGTCTCATGCATTGATGGCCGTCGCGCCGGGGCGTTTGCGGACGCGGTACACTCACGTGTTCTCGATATTCACGGTGTGAACCCCAGGAACAACGATGATGCAACGCATGCTGGGCTTGATGACACTGGCCGCGCTGGCCATGTCAGGCGCCGTTCACGCAGACGACGGGTCGACGCCCGCCGATATGTCAAAGCCGGTGCAGGTATTCATCCTCATGGGCCAGTCCAACATGGTCGGCGCCGGGAAGGTCACGGCCGGAGGCAAAGGAGGCGCAGCAGGCTCGCTCGAACAGGCCGTGAAAGGAAACAAGAAATATCCCTACCTCGTGGACGCTTCCGGGAACTGGGCCGAGCGAAAGGATGTTCGCTTTGTGCGGGTGATGCAGGGCAAAGGGCCCGGCGGCATGCAGCTTTTCAACAACGAATGGATGACGATCGCGAAGTGCAAGACGATCGGCCCGGAGTTCGGCATCGCCAACAAGCTTGGCAACGCGACTGATTCGCCGATCATGATCCTCAAGGCCTGCATCGGAAACCGCAGTCTCGGTTGGGATCTTTTGCCCCCAGGCAGCGAGCCGTATCAGTTCCAGGGAAAGATGATTCCCGGCTACCTCGGTACGGAGGCAAACCCCAAGGGAACCGGCACAAAACCTGCCACAGGCTGGTACGCCGGCAAGCAGTACGACGATGACGTCTCGTTTGCCAAGCGGGTGCTCTCCGAGCCGAACACCTATTTTCCGGGAGCGAAGGGATTTGAGGTCGCGGGCTTCTTCTTCTGGCAGGGTGAGAAAGACGCTGGCAATCCTGCCCATGCAGCCAACTACGAGCAGAATCTCGTCCGGTTCATCAAGCAGCTACGGGCCGATTTCAATGCGCCAAATGCGAAGTTTGTACTCGGCACCATCGGAGAGGCCAAGCAGGGCGGCGGTGGCACGACCGGCCAGATCTTGAACGCGCATATGGCGGTCGATAGCCGGAGCGGTAAGTATCCGGAGTTCAAGGGCAACGTCGCCACGGTCTACACCAACCCCATGGCCCAGGGCGGCAGCGGCAATGGGCACTACGGCGGCAATGCCGAGGTCTATATGGATGTGGGCGAAGCGATGGGCGAGACGATGCTTCAGCTCTTCGAGGCAGGTGCGGGGCCGGCACCGAAAGGCTCGCGTGGAAAACCTGCTGCAAAGAAATAGTGAGCTCCTCGGAGCGTTCATCGATGCAGTATTGGCTTATCAAGACCGAACCGACGTCCTTCTCGATCGAGGACCTCGCACAAGCACCCAAGAAGACGACGTTCTGGGAGGGCGTGCGGAACTACCAGGCGCGGAATTTCTTGCGGGCGATGAAGAAGGGAGACCTGGCAATCTTCTATCACTCGGGCGCCACGCCGCCGGCCGCTGTCGGCGCGGCAAAGATTGTTCGAGAGGCCTATCCCGATCCGACGGCCTGGAACGCGAAGAGCAAATACTATGACCCCAAGGCCTCGCCCGAGAATCCCGTGTGGTCGATGGTGGACGTGCAACTTGTCGAGATTTTTCCCAAGGCCGTCGCCATCGACGAGATGCGTGGAGTCAAGGCTCTTGCGGGCATGGAGCTCTTGCGCCGTGGGAGTCGGCTCTCCGTCGCGCCGCTGACGGCCTCCGAATTCCGCACGATCGAGAAGCTCGGCCACTGACGGCATAATGCGTTCCATGCCGTGCCGGACAGAACTCGCGTTGCCTGAGCCATCAGCCCAGTCCCACACGCCGCTGCCTGAGCCGCTGGCCTGGATCGACGGCAATCTTGGGTCGCTCGCCACAAGAGATCTCCTGCGGCCCCATCGCGTCCGCCAGGGTCGGCAGGGAGCCCGCATCGTCCTCGACGGCCGCACGCTCTTGAACTTCGGAGCCAACGACTACCTCGGCTATGCGGGCGACGTGCGGCTGACGAAGGCTGCGTCGAAGGCATCCTGTGCCGAAGGGTTTGGGGCTGGGGCGAGCCCGCTGGTGAGCGGCCATTCGATCGCGCATGAAAACCTCGAGCGAGCGATTGCTTCCCTGCTCGGCGTCGAAGCGTCACTCGTATTCCCCAGTGGCTTTGCGGCAAACTCGGCAACGATTCCGGCGCTTGTCGGCGAAGGCGATGCGATTTTCTCCGACGAGCGAAACCATGCAAGCCTCATCGATGGCTGCCGGCTCTCGCGGGCGAGCGTGACCGTCTACCCCCACCGCGACGTCGCAGCGCTTGATCGAATGCTCGCGGCAGCGGGAGTCGTACGCCGAACACTCATCGTCACCGACACCCTCTTCTCGATGGACGGCTCGATCCCGCCGCTTGCCGATCTCTGCGACATCGCCAGGCGTCACGGTGCCATCCTCATGGCCGATGAAGCACATGCCACCGGCGTGTTCGGTGAGCGAGGCAGTGGGCTCGTCGAACATGCGGGCTGTGCCGATGGGGTTCATGTCCGCGTGGGCACGCTCTCCAAGGCGCTCGGGGCCGCAGGCGGTTTTGTCGCTGGCCATGAAAAACTCATCGAGTGGCTTCGTCATTCCGCGCGGGCCTGGATTTTTTCGACTGCCCATCCACCGGGGGTCGCAGCCGCGGCCACGCGGGCCATCGGGCTTGTGGGCCAGGAGCCTGAGCGACGCCGCGAGCTGCTCCTCCGCGCGGCTGCCTTCCGCGAACGGCTCACGCGTCTCGGCCTCACGATCGGTGCCGCCGAAGCCCAGATCATGCCGGTGATTGTTGGAGAGCCCGCCGAGGCCGTTGCACTTTCGGCACGTCTTGCCCAAGCTGGCTTCTTCGTGCCGGCGATCCGGCCGCCGAGTGTTCCCCAGGGACGAAGCCTCGTACGGGTGAGCCTCTCGTGGCTGCACGGTGACGATGACCTCGCGAGGCTTGCCGATGCCCTCGTCGGCTGACTCGCATTCCGCCTGGTGTGTGATCGGCGCGGGCCCATCTGGCCTTGCCGCGCTTCGGCATTTGCTCGCCGAGGGCATCGAGACCGAATGCCTCGAACGCGAGACAGGCCTCGGCGGCAACTGGCTCTTCGGGGCCACGACCAGCCGTGTCTTCGCATCAACGAGACTCATCAGCTCGAAACGGCTCACAGAGTTTGCCGACTTTCCGATGCCGCTGCACTACCCGGCTTACCCCGATCATCGCCAGTGCCTCGCATACCTTCGATCGTATGCAGATCACTATCAGCTCCACGACCACATTCGTTCTGGCATCAGCGTCGAGCGGATCGAACCTGCCGATCCCCCTGGCACGGGCTGGATCGTTCATGTTGGCGACGGTGCGCCGCGTCGCTACGCCGGCGTCGTCATCGCCAGTGGCCACAACCATGTGCCCCGGTGGCCGAAGATTCCCGGCACGTTCTCCGGTCACCTGCTCCACGCGGCGAACTACAAGAGCCCGACCGATCCCGTGGCGATTGCTGGCAAACGCGTGCTTGTGATTGGCGGGGGCAATTCCGGCTGTGATATCGCCGTCGAGTGCTCGTGGCATGCGGCCGTTACGGCCCACTCGACCCGACGCGGCTACTTTGTCGTACCGCGGTTTGTGATGGGCCGGCCAGCCGACCTGCGGGGCGAGCGGCTCCTGAAGATGCACGCCCCGTTGTGGCTGCGTCGGCTGATCGCCCTTGGCGGAATCGCCCGCACCGTCGGCCTCCCTTGGAAGCATGGCCTCCCACGGCCCGACCACCGGATTTTCGAGACGCACCCGGTCATCAACGCCGACCTGCTCGCGCGGATTGACGCCCGAGCCATACGTGCGGCGGGCGACATCGCCGCCCTCGATGGTTCTGGTGTGATCTTCACGAACGGCCAACGAGAAGAATTTGACGTCGTCATCTGTGCAACGGGCTACGAGACCACGCTTCCATTCATCAACTGCCAACTCCTGGGTGCCGATGCCTCCGACGGCATCCCGCAGCTCTTCATGAATCTGCTCCACCCTTCGCGAGATGACATCGCCGTCGTCGGCCTCATCCAGCCCGACAGCGGCCAATGGGGCATTACCGGTGTCCAATCGCAGCTTGTCGCCAGCATGGCCCGCGCCGCGCGGGACGCCCCGCGGGCAGCCGCCTGGCTCTACGCCCGCCGCCAGCGTCCACCTCGGCCCACACCCATCCGCTACATCAACTCCCCCCGTCACGCCCTCGAAGTCGAGCACTTTTCGTATCGCAGGGAGCTCGAGCGGCTCGTCGAATCGCTCGCCCGACGACGACGAAAAGGCGACCCCGAGCCGGCGTGTGACAATAACGCGGCACATCACGGCGGCAGTGTCAGCGGCGCCGGCTGCCCAGGCTGAGGATTGCCGAGCAGGGCATTGATGCCGCGGCCGATCCCGTCGTTGATCACCGCTCGGGCCGTGTTCTCGACGATCCGTTTGATGATCAGATCGATGGCACCAGCGTCGAACTGCGGCCGACTGATCGTGCCCTTGAGCGGGATCGCAATCGGCGTTCGCATGAGCTGAGCGACCACGGGTGTCTGCCCGGCCACGTCGCCACGGAAGGCCACTTCGATGACGGCCTCGAGCGAGCCATCCTCGCCGACACTCCCCCGCGACGTCACGGTGAGTTGCCCTGCATCCATGACAAGCCCTTCGTGCCAGAGGCGTCGGTTTACCAGCCGCACGCGAATCGGCTCGGGACGCACACGGAGAAGCACAACCTTGTCTCCAACCGCGAAGCGTGGATCAACCACCGCCTGAAGCCGCGCGAGCAGATTCACAAGCGGCTGCATGCCACCGCTGGGCTTCACCTCAAACTGCTCGAAGAGAATCTGCCCGCCCGCCTCGCCACCAAGTGGGTCGCCGAGCGGCAGCCGCGCCCCGGCGAGGTCCACGCTCACGAGGCCTGAGGTCTGCGTGGTTCCGGCCAAAAGAGGCGAGACTGCCGCGACCGCCTTGCGGCAGAGCTCGCCGGTGAGGGCGACTCGCTCGATCACGCGCCCCGGTGGCACGACCAGTTCGCCGGGTGCAGGCGTGAGCTTGATCCACGGAGCGCCGCGGATCCGCCCACCCCCGGCGGCCACATCAAAAGGTCCAAACGCGAGCTGCCCTTCGACGAGCCGAATCGGTAGTTCACCAGCCGCCACCGGAAACCCATCGATGTCAGCGGCGGTCCATGCGGCGCTTGTTTCGAGCGAGAGCCCCGCGAGCTGTTCGGCGAGCGTGCGACGCAACGCTGTCGGTCTGACCGGCGCGTGGATGGTGGCGGTCGCCCCGAGCGGATCACTCGGCCCCGAGCGAATCGCCGAAAGCCAAGCGTCGGGTAGCGGAAGACTTCCTTCGGACGGCGGTGCCGAGGTGAGTGACTGGGGGCTCGCAGCCACCGATGGCAGCATGGCCCGCGCGGCAAACGGTCGGCCACCGGAGCCCATAATCCGAATCTTGCCACCCGTCCATGGCGTCGCAAGCCGCGAGAGCTGCTCCCAGTCGTACGACACCGTGCCCTCGAGCGAAGCCTGCCTCTGGGCCGCGGTATTTCCGACGGCACCTCGCGCGGCCATCGCGACGGTCGAGCTTGCGACTTCGAGCCTGTTGATGATGAGCCGCTCGGATGGCGTGAGGCCGCCCGATGCGGTCCGCACAAGTGGTCGCGTCACCTCGAATGCCACGGTCGCCTGCGGCTCGTTCCAGAGCGTTCGGACATTGCCTTCCCCGCCGCCTGCCGGCTTCTCGCCAATCGTCACCTGGCTTCCGGTGGCCTCGACGAGCATGGTGAGTCCGTGCGGGGTCTGGGCGACATCGAGCGTGCCCCAGGCGCGGCCCGAGAGCGGCCAATGGCCCGCGACACTTGCCGCTACGAGCCAGGGCTCCACCCGTGAGAGCTCAGCCTGCCACTGCACCCGTCCCCGCATGTTTTGAAGGAGCATGTCGAGCGGACGTGGCGGCGGAAGCTGCTCCGAAGGTGTCCACGACACGCCGCCGGTTCGGAGCGAGAGCGTGCTCGAGAGAAGCTCGGCTGACGAGATTTCGATCGAGCCGGTCGCGGGCCGCAGCATGCCCGCGGCCGTCACCACGACTCTGGGCTCGGTCGTACGCCGCTCACCCATCGCCATGGAAAACTTCTCGATCTCGCCCCCCGCCTTCGTGATTCGCCAGGCATCGCCAGCCGCGGCAACGGCTGCTGCTGCCTGAAGCGTGCCTGTCAGTTCCAGGCCGCGAGTGCCAAGCGCCGGCATGACGGTGGCGAGGCGACGCTGCCACCGGGCAACGTCTCCGACAATCGAACAGTCGGCCGCAACCTCGCCACTCCCGGAAGGACGAATCGCGGCAACCACATGGCCGCCAAGCAAGGCCGGCAGATTCACCACTGCGCCACCGGCAAGCGTCGCCTCGAGTGAGTCGCCGCGAGCCATCACCTTGCCCTGCGCCCGTTCGATCACTGCCACATCAGCCATAATCGAACACGACACTTCGGCATCGACCGCGATCGCCTCGTCTTCCCATGGCTCGCGCCCCGGTGCTGCCCACTGGAAATCACTGAAGCTGGTACTTGTCTTGATGCTCATGAGGCCGTCCGCGCGGTCGATGCCCAGCCGCCCGCGGCAGGTGCCCGCGAGGAGCGTGCCTCCCACATCGACAATCTCGGCCACCTCCTTCATGAGGCCACCGAGGTCGATCGTCCACGAAAGCTGGAGTGCCGCAGGCGTGCCGGTCGCGACTGCCTCGAACGACGGCGACGTCAGCCGACACTCTTCGATAAACACCGACGCGTCGCCGCCGGGCCCACGGCGAACCCGCAGCCAGCCCGAGAGTGGGTCATTCCAGCGAAGAGGCCGGGCACCGCCGGGGTCACGCAGGTTTCCGTCCGACGCCGTCACCCCTCGCACCGCGGCAAGGTCACGTGCCTCGAGCTTCGCTTCGAGGAGCCGTTCGGTCCCGTCGCGGCGGGTGGCAACCGAGAGCCGCATGCTCCCGTCGGTCACCTTGACATCAGGCCTCACCGCGAGCCCGCCTGGTAGCGACCGCGAGGCAGCAGCCAGGTCGAGTTCGCAGGCGAGCGTCCAGTCCCGCGTTGTTGCC
Organism: Pirellulales bacterium; assembly: GCA_041746715.1. GTDB lineage: Bacteria > Planctomycetota > Planctomycetia > Pirellulales > UBA1268 > QWPN01. The sequence goes on along the minus strand of JBGTGN010000059.1, from coordinate 7,333 downwards.
TGGTCGAGCCACGCCCAGCCATCGCTCTCTGGCCACGGCAGCCGGCCGGTGATCTCGCCACGGGCAACCGGTGATGTAAACGACAGTTCGTGAATGATGATGTCATTGCCGGCCGTCGAGATATGGAGCGGCAACTCACCCCGCGAGACGGTGAACTCCTCGGCAAGCGTGTCGGCGCGACAGACCGCAAACTGCTCGACGACGATTCGTCCGTGAATGTCGGTTCCGCTGGCGCCCGGTGACACGTCCAGCCGGAGGTCGGCCAAGCCATCGAGGAGCCGGTCGAATCCGAATCGCGTCGCCAGCACGCTCGAGCCGCCGAGGGGTAGCCTGTTGGCCGTCACCGCAACGGTGCCTTCGCTGCCGCCTGATGTCGAAATGGACCAGCCGCCATCGCGGGCAAGCACGGCCGCGGTGGCGGTAGGGATCGTGGCTCGGTCGAGTCGTGTGGGCGGGTCCTGCGTGGCAAGGGGAAGCGTCGTCGCCGCGGGAGGCGTGCCGCCATGCCGCAGTCGTCCCGCGGCGGTCCACTCAGTACAGGTGCCATCCGCGCGAAGCGTGCCCACCCCAAAAAGCTCAACGAGCCGCCATGTGTCGTTCCGCGCGGTATCGACAAGATCGACCGTGCCTCCCACGAGCTCGATGTCGCAGGTGACGCCCGAGCCTTCCCGTGGTGCTGCGAGCCACGTCGCAAGGATATCTTCGAGGGAGCTGCCGTCCCGCCGCACCATCACGGCCGCTTCGACTCCCGCGAGCCGAACAGTCCCAAGGTTTTTGGGGTCGGCCACGAGGCCCACGATTCCCTTCTCGACGACGACAGACCGCACGATGACCGCCGGAAGGCCAGCGGCATCTCGTAGCACGACATTGCGATACTCAATCGGCCCCATCCAGCTCCATGTAGCCGAGCCGCTGGCGATGCTGCCATCGATCCCGGCAAAAGCACCCTCGAGCGGCCGGTCGCGTAGCTCTGTGTGGACCAGCAACGCCGGCGCCATCCATACACAGGCTCCGATCACTGCCAGGGCCGCAAGTGAAAACACACCCCACCGACGCCGCGGCTTTCGCCGCTTCAGCGGGATGTCATCCTCGTCGTCATACTCGTCCTCATACTCTCGTCGTCGTCGCTTCGCCATGGAGCGAGAGTATAAAAGGATTGACGTTTATCGATGAAGCCGAGCTGCCAGCAAACCCAATCGCATACGCAGGGAGGCTCGGGGTCGCCCGTGCCAACTGCTTCACGCTCGGCGGGCCTTCCCTGGCCCCGGCGAGCTTGGCGGGCCTCCGCCCGCTGCTCGCTCCTCCAGGCTCGCATCAGTGATGCCAGGATGGCGAAGCGAGGCATACATCGAGTGAGCGAAGGGCAGGATGCCCGTAGCGAACGTCCGGCGAGTGGCACGGGCGACCCCGAGCCGGCACCAACCCACCGGGCCTGCAAGCATGTCGATGCCACCCGAACTAGCCTTGGCGAACCCCGCACCCGCGGAATAACGCGATTCGTGTCGCACGAAACTTTTTCGGCGCCAGCGGCATCTACACTCCACCGCGGTCTTGGGTCACGGTCTCCACGAGCCTTCACGCTTCCCTTTTCGAGAACTCTGCCATGAAGCTTCGTCTCGCCATTTTGGCCCTCGCCCTGGCTGGGCCGCTCACCCAGACCCAGGCCGCCGACATCAGCTTCGCCGAGACGTTCGCCCTGGCCGATGATCGTGAGAAGGCGCTCGAGCAACTCATCCCAGGCTCCGAGGATTTTTATTACTACAGTTGCCTCCACTACCAAAACACCGAGCAGTGGGAGAAGGTGCCCCCGCTCCTCAAGGCCTGGATCGCCCGCTACCACCACACGCCGCGGGTCATCGAGATCGAGAACCGTCAGGCGCTCCTTCTCTATGCGAAGCAGCCAGACAAGACGATCAGCCTCATCCGCGATCGGCTGAATCTCCGCTTCAACCACGAGCGGGAAGAGCTCAACAAGAAGCCGAATCTGCCGACGGCGCTCGACCCGAAGCTCTTGGATCATGATCGGCTCGTGCAGCAGGCCTTTGCCCGGCACCCGAACACGGTCAGCGGCTTCGGCGATTCGGCACTCGACGAGCTTCTGTCGGGCCCACTCACGCCTGAGCAGCGGCGGGATCTTCTCGGCCGCGTGAAGATCCCCGACCATCCGGAGCTCGCGAAGCTCGTCGTGGCTGATCTCAAGTTCAAGCACAGCGGTGGCTTCGGCTCGCGGGAGATCCACAAGCATCTCCTCCTCGAGCAACTCGACGAGTGCCTGAAACTCTCTGGCGGTCTCCGAAACGACCAAAACTTCGTCGCAACCTACCTCCAGCGGCTCCATCCCTCGAACGACTCGAATTGGCAGCAAGACCGGGAGGCCTTGGCGGCCTACCTCGATCGGCTCTGGGCGTATGTCGAAACCCTCGCACCGGTCCACAACTCGCTCAAGGCCCACGTGCTCTACCACCGGCTCGTCCTCGACCGGGCCCGTGGCACGTACGACGGCGATCGGTTTCTGACCTACCTCAAGCTGCCGAGGCAGACCCGGTATGCGGAACCAAAGTATTTCGAGATCGAGGCCAACCGGGCCTATCGCGTCAACCTCGGCGAGGATTTTTCGAGTCTCACGATGCTGCCCCCGATCGGCGATGACGAGCCGCTCGTACGGAGCTACCTCGACCATTTCTTTGCTCAGGCAGCCGACTACGACGCCTACAAGCCCTACATTCTCTCCAACTATCTGAAGCATGTCTTCGCCGAAGCTAAGGTCATCCGCCGCCTAGGGGATCCCGAGAAGTGGTATTCGCTTCTGCCGCCGGCGCTGTATCAGCAGATCAAGGATCGCATCGATCTCGATTTCGCGTTCACAAACAAGACGGAGTTCGCAGCCGACGACCTCGTGAGCCTCGACCTCGACATCAAGAACGTCGACACGCTCATCGTGAAGGTCTTTGAGATCAACACCCAAAACTACTACCGCGAGAAGCTCACGGAGGTGGGGCCCAACATCGACCTCGACGGCCTCGTCGCCAACGACGAACAGACCTACACCTACAAGGAGCCCCCTATCGCCAGAGTCCGCCGGCACTTCGAGTTTCCCAAGCTCGACACCCGCGGCGTCTACGTCAGCGATTTTATTGGCAACGGCAAGAGCAGCCGGGCCGTCATCAAGAAGGGGCGGCTCCGCTACCTCGTCCGCTCCTCCGTCGCCGGCCAGATTTTTGAGGTCTTTGATGAGCTCAACAAGCCTGTCAAAGCCGCGACCCTCTGGCTTGCCGGCAAACTCTACACGGCCGACAAGGAAGGACGGATCGTCACGCCGTATTCCAATCAGCCAGGCTCGCAGCCAATCGTGCTGTCATCGGGCTCGTTCTCAACACTCGAACGCTTTGAGCAGAAGGCGGAAAACTACCGTCTGAACACGGCATTCCATGTCGATCGTGAGCAGCTTCTCTCCCTTCGGCCGGCGAAGGTGCTCGTTCGCACCCAGGTCATGCTCGGGGAGACGCCCGTCACTCCAAAAATCCTCGAAGACGTCACGCTCGTCATCACGTCAGTCGACAGCGACGGCGTCTCGACCGTCAAGGAAGTCAAAGATTTCAAGGTTTTTGAAGACCGTGAATCCGTCTCCGAATTCCAAACACCAAAACGCCTTCGCACGATCCAATTCACGCTCAAGGCCCGCGTGAAAAACCTGAGCCAGAATGAGACGCAGGATCTGGCGGATAGCGGGCAATTCACACTCAACGAGATCGACCAAACAGAAAGAACCGAGGATCTCCACTTCACTCGAAATGGTGATGACTACGTCGTCGATCTGCTCGGCAAATCGGGCGAGGCCAAGCCCGACCGCGCCGTGCAGTTTGTCATCAACGTCCGGGGTTTTGTTGATCCGGTGAATATCCGGCTCCAGACGGACGCACGCGGGCGGATCACGCTCGGCCCACTTCCAAACGTCGAAGCCATCGAGGCCATCGGTCCCCAGGGCGCGCAGCATACGTGGCAGCTTGCCGATGCCGCCCACACCTATCCGGGAAGCGTTCATGGCGTTGCCGGGCAGCCGCTCGAGATCGCCTATGTCGGCACGGGCAAGCAGGTCGATCGTACGGAAGTGGCCCTCCTCGAGATGCGGGGCGATGGCTTCTATGCCAACCGTCTCGGCAATCTCTCCATCGACGGCGGCCTCTATGTCGCCAAGCAACTCCCCGCGGGCGACTACCGGCTCTGGATCAAGCCGGAAAACCGCCTTGTGAACCTCCGTCTGACCGAGGGCACCGAGGGACCTGGCTATGTGCTCGGCGACTACCGGCGCCTCCAGGTCGTGAACCCAAAGCCGCTGGCCATCAAGCCGCCGACGGTGAACGACAAGGCCGTTCGCGTCGAACTTCAAAACGCGACGCCTGCGGCGCGCGTCCACGTCTTCGTCACGCGGTTTGAGCCGGCCTACTCGGCGTACAGAGACCTTTCCGGGATCAGCGGACCGGGGCCCGTTTCCATCGTCAACCCGCAGCCGACCTCCCAGTACGAGGCGGGCCGCGATATCGGCGATGAGTTCCGATACATCATCGATCGCAAGTTTTCAAAGAAATTTCCTGGCAACATGCTCGACCGGCCGAGCCTGCTCTTGAACCCCTGGGCTGTCCGCAAGACTGAGACGGATCTTGCGGAAGCGGAAGCGGGGGACCCATTCGGCGCCGAAAGTCTCGACGCCATGGGGAAGAGTGCGTACGGCGGCCACGGGGGCATGGCAACACGGGGCCGAGCCGAGTCCACCAATCTCGATTTTCTCGCCAACTCCTCGGCAGTCCTGCTGAACATCGCCCCCGACGACGACGGCGTGATCGAAATCGACCGGGAAAAGCTCGGACCACGGCATCGGATCACGATTCTCGCCGTCGACGGCCACAACACCGCCAGTCGCTATGTCGACCTGCCGGAACCCGAGGCCGAATACCGCGACCTCAGGCTCGCCAAGGGCCTCGACCCGGCTGTCCATTTCACGCAGCAGCAGCGGATCACGTTCGTGCCGGCGGGTGAAAAGCTCGTGATCCCCGATCTCACGAGCACCCGTATCGAGGTGTACGACAGTCTTCCGAGAATTTTTTCGCTCTATGCCACGCTCGGAGGCGATGCGGCGAGGCTCGCCGAGTTCGCGCCTGTCGTCCGATGGCCCAGCCTCACGCCTGAAGAAAAAGCGGAGCTCTACAAGAAGTCCGCGAGCCACGAACTCCACTTCTTCCTTTTCAAGAAGGATCCCGAGTTTTTCAAGGCGTCGGTCAAGCCGTATCTGGCCAACAAGAAGGACAAGCAGCTCGTCGATCGCTGGCTCTTGGGCGAGAACCTCGACGCCTATGCCGAGCCTTGGAAATTCGAGCAGCTCAATACGTTTGAGCGGATTCTGCTCGGGCTTCGCATGAAGGGCCAGCGGGAATCGGTCGCGCGGCTGGTCCGCGAGCAGGTCGATCTGCTCCCCCCTGACCGTGCGCGGTTCGAGTTTTTATTCAACACCGCGGTCAAGGGAACCGCGCTCAACACCGACGACGCTCTTGGCCTTCGAAAGGGGCTCGAAGGCCTCACCAAGAGCCGAGTCAGAAAGGCCGGCGAGGACCGATTCTACCGGGACGATCAAAGTGGCACCGCCTATGCCGACGCGGCCTCGCCTGAGCCGGCCATGACCCCTGCTGAGCAGCCAACGGCCGAAGCCGCTCTTGCCGAGGACGCGCCCGGACGGGACATGGCCGAACGCGAGAGCCTTCGCCGCGGCCGGTCCAAGGACGAAGCCAAGAAAATGTCACAAAGCGGGCTCGAACCGTCGGAGGAAATGCTCGATCAGCTTGCCGACGACCGTGAGCTGCGGTCCCGCGTCGAGCAGTACTACCGCGCGCTCGACAAGACGATGGAGTGGGCCGAGAGCAACTATTTTCAAGTCACGATCGAAGCACAGGTGCCTGGCCTGATAACCCCGACGAAATTCTGGCGGGACTACGCCGGCCACGACGCGTCGAAGCCGTTCGTGTCCACGAACATGGCCGAGGCCAGCCGCAACCTGCCTGAAATGCTCACGGCGCTGGCGCTTCTCGACCTGCCCTTCGAAGCCGGCAACCACACGACCGCGTTCGACGGGCCACGCATGACCTTCACGGCCAAGAGCCCAGCCATCGTCTTCCACGAGGAGATCCAGGAGGCGACGAGCGTGGCCGACACGACGCCGATTCTCGTGAGCCAGAACTTCTATCGCTATGGCGAGCGGTACCGCCAAGAAGGCAGCGAGCAACTCGATAAGTTTGTGACCGAGGAGTTCCTGGTCCACACGGTCTACGGCAGCCACATCGTGGTCACGAACCCCACCTCGAGCCGCAAGAAGGTGGACGTGCTCCTCCAGATTCCTGAAGGCGCGATCTCGGTGCTCAATGGCCAGGCCACCAAGAGCGTCCACATGACCCTCGAGCCCTACCACACGCAGATGGTCGAGTATTTCTTTTACTTCCCGGCGGCGGGCACGTTTCGGCACTATCCGGTCCAGGTGGCGACCGACGGCGAGGTGCTGGCCTTTGCTCCCCCCTTCGTCTTCAACGTCGTGCCCGCGCTCACCAAGATCGACAAGGCATCGTGGGCCTATATCTCCCAGTACGGCACGAACGACGACGTCGTGGGCTTCCTGAAGGCCAACAATGTCTTGCGGGTCGACCTCGCTCGCATCGCCTGGCGGATGCAGGACAAGGCCTTCTTCAAGACGGTGACCGGCCTGCTCGCCGCTCGCCACGTCTACAACGACGTGCTCTGGTCGTACGGCATCCTCCACAACGAACCAGCCGCGATCCGCGAATACCTCCAGTTCTCGATGGCGTTCGTCAGCCAATGCGGTGCATGGCTCGAGAGCCCGCTTTTGGTGATCGATCCGGTGGTTCGCCGGGCCTACGAAACGCTGGACTACCGGCCGCTCGTCACCGCTCGGGTGGGTCAGCTTGGCCGCACTCGTGAGATCTTGAACGACCGCTTCCATGCCCAGTACGAGCGGCTCATGAAAATCCTCACGTACCGCCGGTCGTTCACGTCAGACGAGTCGATGGCCGTCACCGCCTACCTGCTGCTCCAGGACCGCGTGGAGGAGTCGCTCGCCACCTTTGCCCGCGTACATCCCGACGAGCTCGAGACACGACTCCAGTACGACTATTTTTCCGCGTACCTCGACTTCTCCAGGGGCGAGCCCAAGGCCGCGAAGACGACGGCTCAAAAGTATGCCGAGTATCCCATCGACCGCTGGCGACTTGCCTTTGCGAGTGTCGTGAGCCAGGCCAACGAGATTGAAGCGGAGGCGCTCGGTCCAGCGGAGGCG
>JBGTGN010000058.1:0-44701 GCA_041746715.1 Pirellulales bacterium | reverse complement strand
CGGCGTCAATATCGACCACGTTGCCACCTTGCGGCAAGCTCGACGAACCTATGAACCTGATCCCGCCATCGCAGCCGCTTTGGCCGAACAAGGCGGCGCCGATGGAATCACCTTCCACCTCCGCGAGGACCGCCGGCATATCCAAGACCGCGACCTCGAGGTGCTCCGCCGCACCGTGCAGGTGAAGCTCAACCTGGAGTGCGCTGTCTCGCCCGACATGGTGGCGATCGCCTGTCGCGTGAGACCTGACCAGGTGACGCTTGTGCCGGAGCGGCGTGAGGAAGTCACCACCGAAGGCGGCCTCGATGTCTTGGGCCATCGCGACACCGTTGATGGAGCCATCAAGCGATTCGCCGACGCGGGCATCCCGGTGTCGCTCTTCCTTGATCCGTCGCCGCCGCAAATCGACATGGCGATCGATCTCGGCGCCGATGCCGTGGAGCTTCACACCGGCTGCTATGCCAACGCCGCCGATGGCAAGCCCGCGACTGAGCGGCTCGTAGAGCTCGTGCGGGCAAGCGTGATGGTGCAGCAGGGGGGGCTCGCGCTGGCGGCGGGCCACGGGCTCACCTACCGCAACGTCGTGCCGGTCGCGCGTCTAGCCGGCATGGGCGAGCTCAATATTGGTCACTCGATCGTGTCACGGGCAGTGCTCGTCGGCTTTACCGAGGCGGTCCGCGAGATGAAGCGGCTGATTGTCGGGTGAGGCGTCAGCCGACAGGGGCCGCGGACGCGTACGAGCCCAGACTCACGACTCGCTTGCATCGCTTTTCGAGGCTGGCCATGGCGCGGCGGACGCGGAGATCGGTGCGATGGCCTTCGAGCTCCACGAAGAACATGTAGCCACGCTCCTCGCCTGCGAGCGGGAACGACTCGATCCAGGTAAGGTTGAGCTTTTGGCGTTTGGGGATCGCGAGGGCATCGGCGAGGCCGCCGGGCCGGTGGTCGATCTCGAACATGAGCGACGTCTTGTCTTTGCCAGTGCGACTGGCATCGGCGTGGCCGATAACGGCAAATCGAGTCGTGTTGTTGGCGACATCCTCGATGTTCTCCGCCAAGACATCGAGGCCGTGGTGAACGCCCGCCTGCCGGCTCGCGATGGCGGCGGCATTGGGCGTTCGCGATGCCATCTCAGCGGCGGCGCTCGTGCTTGTCACCTCGACGAGTCTGGCCGAAGGGAGATGCCGGGCCAGCCAGTTGCGACACTGGGAGAGCGCCTGCGGCCGGCTGTAGACCTCACGAATTGCCGAGCGGTCGCAGGATGCAAGCAGCGTGTGATGAATCCGGAGCGGCACCTCGGCGCAGATCTTCACGGGAAGCCGTGCCAGGTTGTCGAGCGTGTCGGCAATGCGACCGTCGGTCGAATTCTCGAGTGGGACAACGCCGTAGTGCGAGTGGCCTGCGCACACCTCCTCGAAAGCCGCCGAAATGCTGGCGACGGGCACGAAATCTACTGAGCCACCGAAGCGGTGCAGGGCGGCAAGGTGGCTGTACGTCCAGAGGGGACCGAGGTGCGCCACGCGGAGATGCTGCTCGATCGCGCGGGATCCCGAGATGAGCTCACGAAAAATCGCCTTCACGCTGTCGTTCGAGAGAGGGCCATCATTCGCAGAGGCCACCCGTTCAAGGACCGTTTCCTCGCGGGATGGATCGTAGGTCTGCTGGCCCGACGTTTGCTTGAGATGGCCGATCTCGCGGGCCACTTCGGCCCGCTCGTTCATGAGGCCCACAAGCTGGCGATCGATCCGATCAATGTCGGCCCTCAGGGATGCCAGACCCGTTTTCCGGTCGTCGGCAGGTTTTCGGGAAGAACGCGGCTTGGCCATGAGAGCAATTCCACCAAAGAAGGACGGCCAAAATGGCAGGCTGACTGCCGTCTCGTGAACTGGCGCCGGGGCACGCCGCAGGCCCCGGCCGGGACCCGCCCAACTGTACCCCAGCCAGCAGGGCCCTCAAGCCTGGGGTTTCAAGGGGTTTTCCATCGGAGGGGTGGAGCGGCGGCCTCGCGGCCCGCGGAAATCGTGGGTTGGCACGGCCTTTGCTTCGATCTGGAATTCGTGACGGCGACCGCAGGATTTGGCGGCGCCGATCCAGATTCAAGGTCGCGAACGACACAAAGCAACGAGCAACCTGAAGGGGATAGGACGACATGGCAACCAAGCAGGGCGAGAAGATCATCGGCATCGATTTGGGCACGACCAACTCGGTTGTGGCCGTCATGGAGGGCAAGGAGCCCAAGGTGATCGCCAACAAAGACGGCAATCGCCTCACGCCGAGCGTCGTGGCCTTCAACGACAAGGGAGAAACCCTTGTGGGCGACCATGCCCGCCGGCAGGCGGTGACCAACCCCAAGCGCACGATCTACTCCATCAAGCGATTCATGGGCCGCCGTCACAACGAGGTGGCCTCGGAAGAGAAGATGGTTCCCTACGAGGTCGTTGGCGGGGCCGACGACTATGTGAAGGTCCGTGCTGGCGACAAGGAGCTCACCCCTCCCGAAATCTCCGCGCAGGTTCTCCGTCGCCTCAAAGAGGCCGCCGAGAGCTACCTCGGCCACAAGGTCAACAAGGCCGTCATCACGGTCCCAGCCTACTTCAACGACGCCCAGCGTCAGGCCACGAAGGACGCGGGCCAGATCGCGGGCCTCGAGGTGATGCGGCTTGTCAATGAGCCGACCGCTGCGGCGATGGCGTACGGTCTCGACAAGAAGAAGGACGAGAAGATCGTCGTGTTTGATCTCGGCGGTGGCACGTTCGACGTGTCGGTGCTCGACGTGACGAAAGACGGCGTCTTCCAGGTGATCAGCACCAACGGCGATACGCACCTCGGCGGTGACGACTTCGACCAGGTTCTCATCAACCACGTGGCCGACCAGTTCCAGCGGGAACAAGGCATCGACCTGCGGAAGGATCCGATGGCCATGCAGCGGCTTCAGGAGTCGTGCGAGAAGGCCAAGAAGGAGCTCTCGTCCGCCCAGAGCTCTGACATCAATCTCCCTTTCATCACGGCCGACGCATCGGGTCCCAAGCATCTCATGGTGACGATCACGCGAGCCGAGTTTGAACGGCTCACCGATCATCTCATCGAGCGGTGCCGCGGTCCACTCGTCAAGGCCCTGCAAGACGCGAAGCTCGAGCCGTCGCAAATCGACGAACTCGTGCTCGTGGGTGGTTCTACCCGCATCCCGAAGGTGCAGGAACTCGTCCAAAAGATTTTTGGCAAGGAGCCTCACAAGGGCGTCAATCCCGACGAGGTCGTGGCGCTCGGCGCGGCGATCCAGGCAGGCGTGCTGGGTGGCGACGTGCAGGAAGTGCTCCTCCTCGACGTGACCCCACTCTCGCTCGGCATCGAGACGGAAGGAGGCATCTTCACGAAGCTCGTGGAGCGAAACACGACGATTCCCACCGACAAGAAGCAGGTTTTCAGCACGGCGGCCGACAGCCAGACCGCTGTGACCGTAAGCGTTTACCAGGGCGAGAGGCCCATGGCAAAGGACAACCGGCTCCTCGGGCAGTTTAACCTGGAAGGCATCCCGCCGGCGCCCCGCGGCACGCCCCAGATCGAGGTGAAGTTTGACATCGACGCCAACGGCATCCTGAGCGTGAGCGCAAAGGACCTGGGCTCCAACAAGGAGCAGACCGTTCGGATCGAGCAGTCAAGCGGCCTCAACGAGGCCGAGATCGAGCGGATGCGAAAGGACGCGGAAGAGCACGCGGAAGAGGACAAGCGAAAGGCTCGGCTGGCCGAGGTTCGCAATCGGTCCGAGGCGATGTGCTTCCAGACCGAGAAGCTCATCAAGGAAAACGACGCGAAACTCTCGGCGGCCGACAAGGCTCCGCTCGAGGCGGCGATCACGAAGGCCCGCGAGCTCGCGAAGGGCGAAGACGCAGACGCCATCCAGTCGGCCCATGATGCCCTCGAGCAGGCGGCACAGGGGCTCTCGAAGGTGCTCTATGAACAGTCGGCCCAGGCGCAGCGTGGCGATACGCCCCCCCACGGCCCAGCCGGTGCTGCCAAGGCTTCGGACGACACGATCGACGCTGAGTTCGAGGTAAAGCAAGACGGCTGACCACGCTTATCGATCCACGACTCCCGGCGGGGGCGGGTCTGCCGGTGGCGGATTCGCCCCTTCCTTTTTGACTGAGAAAGACATTCACGATGGCATTGCGATTCGACAAATTCACGATCAAGGCGCAAGAGGCCGTGCAGTCGGCCGTCGAGCTGGCTGGCAGCCGTGGGAATCCGCAGGTGACCCCGGTCCATCTCCTCCAGGCGCTCGTGAATGAGCGGGAAGGGATCGTGCGGCCGCTGCTCGAGAAGATCGGTGTCGATCGTGGCCATCTCGAGCGGGTGATCGAGGCGGAACTCTCTCACTTGCCCAAGATCTCCGGGGGTGCGCAGCCCCAGCCTGATCAGGAGCTCATCAAGGTTTTTGAGATGGCGGCGGGCGAGTCGGGGGCTATGAAGGATGAATTCGTCTCGACGGATCACCTGCTCCTGGCGCTCGCCAAGTCGCCGTCCAAGGCCAAGAACGTGCTCCAGCTCGGCGGGGTGACGGAGAAGGACCTTCTGGCTGGACTTCAGGCTGTCCGCGGCCAGTCCCGCGTGACGGATCAAAACCCCGAAGAAAAATTTCAGGCCCTCGAAAAGTATGGCATCGATCTCACCCAACGGGCGAGCCAGGGCAAGCTCGATCCGGTGATCGGACGCGATGGCGAGATCCGCCGTGTCATCCAGGTGCTCTCCCGTCGCACCAAGAACAATCCCGTCCTGATCGGTGAGCCGGGCGTCGGCAAGACGGCGATCGCTGAAGGGCTCGCGCTGCGGATCGTGCAGTCTGATGTTCCCGAAACGCTCAAAGGCCGACGGGTTATCGCGCTCGATCTCGGCGCCTTGATTGCCGGCACAAAGTACCGCGGGGAGTTTGAGGACCGGCTCAAGGCGATTCTTCGTGAGGTCGAAGCGGCCGCAGGGAACGTGATTCTCTTCATCGACGAGCTCCATACGGTCATCGGGGCTGGCGCGGCCGAGGGGGGCTCCGACGCGGCCAACCTCCTCAAGCCGGCGCTTGCCCGTGGCGAACTGCGGTGCATCGGTGCAACCACGCTCGATGAGTACCGCAAACACATTGAGAAGGATGCAGCCCTCGAGCGGCGGTTCCAGCCTGTCTTGGTCGGTGAGCCGAACGTTGAAGACACGATCGCGATTCTCCGCGGCCTCAAGCCCCGATACGAAGCCCACCACAAGGGCGTCAAGATCAAGGATTCCGCGCTCGTTGCGGCTGCCGAACTTTCGAGCCGATACATCGCCGATCGCTTTCTTCCAGACAAGGCGATCGACTTGATGGACGAGGCGACGAGTCGGATCGCGATGGAGCTCCAGAGCGTGCCCAGCGAGATTGACGAGGTGCAGCGGCGGCTCGTGCAGCTCGAGCTCGCGGCGCGGCAGCTCGCCGAGGAGACCGAGGAACATGCGGTGGAACGTCTGGCCGACATCGACAAGGAGTCGGCGGAGCTTCGGCGAACACTCGCGAGCTTGCGAGAACAGTGGGAAGCCGAAAAAAGCGGCGTCGGCAGCGTGCAGGAGCTTCGCAAGCAGCTTGACGAAGTCGAGCATGAGTTTGAACGCGCGGGGCTTCAGATCAAGGAGCGGCAGTCGACCGGGCTTCCCGTCGAAGAATCCCTCTACCAGAGGCTCTACGAATTTGACGTCAAGCGGAAGTCGCTCGCAGCCCGTCTCGAGACCGAGGGAAGTGAGAAGGATGCGAAGGAAGCGACTGGGAAGCCGGGCAAACGGCTCCTGCGACGGGAGGTCGGGCCTGACGAGATCGCCGAGGTCGTGAGTGCCTGGACCGGCATTCCGGTGACACGTCTCGTCGAGAGTGAGCGGGCCAAGCTGCTTGTCCTCGAAGACCGACTCCACCAGCGGGTGGTCGGTCAAGAAGAAGCCGTGGCCGCGGTCAGCGATGCGGTTCGACGCAGCCGCGCAGGACTTCAAGATATAAACCGTCCGATTGGTTCGTTCTTGTTTCTTGGACCTACGGGTGTCGGAAAGACTGAGCTCTGCAAGGCGCTCGCCGAGGTGCTCTTCGACGACGAGAATGCGATGGTGCGGATCGACATGAGCGAGTTCATGGAGAAGCACACGGTCGCGCGGCTCATCGGGGCACCCCCGGGATATGTCGGCTACGAGGAGGGCGGCCTCCTCACCGAAGCCGTACGGCGGCGGCCCTACTCAGTCGTGTTGCTCGACGAAATGGAGAAGGCCAACCGTGACGTTTTTAATGTGCTGCTGCAACTGCTGGACGACGGTCGGCTCACCGACAGTCTCGGCCACACGGTCGACTTCACCAACACGATCGTTGTGATGACAAGCAATGTCGGGAGCCAGGTGATCCAAGAGATCACAAAAGAGGGTGGCAGTGAGCAGGAGATGCGAGACGCTGTCAAAGACGCACTGAGCGCCAGGTTCCTGCCCGAGTTTTTGAACCGGATTGACGAGACGATCATCTTCCATCCGCTCGACCAGCGGCATATTCGCCGGATCGTGGAGATCCAGGTCCACCGTCTTGTGGCCCAGGCCGGCAAGGCAGGGATCACGCTGACCTGCACCGAGGCTGCGATCGACGAGATTGCCAGGCTCGGATACGACCCGGTCTACGGGGCTAGGCCTCTCAAACGTGTCATCCAGCAGCAGCTCCAGAACGAGCTTGCCCGCGAGCTCCTCGCCGGGGAGTTCCCCGAGGGGAGCCATGTGCAGGTCGATTTCGTGCAAGACGGCTTTGTCTTCTCGAAGGTGGGCTGATCCCTTCGGGACCGTGTAAACTGCCGCCGGACGGACGGCTGTCAGGTCGTGGTCCATGAGGACGGGTGGCAGAGCGGTTGAATGCACCGGTCTTGAAAACCGGCAGTCGCGAAAGTGACTCGTGGGTTCGAATCCCACCCCGTCCGCTTTGGTCAATATCACTGAGGCCAAGAGCACCGCAATGACACCTGGGGGCACGAACATGATGGAACTGCTCGTGGCGATAGCCGCTTCTTTCTTTTCGAGCGGCTTCATGGGCCTCCCGATCTCCGTGCCACCGCTTCCCCCCGATCCGGTGATCGAGCGTGCCGCCCCCGAGTCTTGCCTCTTCCACTTGGCGACGGCTGGAATTGCGTCTTCCGAGGCCGACTCGAAGAATCTGACTGAGCAGATGCTCGCTGGCGAGGAGATGCGGGAGTTTCTCACGGCCCTTGGAGCGAGTGCGACACGTGCCGCTCGGATGGCCGACCCTCGAAAGCCCGAACTCATCGACGCTGGCCTGAACGTGGCTCAATCACTTCTCGCTCGTCCGCTGGCCATCACAGTCGATGCGTTGACTCCCCCTTCGCCGCAAGGGCCGCCTTCAGTCGTCGCGTCGTTCGTCCTACGCACCGGCACCACAGGGGAAGCCTTTGCGGCTGGGGTGGATGTGCTCGTCAATGAGGCGCTCGCGGGCATGGCGCTGCCCGAGGAGCCCAAGAACATCACCGTGGCGGAAGGAAAATTTTCCCAACTCATGACGCCACTGGGGCCGATTTCGTGGGGACATCTGTCGGAAGGCCCGTTGGCTGGAACCTACATCGTCACCATTGGGAACGGAACACGTGAATCCCTGGTCACACGACTCAGCGATGGAACGCGAAACGCTCCCACGTGGAAGGCCGACCTTGAACAGCACATGCCAATCGTGCGGCAAAGCACACTCACCTACCTGAACGCCAGCATGGCGATCGAAATCCTGTCGGGCCTTCCGATGCCCGACAGGGATCGTGTCCTGAACGTCCTCGATGCAGCGGGGATTGCCAACCTCGAAACCATCGGTGCGCGGACCGGCATGTCTGCGGAGGGGGTCGTGTCGTCACTCTGGCTCGGGTTCAAGGGAGAGCCAAAGGGCTTTTTCGCGAAGCCCACGACCGGAATCGGGCCGTCGGTGCTTGCTCGCGTTCCAGCCGACTCGGTCATCGCCCAGTCATGGTCACTCGATCTATCCAAGTCGCTGGAACTGATCCTCGACGTCATTGCCACGGGGGACCCAAAGGCCGCTGCAACGGCCCGTGATGGCCTGAGCCAGTTCCGGGCCATCGCGGGGTTTGATGTCGATACCCATCTCCTGAAGGCGATCGGCCCCGATTGGACAGTTCTCGTGTCGCCGGCGCCAGGGGCGATCATGCCTTCGGTCGCAATCATCGCCGGAGTTCGCGACGCAAAGGCGTTCGCCTCGGTGCACAAGGCACTCCTCGCTATGCTTGCAGGCGCCACGGCCAACCAAGACGTGCAACTGTCGGTTCGCGAGGTTCCCTATCGCGGGAAGACCCTCTTCTGCCTCGATGTTGTCATGAAGGAAGGTGCCTTCCCCATCGAGCCGACCTGGTGCCTCACCGGTGACAGTCTTGTCATCACGCTGTCACCACAACTCATGAAGACGCTTTTGTCGCGTGACCCGGCCGACGGTGGCCTCGGAACGACGCCCGAGGTTGCGAAGGCGCTCATTGGCAGTGAACCCTCGTTCGTGGCCACGGCCGAGCCGCGGTCGAGTATCGGAACACTGTCGAGTTTCTACGAGCTCGCCGTCCCGACAGCGCGTGGCCTCCTTGCGCAGAAGGGGATCGACCTCGATCTTCCGCAGCTCCCGGCATCGTCGGCGATTCTGCCGTTCATTCGGCCGAGCGTGACGGTGATCCGGCACGAACCACAGGGGATTCTCGTCCAAACAGCCGGAACCGTACCGCTGGTCGGGGGAGGGGCACTGGCCGCCATGCCGTCATCGGCGCCGGTCCTCGTCGCCCTCCTTCTTCCGGCCGTTTCGGCCGCCCGTGACGCCGCCAATCGTGCGATGGTCATGAATAACGTCAAACAGGTGCTCCTCGCCCTCCTGACATACGAAGCCGACAACGCACGCCTTCCGCCACAGGCCATCTGCGACAAGCAAGGGAATCCGCTCTTGAGCTGGCGGGTGGCCATCCTGCCATACCTTGGCGAGGAAGAGCTTTACGAGGCATTCCATCTCGATGAGCCCTGGGATAGCGAGCACAACCGCGAGCTCATTGGCCGGATGCCACAGGTGTTCGTGAGCCCGCTCGCGACGGCTGACGAAACCCAAAACGGGCTTACCAACCTCCAAGTGCTCGCGGGGCCTGGCACACCGTTCACAAAGCCAGCAACGGGGATTCGGCCTGCTGACGTGCGCGACGGGATGAGCAATACCCTCGCGGTCGTTGAAGCGGTATCCGACGCTGCCGTGCCCTGGACCAAACCCGCCGACATCCTCTTTGACCCCGATGAGCCGCTCTCCGGGGTCGGGAACCCGCGGCGGAATGGCAACGTGTTCGTGGCGGGTTTCCTTGACGGGAGCGTTCGGACGTTTGCGCCCACGATCGACCCCGTGGTGTTTAAGGCTCTTGTGACACCGGCGGGTGGCGAGCCTGTGCGTGTGCCGTGAGGTCGGTTCTTTTCCAGCGATGACCGACCCTGCCGCCAAGGCCACCTCGGCCCATGATGTGCTCGCCATCGAGCAGGCCCTGCGGGCTGCCGTGCCGGAGGCCGTTTTCGCGTCGACGAGGATTGTCCGTCGGATCATCCGTGCGGATCTCGACATCCCGCTTCTTCGAGCCCGCGTACCGCATCGCGACAGCATCCTACTCTCACCGGAACGGTTGCTCGAGCTGACCGATGACGTGTGGGCCATGCCTCCCGTGCTGCCTGAAACGATTCTCTTGATTGCTCGTCCGAATCGCGAGCGGTTCCTTGCTGGCGACGGAAACGAGCTCCTCCGCGAGTATTGGCGACGGCTCTATCACGGTTGCCTTGATATCGCCGCACGAAAAGCCGTTTCCAACCGGGCCGCAACCGGCCGCGACCTCGTCGCACTCGTCAACCGGATCGGGGGAACCGCCGTGGAGGAGGCCACGACCGTGCTCGCCCGCGAAGGCTTGCTCCGTGATCCTGGCAACATGCGGGAGTCGGTCGCTGAATTTGTGGCTACGTACCTCGAGCTTGAAGCGTTCTCGCCCGAGCTCGTGCCAATTTGGTTCCCGGCAGTCGATGACCACGTGGCGATCACCGAAGTCTTTGCCGACCTTGTAAAGCCGCATGACCTTCTCGTGCGAACGCGACCGGCATCCCTCGCCGACCACGCGCCCCGCCCGTCACAGGCAATCAGACCGCCAGCGCGTCTTGGCCCCAGCAGCAAGCCCGGCCGCCTCTCCGGATTCATGGCTCAGTCTCTTCGCCGTCGTGCCGCCGCGGCGGCACGACGCGGCAATGACGTACGGGCGGCGCTGCTCGAATGGCGGCTTGGGCGGATGGCTGGCCATGACGCCGCCTCACGAGAGGCTGCAACGCGGAGTGTTTCACGGACGATCTCGCGGTTCGTCACACGCTACAGCACCACCATTGGAACTGGCAGCGTATCGCTGGCTGACACCGAGCGTGTCGTGGCAGGCCTGCTTGACCTGGCCGCAGGGTCGGCTTGGGGCCAGGCGGCCCGCCTCCTCTACGACCTCCAGAAGGCATGCGTCGATTCCGAGCGGGCGAGCTTCCGAACACAACTCCTCTCGTGGGCCTTCTCATGGGGTCGCATTCCGCTCGTTCGGCCACTCCCGAATCAGCGTGTGGCGCTTGTGCATCGCCATGTGGCCACTGCCTACCGTCGGCTTCCCTCGCTCGCGCTTTCAGACGACCTTCCTGCAATGGCCTCGATCCTCGAAGCTGGCCTCGACACCACCGAGCAGACGCTCCGCGAACGGCTCGGGCCACCGATTCGTGAAGCCTTCCACCATGCAGGATTCACGCCAGCCTATGTCGTCGAGGAGGCTGCGTTTGACAAGCTCGTCGATGACCTTCTTGACGACATCTCGGCGCGAGGTTTCGAGTCATTTGGCAGCGTTCGTGATGCGGTTTCCCGAGGCCAGGTAAAGCTGCCAGATATTTCGGGGGTAGCTGAAGTGGTCCGGGGTGACCCGCTGCTCAAAGCGAATCGCAATCTTGCCGACGCGCTCGACGGCGCCTATCGCCGAGCACCATTTTATCTCTTGGCGATGCAGCGGCTGAGTGCCCTCGCATTCGGCGCGATGATCGGGCGGGCCATCACGCTTCATGGCCTCCTTCCCTTTGGCGGTGCGTGGGTGTTTTGGAAAGGGCTCGAGCATGTCGTTGAGCCCCTCACCCATTATTCACTGGGTACTCCAGTCCACATCTATAGCCGCACGGCCGTTGTCGTCACGGGCATCGGAATCTGGCTTCTCATGCATGTTCCGTCACTGCGTGCTGCTGTGGTGGAAGGGCTTCGGGCCTTCGGCGGGCTTCTCCACATGACGTTCGTCGTGCTGCCGAGACGCCTCCTTCGGCTCCCCGCCATCGAACACTTCCTCCGAAGCAAGCCCGTACGCATCTTTCGCCAGTATGCCTGGAGCCCATTGGTGGTCACCGTGGTCACATGGCTCCTGCTGCCCCACGGCGGCTCGTGGCTCTCGCGAAGTACGCCGTGGCTGCCGGGCGCGGTGTTTGTGGCAAGTGCCCTCGTCCTCAATTCACCGCCTGGCCGAGCCGTCCAAGAACGGCTCCTCGAAGCGGTTGGTCGCGCGATCTATCAGCTCCATGTTCACCTCATCATCGGGCTCATCACCCTCATCGTGGATGTCTTCCGGCGAGCGATGGATGCCGTGGAGGGCATGCTCTACGCCGTCGATGAGCAGCTTCGGTTCCGCTCCGGCGAGTCGAAGCTGGCCCTCGGCGCGAAGGCGGTGCTCACCACGCTCTGGTCGGGCATCGACTGGTTCGTGCGATTTTGTGTGACACTTCTCATCGAGCCGCAGATCAACCCGATCAAGCATTTTCCGGTCGTCACCGTCTCCCACAAACTGCTCGTACCGATGATTCCGATGGCCGCTACGAGCCTCATCGCCGCAACCGGCATGCAGAAGAAGCTCGCCTACACGATCATGACATTTATCTCCACGGCGACTCCAGGCGTCTTCGGATTCCTGGCCTGGGAGCTCAAGGAGAACTGGCGGCTCTACGCTGCGAACCGGCCTCGGCTGCTCGAACCGGTGGCCGTCGGGCACCACGGCGAGTCGATGCGGCGGCTGCTGCTTCCGGGATTTCACTCGGGAACGATCCCAAAGCTCTTCGCGAAGCTCCGCCGGCAGCGCAAGGGAAGGGGGGGGCCGATCACCACAGGGCCTAGCCGCGCCGAAGAAGAGCTCGTGGAGCTTGGTCACCGGATCGCCGACGTCGTGGAGGATGAGTGCCTGGGCCTCCTCCGTCGTACCCGGCTCTTGGCCGACGTCGCGATCCACATCCCGCGGGTGGGATTGGCAACGAACCGAGTCACGATCGAACTGGCGGCTCCGTCGGTCGGCACCGAGCTCTTGCGGCTGGAGTTCATTCAGGGAGGAGGCACGCTCTCGAGTCGTCTCGTGCAGCCCGGCTGGATGGCTCTTCTCTCCGATGCAAAGCAGCTGCTTGTGCGACGGGCGATCGCGGGCCTCGACGCTCTCTTCGGTGTCGACTTCACAACCCGTGAGGAGCACGGAGTGAGCGAGTCAGTGCCCGTCGAAGGCATTGAGTGGTCCGAGTGGCGAGACGCGTGGGAGCGAGATCGGGTGACCTCGCCGGCAAGGCTGCCTACTCCTTCGGCATGATCTCGACCTCAAAACCGTCAACCCAGTGCTTGTCTTCGTCGGTGTAATAGAGATAAGCCCGGCTTGCTGGACCGGTGTAGGTGCCGGGAATCGCCGCGATGAGGCTCACCGATAGGTCGACCCGCTCGTCTGCGGCAAGCGATCGCCAGTAGAGGACGAGGTCGCGACCGGCGACTTCGTAGGCAGCCAGCTTCCCGGCCTTCACATGCTCGGCGAGCTGCTCGTGCCGCACTTCGAGGCCACCGGGAATGCCGATGATGGCGATCGGATTGGGCACGGGTGCACTCGAGCGGTTCGTGACCACGATCTCAGCCTCGGTCGACGAGCCTTCGTCAACGGTCGTGTCTCGGAGCTTCGCGTCGAGTTTCACCGTGCAGGCATCGCTCGATTCAGGCGTTGCCCGACTGAACGTGACCGCAACGCTACACGGCATGGGCGAACCACCGTTCATCCGCACTTCGACGGTGTGCTCACCGGGGGCCATGAGCTCGTCGATCGACGGGAGGTCGATGGCGCCTTGGGTGTCAGCTCCAAACGCCACCGGGTCGCCGAGGCGGTGGCCATCCACCACCAGCTCGATCGTACCGGAAGCCTTGGGACGGGCTCGCGATTCGTCATAGGCCACGATCGCCTTCACCGCCAGGACCGTTGACTGCGTGGACCCAAAGCGGCCCCCCTTGCAGCACTCGGCGAGATACTCGATCGCCCGCTCGACCGGCTCGGCGTAACGGGTGTCGGAGAGCCAGGCGAGGACCGCGAGCGATGTCGTCTCGATGGCAAGGGCTTCGCCACCGCTGCCAACGATCGACATCGTCGCGCCTCCGACCGAGCCGTCCTCACTCTGGACACCCACAAGTCGGTCGAGGAGCCGCCGAGCGGCAGCGTCCTCATGGGCAAGTACGGCCACGTTCGCCGCAAGCGCTACGGCATACGAATTCGTGGACTTTTCGCCCCCGTCGATGGCAAAGGCGATCTCGTTGTCGAGGCCGTCTTTCATGCCAGACGCGAGGAGGGCCCAGGTGTCGTAGGCCGAGGCACAGTCAACGTCGGTGACCCAGGTGTGGAGCGTATGGGTCTTGCGGGCATAGCCGCCATTGCCATCTCGCTGGGCGAGGAGCCACTCTCGGGTGCGTTCGAGCATGGCGGCATCCACCGGCCGTACCTGCGCCATCTCGGTGAACTGCATGAGGCCGTAGGCCGACAGCGCGTCGTGCCCTGGGTCGCCGCCAAACCACTCAAATCCTTTGCTTGGCGACTCAAATCCCACGAGACGGTCGTAGCCGCGGGCAAGCACATCCTCGCTTCTGGCAATGATCGCTGGATCGATCCCGGCGTGGGTCTTGAAGTACCGCTGGGCCATGACGAGCGGGTAGGTCGTCGAGCTCGTCTGCTCGAAGCAGCCACACGGCTCCTGGATGAGCCGCTCCATCGCGGCCGTCATGCTGGCGAGCGGCGTCGGATACACCCGCACGCGACTCGACACGCTCCCCGCGACCAGATCCCTTGGGATGACAACGGTCTCCTTCACCACGCCATTTGGCTCCAGGAGCCCGCCAAAACTTCGCTCCACGGGAAAGCCACGGGGATGAACCGTGAGCGTGCGGATGACCTTGTCGGAATACCCCGAGGCACTCGCGGCGATCGAGAGCTCACCTCCCTCCCCAGTGCGAACCTCGAGTGGCAGGAGTTGTCGGATGCGGCCGTCGGCGGCGATCTTCACGGGTGGGCATTCGCCAACGATCGAGAGTCCCTTTGGGGTTCGGATGGACAGCGAGACCTCATCCATCTGCGTGGACGTGGCATTAACGAGCCCGAGCGGGAGATCGATACGGTCCCCCACGGTCACCTGAAGCGGGAGTTTTGGTTCCAGGTAGAAGGGTTCAACCGATTCGATCATGGTGGTGCCGCTGCCGAGGCTTCCCTCGTTCGTAAACGCGTCGGCGGCCACGCGGAACGACGTGACCGAGTCGTTCAGGCCAAACTCGACCGTCGCGCTCCCCGACGTATCGGTCTTGATACCGGCCGACCAGAAGAGCGTCTCTGTAAAATCCCGGCGCTCACCGGGCTGTCGGTCAGGGCGAACGGTGTGGGCGTAGAGGCGCACGGTGACGAGGTCGTTTCGAATGGCTTCTCCAGCGAACCGACCCAGGACGTCCCTGTCTTTGGCGTCCGCAAACAGTGAGTCCTTACGTCGTTTGGCTCTCGCGCCGGCTTCGAGTGCCTCCGCGAGTCGCTCATGCTCCTTCCGGTCGATTTCACTTGATGGAACTGGTGCATCGGCAGCAATCTGCGGCTCGGGAACTGCATCGAGGTTGTCTACGGGGGCGGCTGCGAGCAGATTCACCGGCGGTGGGATCGCTGCCGCTGGGGCAGATGGAAACCGGCCGTTCTTCCTCAAAGCACCGTCCCAGTCAGCAGCGTCCCAGTCGATTCCCCTGGTCATCTTCGCGAGCTCCGACGGCATCACGAGTCGCATAGCCATCGCTCGCCGACCCGAATCACCTCCCTTCACCAAAAACTGCTGGAGGTCGACCGTGGCAAACCGCCGCCAGCCTTGCGTGCCGAGCAGGAGATCGACAGCACGTGGCGCGTCAGCATTCTCGGGATCGAGATAGACATGAGCATCGGCCAGTTCTTTGACCTCGGGTTCGAGGAAGACCATCACCGGCAGCCGTGGGGCCTGCTCCCGCTTATCAATCATTTCAAGCACGCTGTCATCGGTCACCGTGACCCCCACGACCGACGGGACCGGATTGCCACTGGCGTCACGCGTCTCAATCTTCAGTGTTGCCTTGCCGCCTGGCACATAGCGTGTCGCATCGGGCGTGATGCTCACCTTCACCTGATCGGCTGGCTCGCGAAAGACAAGCCGCTCGGCCACTGGTTTTCCGGTGCCGTCAAAGACGGTGGCTGTGAGCACGCCGCTGGCCTTTCCGGCATCAAGCGGGATCTCCAACGGCGTGCCAGCAGCAAGCGTGACCTGTTTGAAGGCCAACAGAAGGTCGCGGTGTCGCAGGTGCATCGTGAACGTGCCGGCCTCGGGGCTCGCGACCCGGAAGAGGGCATCTCTCGACGCAGGCACGACATCAACTGTGCTCCTGAGCACCACGCCCGCAACCGTGATCGCCGGCAGGTCATACGCGGTCTTGATGCCGGCGGGTTCGGATATCCGCATGCGATAGGTTTCACCGACCTTCGGCGTGATGGAAAAACGTCCTCGGCCTTCGTGCTCGCTGCGAAACGTCGCTACGGTCGTGCCGGCCGAGTCAATCACGTCACCGGCGAGATCGGCGGGTTTTTTAGCCGGCGTCAGCGCCTCGAAATAGACGCGGTTTTCGACGCCCGCCACCAGATCGCCCCCTTCGGGATACACCGCGAGATCGACCGTTTGCAGAACGATCGGGATTGTCTTTGAGGCGGTTTCGACGATGCCGCTGTCGTCGATCATGAGGGCGAGGGTGCCATCCCCGCGGCGAATCTTAGCCGGAAGGGTGAACGTCACGTGGCACTTTCCGAGCGAGTCAATCTCGGCCGGTCCTCGAAAGATCTCGTCGCCGTCCACGCGAGCGATTGCCGTCACCTTCGCACCGGCTGGCACGCCCCCTTCGGCACGCTCGACGGAGAGCCCCGCGGCTACTTCGTCGCCGGGGCCGTAGCCGTCACGGACAAACTTCATCTGGCTCTTGAGCCGCGGGGCTCGGTAGGACCGCACCTCAAAACTCCGTTCGGCCGGCGCAAAGCCGTCCCAGGGATAACGGATCGTGAGCGTGTACAGGCCGCCTGGCTGATCCGCGGGGATCGCCCACTGAAACCCCACCACGCTCTCTTCGGCCTGCACCATGCCCGATGCCACCGTGTCTCCCTTTGGTCCACGGATATCGACCACGGCCCGCGGCTGGTTTTCCGCGAGTGGCGTGTGCGTTGCGTGATGAAGGAGCACCCCTCGCACAGAGACCGTCTCGCCAGGCTTGTAGAGCGGCTTGTCGGTACTCGCTGCCGTGAGGTAGCGATCGAGGCCGCCCAGGAGGGCGGTGATCGAATCCGCACTGTTTGGGTTATTGCGTTCAGGCGGCGCCGCCGCGATTCCGCAGGCAACGAATCCTGCCGCCAGCAAACACCAGGTTCCGCCGCGATTCACTCGACCGAATGCATTTCCTGACATGGTTCATCCTCCCGGGAAGTGGATCGTGGAGGAGGAGACGCTGCGTGAGAACGAGAAGTTCCCGAAAACATTCTCGCGCGACGGCGGCTTGCGGAACGCTTGTGGATTTCCGCCGATGGCCGCGGGCACCGGTCAAGGCGACCTCCCGTCACAGCGTCAATCAGCTACGCGGCACGCGGGGTCGGGGCGCGTCGGGACGCCAACCTGCTCGATAGGATGCGTGAAGAGGTATTTCCAGACGGGCTCGTAGGCTTCTGCCCCGTCGGCGGTCTTCGGGTTTCGCTTGCCCGGCTGAACGGCGCTGTGGGCACGCTTCCGGTCACCGCCGACATCGGCGGCCGAGATGAGTCGGCGAGTGTTGGCATAGGGCGGCTTGGTCGTATCCACATCAATGATCGGTCCGAAATTCGCCATCCCCAGCATTTCCCAGGAGCGGCAGTAGTGATGGCCGCTCCAGCCGTCATCGAGAACATGCGAAAACCCAAAGAATCGTTCGGCAGGTGTAGCTGATGGAAGTGACTGCCAGTCCTGATCCTGATCTCGGGGACCGCAGAGCATGACCACGCGATCACAGCGAACCTCTTTCGCGAATCGCGCGGCCGTCGTGGATCCGTGCGACGCGCCCGCGATGATCACCCTCTCCCAGCGGACGGCGTTGCCATCCTCGCTGAGAAACTGCTCCCATTGGCCCGCTGGATGCTCATGGGCAAGCCATGTCAGAAACACCCGTGTTCGCTCCGCCATCCCGTCGGCGTGGGGGATCGTCACCTGGTCGCTTCCATCGCGACCTGTTGCCGCCTCGAGACGTACACGACCGCGGGCCAAGCGATCGGTGGGCTTCACGATGGCAAACCACTTGTTGGCGTAGTGAGGCTGCACCGCATGAAGCCCATACGAGGCGAGACGTTCGAAGAGCGCAGGATTGTGGGCCATCAGCCAGACAACAAGCCGGCCGCGGGAAGGCACGCGTGGATCCACGGTGGCGTGCTGGAGGTCGTCGGGCTTTCCGTTCCGCTCGAAAACAAAATCGATCTCGGGATGCGGCAACGCCCGCGAATCAAGCTCGCTCGCACGGGCCGAGAGATTGACTCTTGCCGCACGGTCAGGCTCAGGTGGCGCGGCTGGGAGCACCTGGGCGACTCCTGCGAGCACCGTGAGCCCCCGTCCAATCGAAAGAAGTCGTCGCCACACGGCATGCCTCATCGCTTCAGGGAATCGCGAATCTCTCGCAACAATAAAACCTCTTCCGAGGGCAACGCTGGCTCGACTGGCTTCTGGGTTTCGAACTTTGCCCTCGCGGTGTGAATGAGCTTCACCACCACAAAAATCGCCACTGCCACGAGGAGAAAATCAACCACCGACTGGATGAACGGCCCATAGTTGAGAACAGGGTAGTCTTGGATGAGCATCACTGGCTTGCCGTCTTCCAGCACCATCGTGCCGTCTGGGGCGAGTTTGGGCGCCTCGGTTCTCACGCGGAGGGCGAGGTCGGAGAAATTCACGTTGAACTTGCTCGTCAAGAGATTGAGTGGCGGCATGACGATATTCGCCACCAGCGAACTGATGATCTTGCTGAATGCCGTCCCAATGACGACGCCGACGGCAAGATCGATCATGTTGCCCCGCATCGCGAAGTCTCGAAAGTCTTTGAAGAGTCCCATGGGTGATTTCCCGGAGAGCGAACGGCTGGCAGCGACGTGCTGCTGGCGACAGAATACCGGCTCGAAAAAAGTCCGTCGAAGGCAAACTCACCCCGGTACCGATCTGGAACTACCGAGACCATGATTCCCGATCTGCCGGTCGCTGGCGTGCTCGAATCGATCGTCGCGGCATCGCGAAGCGGCGCCGTGGTAGTGACGGCGCCTCCTGGGTCGGGCAAGACGACGCTCGTGCCGACCGCCATTCTCGATGACGTGCCAGCGGCCGGGCAGGTGATCCTGCTTCAGCCACGCCGACTCGCCGCAAGGGCCGTGGCTCACCGGATCGCGCGTCTTCGGGGTGTGCCGCTCGGGAGCGAGGTCGGCTACCAGGTACGGTTTGATTCGCGGGTGAGCCGGGCCACTCGGCTCGTTGTCGAAACGACCGGCATCATGCTGCGACGGCTCGTCGACGATGTCACGCTTCCCGGCATCGCAGCGGTCGTCCTCGACGAGTTTCATGAGCGGTCGCTCGAGATGGATCTTGTCCTCGGGATGCTCGTGCGAATCAGACAGACCGTTCGGGCCGATCTTCGGGTGGTCGTGATGAGTGCGACCCTCGAGGCAGGGCCCGTGGCAGTCCTCCTCGGTACGAGCCAGCCTTCGGCCGTATCAGCGCCGGCCGGTTGCCCCGTGATATCAGCCGATGGCCGGATGTTTCCGGTTGACCTGAAGTACCTTCGACACGGCGACCGTCGCGATCTCGTGGAGCTTGTGGCGGAAGCGGTGCCGCAGGCACTCAGGACGACCGGCGGCCATGTAATTGTGTTCCTGCCGGGCGTGGGAGAAATCCGCCGGTGCCACGACGCGATTGGCCAGATCGTCGAGCGGCAGGGGCATGCCGTGCTGCCGCTCTATGGTGACCTTCCGCCTGAAGAACAGGACCGGGTAATCGACGACATTGGTCGTCGCAAGGTGATCCTCTCAACGAATGTCGCAGAGACGTCGCTGACGATTCCTGGCGTTACGGCGGTCATCGATTCTGGGCTCGCACGGCAATCCCACGTCTCATCCGACACGGGGCTACCACGTCTCGCGCTGATGCCCATCTCAAAAGCCTCGGCTGACCAGCGGGCCGGTCGGGCAGGGCGAACCACAGCAGGCACATGCTGGCGGCTTTGGGATGAGGCCTCGCACCAGCATCGGCCCGCTGCCGAGCCTCCTCAGGCAATTCGTGATGACGTGACCGGGCCGCTCCTCTGGCTGCTCGCGATGGGCGAGGCTGACGGCTTTCCATGGCTCGATCGACCGCCCCAGGAATCGCTCGACCGCGCAGCAACTCTTCTTCTTCAGCTCGGTGCCATCGCTCCTGTCCCAACGGGACGCGATCAGCTCACGCCCATTGGCCGTTCGCTTGCGGCCCTGCCGGCACATCCGCGTCTCGCACGACTCCTTCTCGCCGGGGCCGAACATGGCGTGCTTCGCGAGACCGCTCTCGCAGCCGCCATGCTCTCGGAGCGTGATCCGTTTCGGACGCCGCGGTCAGGGGCTGGCCCGCGTGATCGTTCCAACGTGCGGACACGATCGGATCTCGTCGATCGGATCATGGCTCTCGAGGCCTTTCATGTGGGCTCGCGGGCAGAGCATGTGGGGTCGCGGCTCGATGACACGCTCCACGACCTGCATCCCGCTGGCGCCCACGCGGTGTTTCGAACCGCGGAGCAACTCTCCCGGCTCGTGGACATGCCGCTTGGTCCGCGGGCTCCCGACCCAGCGAGCGCAACGATGCGTGCTCTTCTCGATGCCTTCCCAGACCGGCTCGCTCGTCAGCGGCCCGGATCGCAAGACCGCGGTACGCTCGTGGGGGGACGAGGCGTTCGCCTCACGCAC
The DNA here is from genome assembly GCA_041746715.1 of Pirellulales bacterium. Taxonomy (GTDB): domain Bacteria; phylum Planctomycetota; class Planctomycetia; order Pirellulales; family UBA1268; genus QWPN01. The sequence continues at coordinate 24,347 of JBGTGN010000058.1, read as the reverse complement.
TCCCAAGTTCGTGGTGAGCCGCTTTTTCTGGCGATCGATGTCCACGATGCCGGGGGTGAGGCTGATGTCCGGCTGGCCTCAGCCGTTGAGCGGCCCTGGCTCGATGAGGAGCCACTTGCCTCCGCGAATCTCCGCACTGCCGAAGAGCTTCTGTGGCATCCCTCTCGACGCCAGGTCGAGGCCCGGGTTCGCACGAGATGGCTCGACCTTGTGCTTGACGAGTCGCCGGCTCCAATTCGTGACGCGGCCGCTGCCGCTGCGATCCTTGCCCGCGAGGCGGCGCTCGACCTCCCACGCGTACTACCCGCTGCAGACACGGCCGCTGGATCGTTTCTCGCTCGGGTCCGCTGGCTCGCCAGCGCGCTTCCTGACCTCGGCCTCCCGCCACTCGATTCACTCGCGCTCGTCGCGCTGCTCCCCGATCTCTGCCGCGGCCTCCGATCACTCGACGAACTCAAACGGGCCGACTGGCACACGGCGATTCAGAACCACGTGGGCTTCCACCGAGCCGGAGACATTGATCGCCTTGCGCCGACCCATCTCGAGATCAAACGCAAGCGGCATCGTCTCGCCTACGAGCCCGCCTCGCCACCCGTCCTCGCCGTGCGGATTCAGGATCTCTTTGGCGTGCGTGAGACCCCTCGCGTGGCCGGCGGACGTATCCCGGTGCTCCTCCATTTGCTCGGCCCCAACCACCGCCCGCAGCAGGTGACCAGTGACCTCGCCGGGTTCTGGGAGCGAACCTATCCGCAGGTCCGCAAGGACCTTCGAGGCCGCTACCCGAAGCACCCCTGGCCCGATGACCCACTGGCCTGACGGGCCTTCCGAGCCAGGGCCCTCGATTTGAGAACTCGCCCGCGGTCGGCCCGTGGCCGAGCGGCCGCAACCGATGCTCCGAAGGGCGCAATCCACTATGATGCCGACTCGACGAGGCGAGAAAGCACACGAGGAACGCCGCGATGAATCCACCTTCGGAAACGCTCTACGATCGAATTGGTGGCGAATCCGGGCTCCAGTCTCTCCTCCAGAGCTTCTACGCACGCGTGCTTTCCGACCATGACCTGAAGCCGTTTTTCGAGAAGACGTCGATCGACAAACTGTTGCGAATGCAGCAGGAGTTTTTTGGGGCTGCCCTTGATGGCCCGTACGACTCGAGCGGCATGGATCTCTGCCGCGCCCACGTCGGCCGCGGGATCACATCGCACCACTTCAACAGCTTCTGTCAGCATATGCTCGAGACTCTCCGGCAATTCGGCGTGGCAGAAGGCGATATTCTGGACGTGGTCCGCCGCATCTCAGTCCTCAAGAACGACATCACTGGCGAAGGATACTGACAACGCCTTTTGCTGATGAGTGCCCATTGATAGGCTTCCGTGATCGGCTCTGGCGGACCGACCTACCTTTCTCCCCGCAGCATCTGTTCGTCTCCCGCCATGCTCGTCTCCGACTTCGTCCGCGTCCTCGGCCTTGCGGTCGGCCCGGCCATTCTCGTCTCGGGAATCGGTCTGCTCCTGCTAAGCATGACGAATCGGTTCGGCCGCGTCATTGATCGCGCACGAATCCTGATCGTCCCAACGACCGCGGCTGATGGAATCCGCACTGAAAAAGTCAACGCGCAACTGCGAATTCTCGCGCGGCGCGCTCGAGCTCTGCGGACCGCCATCACGCTTGCCGTCGTCAGTTTGCTGCTTGCCGTCCTGTTGGTCATGAGCCTCTTCGCGGCGTCGGCGTATCGCAGCGAGTCACAGGCGGTGGGCATCGTGCTTGCGTCCTTCTTCACCGGCTCGATGGTGACGCTCATCGCAGCGCTTCTCTACTTTCTCTACGAACTGAACCTTTCGCTTCGGGCGCTATGGCTCGAGCTTGGCACCGACTTCCGACACGGCCGACGCTTTGGGAAACCCACACACTAGCAACCCCAGGACACCACGATGCTTGACCAACTGCCTGGTATCACTCTTTCCAATTCTGCCATGGGCGTGCTCGCCGCCGCCGAGCAGGCTGGCCGCCTGACGCTCGTTGGCTCGATTGACGAGCTTGTCGATCTGGCCGTGCCCGCGGACAAGATCGACGCCGAGGGGTTTTTCACGGTTGGCTACGACGTTCCTGGCCGCGGCTTCGTGCCCGAGGCCCGCGTATGCCGGGTTCGCAATGGCGTGGCCGCCAACTATCCCGATCCGGCAATGCGTCGGCGGGATCCGGATTGCATGGTGATCGCCGACGAAGAGGCCACCGACAAGCCGACGTTCAAGGCCCGCTTCGGCCATGAGTTCGACAGCGTGCGGAGTGAGACACTCCAGTGGCTTTCTGAGGAGCCGCTGGTGGCCTTCTTCTTCGAAACGGGCATGCCTGGCCGGCCGGTCAAGGCGTTGGCCATTTGCCCATCCAACGCCGGCTTCTTTGGCATGGGTCTGGCGATGCTTCAGGGGATCGTGCCTTTGGACCATATACGGAACCAGGCGGGCGATTTCTTTCATACCGCTATCGTCTACACCGCTCCGGTGTTCCGTCATACCCACTTTGGTGGACGCCAAGTGGTGGTCCATAACCGCCGCTTCGAAGAGGCTCAACTCCACGAGCTCTTCAGCTACAACCTTTACCCCGGTCCCTCAGCCAAAAAGGGGGTGTATGGCATGCTGCTCACGATCGGTGAGCGAGACGCGATTCCCTGGACGACCGCGCACTGCAGCACCGTGCGGGTGGTCACACCATACGAGAATGTGACCACGATCATGCACGAGGGTGCGTCGGGCGGCGGCAAAAGCGAGATGCTCGAGCGAATGCACCGTGAGCCCGACGGCCGAATTCTTTTAGGCACAAACACCGTCAGCCAGGAGAGGAGGCTCTTGACGTTGCCTCGGGGTTGCGAGCTCCAGCCGGTCACCGATGACATGGCCCTCTGCCACCCTGGGCTGATGCACGACGACCCAGGCCTTCCCAAGGGCCGCCGCAAGCTCACGCTCGTCGATGCCGAACAGAGCTGGTTTATTCGCGTCAACCACATCACTCGCTATGGCACCGATCCCCATCTCGAGAGTCTCACGATCCACCCCTCGAGTCCGCTGTTGTTCCTCAACATCGAGGCTCGCCCCGACTCGACCGCCCTCATTTGGGAACCGATCCAGGATGCTCCGGGCAAGGCCTGTCCCAACCCGCGTGTCGTCGTGCCACGGGCATCGATTCCAGGCATCGTCAGCGAGCCGGTCGATGTCCATGTCCGCAGCTTCGGGGTTCGCTGCCCACCCTGTACGGCCGCAATGCCCACCTATGGAATCCTCGGGCTGTTCCATGTGTTGCCGCCGGCACTTGCCTGGCTGTGGAGGCTCGTTGCGCCCCGCGGCCACGGCAATCCCTCGATCGTCGATCAAGGCGGTATGCAGAGCGAAGGCGTTGGGAGCTACTGGCCGTTCGCGACCGGTCGGCAGGTCGACCAGGCCAACATTCTGCTCGACCAGATCATGGACACCGCCTCGACGCTTTTTGTCTTGATCCCCAACCAGCACGTTGGCTCCTGGCAGGTTGGGTTCGCCCCGCAGTGGGTCGTGCGGGAATACCTCGCCCGTCGAGGGGCATCCCACTTTCGTGACAACGAGCTCGTGGCCGCCCGGTGCCCGCTCTTGGGCTACCACCGTCGCCAGCTTCAGGTTGAGAGTCAATTGATCGAGTCGGCCTTTTTCGACGTCGCCCTCCAGCCCGAAGTGGGTGAGGCGGCCTACGCCCTCGGGGCGGCGGAGCTGACCGAGTTCTTCATGACACAGTTGGCCTCGTTTCAGCATGCCGATCTTGCCCCGCTCGGGAAACGGATCATCGAGGCGTGCCTGGCTGGGGCAACGACCGACGACTACCGCGGCTTCACGACCTGATGGCGATTCTGCTGCAGCTCCGAAGGCGCCACTGCCCCGCCGCAGGCGCATGAAGTGCGGCGAGTCAAGGACTGGTGGTCGGATTCGAGGGCGTTTTCCCTTCGCGGAGGACGCATCGTGCGGGGCCTGCCGGTGGCAAGGCGGCGGGGTTCAATCATGAAGCGGGGGGCAGGGTGTGGTCGATTCCTAGGAGCGATTGCTCGAACGGCATCTCGGGCCGCTCGAGCGACCTGGCTCATCGTGTTCCCTTTCTTGCTTGTTTCTCATCTCAGACCCTGGAGTGCTTCTATGCACCGTTTCATGATCCTCGCCGCCATCGTTGCCTCGTTCGTTGTTGCCTCGGCCGCCTCGGCCAGCCAGGCCCGTCCGGCTCGTCCCGAAGTTCGTGGCGAGCGGCAGGGCCCGATCGCCAAGCTCATCGAGCTCGAGCGGCGGAAGAACGAGTGGCTCCGTCAGAAGCTCGGTCGCTAAGTCGTCGCGTTGTCTTCTTGATCATCCGCGGGGGCGGGAAAGCCGAGGTAGGCGGGCAGCGATGCGAACCCGCTCACCGAGGCTTTCTCCGCCCCCGTTGTTTTTTCCCCGCGCCGCCTCCGCACCCCGCCACTTTGCCGACCTTCCTTCGAACCCACGAGGAATGCCGGTAGGCTGGCGCATTCCATGCGTGCTGATACCCTTGACTGGCTCAACGGCCTGCGTGATTTCGTTTCCGTCCAGCAGGCCGAGCGCCCGCGAGACGAGGAGCAACGGCCTGCTTCCGAGCAGGCTGCCGAGCGGATGATCCTCGCGGCGCAGCTCTCGACGTGGCTCACAGGAATTGACGACATCCTTTCGGCACGCCACATGTGGCTCGATGCGCGGCATTCCGACGGCGACCCCCATCCTGCCATCGTCATCACGACCTCGCGCGTGGGCGTTGCGCTCGCAGAAGAACTGACGACCGCTGGGAGCGTTCCTGCCAGGCGTGTTGCCCGAGATCTGGTGGCCGTCTCGGAGCGTGAGTATCGACTCTGGTGCATCGCGCACCCAGACGACCATTCCCACCGCCACGTCACCATGTGGAACTGGATCAAATCGAAGGTGCCCCAGCAGCGGCATGCCGAGTTTGCCCACCATCGCCTACGAGATGGTGAGTGCTACTGGCTCCATCGGGCTGGGATCGCCGGGGCCGGTTCCGCTGACCGACGTGACAGCCATCTCTGGAAATGGAACGGCCACCACGCCGCGCTTCTTGAGCCTTTTGTCGTCGAGCGGAATGTCGGAAGGGTCGAAGGCACCATGCCCGGCCGACAGCGGCCGTGGATTGAAGATTGACGCCACTTCCGGTAGCGTCTTTTCGTCATCGCCCACGTTCTCCCATGGAAAAGCATGGCTACACGCATTCTTCTCACCACGACGTCGTTTCAAGACACGCCTGGCCCGCACCACGATCGATTGGCTGCCACTGGCTGGGAGATCATCTCCGCTCGCGGCCCGCTCTCCGAGGCCGACACGCTCGCGGTGGTGGGTGACGTCGACGGATATATCTGCGGCGACGATGCGATCACGCGAGCCGTGCTCGACAAGGCGCGACCGCGGCTGAAGGTGCTGTCGAAATACGGCATCGGCGTCGACAAGATCGACGTGGCCTCGTGTACAGAGCTGGGCATCCCGGTCTTGTTCACGCCGGGCGTCAATCACACGACGGTCGCCGAGCACGTCTTTTTGTTGCTCCTGGCGCTCGAGAAGAATTTTCTCTATCACTGCGACTCCACTCGCTCAGGCGGCTGGAAGCGCCAGACGGGCCACGAGGTGCTTGGCAAGACGATCGGCATCGTGGGGCTCGGCCGCATCGGCCGCGAGGTGGCGATCCGTGCCAAGGCCTTCGGGATGCAACCGATCGGCTATGACCTCTTCTGGGACGAGGCGTTTGCCACCGAGCATGGTGTCGCCCGAGCCGCCACACTCGACGAGCTTTTTGCGGCGAGCGACTATGTGTCGCTTCACACGAACTTGACGCCGGAGACTCGTGATCTCGTCCGCGCCGAGACGATCGCGAAGATGAAGCCGGGAGTGATCATCATCAACTGTGCTCGCGGCGAGATTGTCCATACGTCAGACATGGTCGCGGCCCTCCAGAGCGGACGGGTTCGCGGCTACGGCACCGACGTGCTCGATGCCGAACCGCCACCGGCTGATCATCCACTGACGCACCTGCCCAACTGCATTGTCACGCCGCATGTCGGCAGCCGCACGAGCGAAAGTGTTCAGCGGCAGGCGATGGCAGCCGTCGAGAATCTCATTCGGGCGATGCACGGCGAGAAGCCACTCGCCCAAGTGAATCCCGACGTGCCGGTGACGAAGATTGTTTAAGCATTCGCATTTCCCCTCGAAGAGACCATGAGCGAAATCTTTCACATTGTTCCCATCGACGCCCACGAGTACGTGGTCGCTACGGCGTATCAGAAGCGAGGCTTTGACGCCGTCGAGTCGTCACAAGCAGCAAAACTTGCCACGGCTGCCACACGGCACGGCATCCGCACCCACAACGCGATCAAGGCCCTCCATCTCGATGACCTCTTCGGGTCGAAAGTTGGAGGGTGCGTGCCAGGAGCGAAGGTCCGCAGAGTTCCGAACAGGTTCGACGCCTGCGAGGTGTGGGACGCCAACAAGAAGCTTGGCCAGGCGGTCGCTTGGGACGCCATCGACACCTGCATCCGCTTGGCCGACAAACACGGCAGCGGCACGGTTTCGATCGACAACGCGTTTCATTACCTCTGGGGAGGCGGCTACGTCATGGAAGCCGCGCGTCGCGGCTACATCGCCTACACCAACTGCACGGCGTCGCTCGCGGAGGTCGTACCGTTCCAGGGCGTATTCCCGACGCTCGGTACCAACCCACACTCCTGGGGCTTTCCCACAACCGATGCTGTCGGCTTTCCGGTCGTGATCGACTGGGCAACCAGCGTGATCGCGATGGGCCGGGTGCAGCAGCTCCTTCGCGAAGGCAAGTCGCTCCCGCCCGACGCGGCCGTCGATGCCCTAGGCCGTCCGACAACCGACCCAGCCCAGGCGAAATCGCTTCTCCCGTTCGGTGCCCACAAGGGTTACGGTCTCTCGCTCATCAACGAGGTCGTGGCGGGGCTTATTGGCGGATCGCTTCCCACGATTCGCAGCCGCAACACCGGCGGCCCGGGCGAGAAGCATGGCTGCGCTTTCCTCTTCCAGGTGATCCATCCGGAAGCTGTTTCGGGCGGTGCCTACGCCTGCGGCCGCAACCAGGCCGAGAACGTCAAGGCCGTGCTCGACGACATCCTCGGCCATGGCAACGATCGATGCATCCTCCCGGGCCACATTGAAGCCCGCGCCGCGGCCCGCTGTGATGCCGCTGGCGGCCTCCTCTTTTCGACCGCCGAAGTCGAGGCCCTCAATGAACTCGCCCGCGAGGCGGGTGTCACACCGTTCGATATCGCAACCCTTCCCACCGCGTGAAAAACCTCATGGCTCTTCCCCTCAAACCCGCTGGTTCCTGTGCCTTCGACGAGGTCTCGCTCGGCGAGATCATGCTCCGGCTTGACCCAGGCGAGGGCCGCGTCCGTACGACCCGTCACTTCCAGGTCTGGGAGGGAGGGGGCGAATACAACGTCGCCCGCGGCCTCCGAAAGTGTTTTGGGTTGAAGACGGCGGTCGTGACGGCGCTCGTCGACAACGAGGTGGGCCACCTGATCGAAGACTTCATCATGCAGGGGGGTGTGGCCACCGATTTCATCCTGTGGCGCGAGGACGACGGGATTGGCCGAAGCGTTCGCAATGGCCTCAACTTCACCGAACGCGGCTTCGGCGTCCGCGGGGCGGTCGGGGTGCCCGACCGTGGTAACTCGGCGGCGAGCCAGATGAAGCCAGGCGATATCGATTGGGAACACCTCTTCGGGACGCTCGGGGTTCGCTGGCTTCACACCGGTGGTATTCTTGCCGCGCTCTCGGAGTCAGCCGCGGCCGTCGCGATCGAGGCAGTGAAAGCGGCCAAAAAGCACGGCACGATCGTGTCGTATGACCTCAACTATCGGCCAAGCCTCTGGAAAAGTATCGGCGGCCTCGAGAAGGCCCGAGCGGTCAATCGTGAGATCGCCAAGCATGTTGATGTCATGATCGGCAACGAAGAAGACTTTACGGCGTCGCTCGGCTTTGAGGTTGCCGGCGCGGATCACGCCCTTTCCTCCATCGAGACCGACGCCTTCAAGGCGATGATCGGCACGGCCGTGAAGGAGTATCCCAACTTCAAAGTGGCCGCCACCACGCTCCGGCGAGTGATCACGGCGACGAAAAACGACTGGAGCGCGATTCTCTGGCATGACGGGACGTTCTACGACAGCCGGAAGTATCCAGAGCTCGAGATTCTCGATCGAGTCGGCGGTGGCGACAGCTTTGCCAGCGGTCTGGCCTTCGGGTTTCTCGAGTTCAACGACCCTCAGAAGGCCGTTGAATACGGGGCCGCCCACGGGGCTCTCGCCTCAACGACCCCAGGTGACACGTCGATGGCCACCCGCAAGGAAGTCGAAAAGCAGATCGCCGGAGGCGGCGCGCGGGTTGTGCGGTAGCCCTGGAAGACCGGCATTCGTAGGATTCCGCGGCCACGCGAGCGTGGATTGCGGGGCCGCCTAGGCAGAGGGAGGCAGTGATGACGTGGTTGTGGCTTTCCGTTGGCCTCGCTGTTCTCACGGCCGGTGCTGAGGTGCTTGTCCGTGGCGCCGTCGCCCTGGCTGCGGCGATGCGGATATCACCCCTCGTGATCGGGCTGACGGTCGTGGCCTTCGGCACGAGCGCCCCCGAGCTCGTTGTGAGTCTCCAATCGTCGTTTACAGGGCAGGGCGACATCGCGCTCGGAAACGTCATTGGCAGCAACATCTTCAATGTGCTCGTGATTCTTGGGCTCTCGGCCGTGATCGTGCCTCTCCGTGTAGACGGCCAACTCATCCGGTTTGATGTGCCACTCATGATTGCCCTCTCCGTCATCGTCTACGGCATGGCTTGGGACGGACGGATCGACCGACTTGAAGGTGGCCTCCTCACCGCGGGCCTCGTGACCTATACCGTGTGGTCGATCCACAAGAGTCGCCAGGAGAATTCGCCGAAGGTTCTCGGAGAGTTTGCCGCCGAGTATTCAGAACGCGAGGCATCGACGCCCGCGAAGCTCCTGTGGAACGCCGTCATGGTGGTGGCTGGCCTCGGAATTATGGTCCTTGGCGGCAATCTGTTTGTTGCCGCAGCAGTGGATCTCGCCCGTGCCTGGGGATTCTCTGAGCTCGTCATCGGGCTCACCATTGTGGCGGCTGGCACCTCGCTCCCAGAGGCCGCCACGTCGGTGGTGGCCGCGCTCAAGGGGGAGCGCGACATCGCCGTGGGGAACGTCGTCGGAAGCAACCTCTTCAACCTCATGTGTGTTCTCGGCGTGACATCCCTGGTAGGGCCAGACGGTATCCCAGTGAGTGACACGGCCATCTCGCAAGACCTTCCAGTCATGGTGCTCGTGGCCATCGCATGCCTGCCGGTGTTTCTCGTCGGGTACGCGATCGAGCGGTGGGAAGCCTGTTTTCTTCTTGCCTTCTACGTGCTGTACGTGGCGTTTCTCCTTGCCCAGGCCCAGGGACACGACGCGACGCTCCGCCTTTTGACGATGATCGCGTGGGTGCTCGGCCCGGTCGCCGTCGCGGTCTATGTCATGTTCCTCTCCGCAATGTGGCGGCAGCAGCAGGGGAATCGTGACGGCTGACGGGTCAGGCTGACGTTGTGGGAAGAGTCACCCACGATTTGCAGCCGCCGTAGTCATCGTGCCACGGGAGTACCAGCGGCTTCGGAAGCGGCTCGACGGCGACCTCGAGCACATGGAGCTCGTCTTTCCAGCGGTGAAACCGCTCGGCAACGATCGCATCAGCCCAGACATGCCGGCTGCGAAACGGGGCAAGGCCAGCTTCGGCGGTGATCCGCGTGGCGTCGAGCACGGTCGCCACGTGCGCCATAACCACGAAGCCTTTCGGGGGCCGGTCTCGATCGATATCGACGAGGAGGTCATGGGCGTCCGGCACGAGCGCCTCCGGCCCCTGATGGACAAACGTCGGGAGCAGGAGGAACCGCTGACTCTCCACCTGAAAAGCTCCGCCGGGCTCCGCGATGCCGCCCTTCCGAAGGATCACATCCTGCCGGCCAGCAGCGAGCGCCCGGCAGATGACAGCCCATTCCTTGAACGCGATTGCTGGCGTGTCGAGGCTTTCAGTCACTCGGCCTTCTCGCGAACGAAGATGCCGTCAGCGCTGACCTGGATGATCGGAACCCCGAGCTTCGCGTTGAAGATGCCCTTCCCACGGATCACGACGTCCTGGCCCATCGCAACGCCAAACAGCTTTCGGGCATCCACGGGAATCGGCTTTCCATCCTCACCGACGAACTCAACGGCGGCCATCGTGGCGTTTGCCTGTCGCTTCTTGCAAAACGGACAGTTGTCGGCATCATGGCCAGGCTTCTTGGCATGGTCATCGGCGGGAACCTCGAGGAGCGAGAACGACGCCTTCCCTTCGAGAAACGGATCGGCTCCCTTTCCACCGATTCGCCCCACCACCACGATTTCCTTGGGCTCGAGGCCGAGTTTCGCTCTCGCCTGCGCGAGTGAAACGGCCCCGGCCGGCTCCTCCGCCAGGATGAGGCTCTGCTTCACAGTCTGTACGTCAATTTCAGCTCGCGTCGTCCCCATCATGCTTCCCATGACGAGCAGGACGCCCGTGATGATTCCTCTGCGTCGCATCATGTGCCCTCCTTGGAGTCCTTGTCACCTGCGATCAATTCCCCGAGCGACTTCATGGCCGCGCCGATCCGTTCGGTCACCGAAGCGTATACCTCAGCAGGCGATTCGCTCTCGCCTTCGGCGGCATGGAGCGACTGGTCAATCTTGTCGAAGCAGTCGGTGAGCTCGGCGAGCGCTTTGCGGCCTGTCTCCTTGAGATCGTCAGAAACGTCATGCTTCTCCAGCACGCCTTCGAGATCACCGAGCAGGTGACCGATATCGTGGACCGCGTCATCGGCCGCGTCCTTGGTTCCGCTGACCAGTGTGACGGCAACATCAGCAAGGGACTTCTGGAGCTCCTCCATGCCTTCGGCCAACGTCTCCGGGTGGGCATGCCCCTTGTCGTCGTGGTCGCCGTGATCGTGGTCGTGATCGGCGGCAGCGGCCGGCGAGGGAGCCGCTGGCTTCGGTGGAGCCTCCGGCTTGGTGCAGCCAATGGCCATCATGAAAAGGGCTGCGGTTGCGGGGACGAGAAGGCTGGTATGCGGCAAGCTGGTCATGCTGGTCATGGCGCTCTCCGAGAGAGGGGAAGGCGGGTACTGGTCAACGGAGCGACAAACACTCCGAAGGAGCCGAACCAAAAGCCTAACGGTCAGACTATCGAGGGGGCAAGCGGGGCGTCGGTAGCCGCTGCTGCCGGTGTGGCACAAAGACACACAAGCGACCGCTCCGGCAGCACAATGGGCAGCTCGACGTTGATCAGGGGGCCGTCTCCGTCGGGGAACACGTCGGTGGGCGACGCCTGACCGGTCTGCACGAACACCCGCCAGGGGAGTGCCCGCAGTGGCTCGGAGTGCGGGAACTGAAACGATCGAGGGAGCGTGCCAGCGTGAACCATGATGAGCACATGCTTCGGGGTGCCCTCCAGGCCGCCAGCCGAAACATCGGGGCCACTGGCAAGCTCCACCGGCGACGGTGCGCCGAAGAGCACGGTGAGGCCGGAATCCCCGGAATGCCAGTCGAAGTGGGCCCCCTCAGGCGAAAACCATTCGACGTCGGGAATGACGCCAGAACTACTCGAACCTCCTCGGAGAAAGGTACGCCTTCGGAGCGCCGGATTCCCCAGTCGGAACCGGAGGAGAGAAGCCACGAACGACACGAGGTCGGCATGCTTCTCGACAAGCCGCCAGTCGAACCAAGAGACGTCGTTGTCTTGGCACCACGCGTTGTTGTTGCCGTGCTGCGTTCGACGACACTCGTCGCCAGCCACCATCATCGGAACGCCCTGGCTGAGGAACAACGTCGCGAGCAGGTTGCGGAGTTGCCGGGCCCGGGTTTCGAGAATCTCGGAACGCTTGGTCGGCCCCTCGACACCGTAGTTGGCCGAGTAGTTGTTGTTGTCGCCGTCACGGTTGCCTTCGCCGTTGGCCTCGTTGTGCTTCTCGTGATAGCTCACGAGATCATTGAGTGTGAACCCATCGTGGCTCGTGATGAAGTTGATGCTGTGAAAAGGCTGGCGCTGCCCATACGCATAGAGGTCACTCGAGCCGGCGAGCCTGGTCGCCAAATGTCCTGTCTGGCCGTAGTCGCCCCGCCAGAACCGTCGGATATCGTCGCGGTAGCGGCCATTCCACTCCGCCCAGCGAAGGCTGGCGAAGGAACCGACCTGGTAGGCACCAGCAGCGTCCCAAGCCTCGGCGATGATCTTGGTATCGGCGAGCATAGGGTCTTCGGTGATGACTTCGATGATCGGCGGATTGGGAAGAATGTCGCCGTTGCGATCGCGTGACAGGATGCTCGCGAGGTCAAAACGAAACCCATCGACATGGTAGTTGTGAACCCAGTGCCTGAGGCACAGGAATATCAACTCGCGGACGATCGGGTGATTCCCGTTGACGGTGTTGCCACACCCTGAATAGTTCTTGTACGTCGAGCCACCATCCCCGAGCATGTAGTAGACGCCGTTCTCGAGCCCCTTGAAGGAGAGCGTCGGCCCGAGATGGTTGCCCTCCGCAGTGTGGTTGAAGACCACGTCGAGAATGACCTCGATGCCGGCGGCATGAAAGGCACGCACCATCTCCTTGAACTCGCGGACCTGCGCTCCCGGTTCGGTTCCAGCGGCGTAGCCTCGGTGAGGCGCGAAGAAGGCGAGCGGGTCGTAGCCCCAGTAGTTGCCCCTCGTTGTGCCGTCGGGCAAGGGCATCGCCGACACAAACTCGTGCACCGGCATGAGTTCCACGGCGGTCACGCCGAGCGACCGGAGATAGGGAATCTTCTCGATGAGCCCGAGGTAGGTGCCGGGATGCGCGACACCGCTCGTGGGGCTTGCCGTGAACCCCTTCACATGGAGCTCGTAGATGATGGTGTCAGCGAGGCCGCGACGAAGGTGACGGTCTCCCTGCCAGTCGAATGAGTCATCGACGACGACACATTTAGGAGGCCGGAGAAGACCATCACGGCCGATCGTGAACTCACCCGCCAAGGCCGTGGCATACGGATCGATGAGCCGAGCCGTGCCGTCGAATCGGAGACCTCGCTCGGGATCAAATGGCCCGTCGGCCTGAAAATGATAAAGCTGGCCCGGGCCAACGCCGGGCACGAGAACGCTCCAGATATCGCCCCAGCGATCCCTCGTTGGATCGAGGGTGATCACCTCGGCCGCCTCGTCCGCATCGACCGAGTCATAGAGCAGCACCCGCATCGCCGTCGCGGAGCGGCTGTAGACGACGAACTGGACGCCCCGGTCGTGAAGGACCGCACCGTAGGGAAGCGCTTGGCTGAACTGAAGTGGCGGAAGCGGCCTGCGGACCCGCGTCCGCTTGGCGGAAACCTTCTTCTTGCGTGCTGACATGGCACCGATGATACCCATGAGCCAGGTCCCGGGTGAACCGCAGGCGTCGCCGCCACCCTGAAGATCGCGCGGCCTATCGCATGCCCCCGGCCGGCGACCACGGCTTGCAGGCCGGCCGCCGGCGGCGATAGTGGTAGCGTGAGCGGAGCAACCTATTCCAGTGCCGGTGTCGACCTCGTGGCCTACGCCGACGCGATGGCGCGGCTTCCGGCGCACCTCCGTCGCACCCACTGCCCGCGTGTGCTGGGCCGCGAGGGCTCGTTTGCCGCCCTCTTTCAGCTCGACCTCAAGGGCCTCTTTGCCCGTGGCTACGAGGATCCGCTCCTCGTGTCATGTACCGACGGCGTAGGCACGAAGCTCAAGCTCGCGGTCATGGCCGGCGTTCACGACACCGTGGGCATCGATCTCGTCGCGATGAGCGTGAACGATCTCCTCTGCACCGGTGCCGAGCCGCTGTTCTTCCTCGACTATGTGGCGCTCTCAAAGGATGATCCGCCGCTCATCGAACAGATCGTGAAAGGCATCGCTGACGGCTGCGTAGAGAGTGAGTGCGCCCTGGTCGGTGGTGAGACCGCGATCCTGCCCGACATGTACCACCCCGGCGAGTATGACCTCGCTGGCTTTTGTGTTGGCGTCGTCGAACGCAAACGGCTCGTGGATGGCTCGGCGATCGAACCCGGCGATATCGCGATCGGTATCGCCTCGAGCGGCGTCCACTCAAACGGCTTTAGCCTCGTGCGCAAGGCGGTGTTCGAGATCGGCGGGCACGCCCTCCACGATTGTCCAGTCGAGCTAGGTGGCCACTCGGTCGGTGAAACGCTCCTCGCGCCCACTCGGCTCTATGCCCGCGCGGTGAAGTCGGTTCTCGGGCATTACCGCGTGAAGCATGTCGTCCACGGCATCGCCCACATCACGGGGGGCGGCCTGGCCGAGAACCTGGCCCGAATCGTTCCCGACGCCGTGCAGATCGTGATTGATCGTGGATCGTGGACGATCCCGCCCGTGTTCCCATGGATGCAAGGCCTCGGCGACATCGCGGCCGACGAGATGGATCGCGTCTTCAATATGGGGATCGGCATGGTGCTCGTGGTCTCGCCCCACTTCGCCGACAGCATCCGTCATCAGCTCAACGAACTCGGCCACGCGGCGTGGACAATCGGCACCGTCCGAGGGTCGAACGCCGGCGCTGATCGGGTCCTTCTTCGATAACGCTCTTCCCACCTGAAAGCAGTTCGTCATGCCGAAGTCAGTGGCCTCCGACCCGGCCGATTCCCAGGACCGGCCTGGCCACGTTCCTTTCGGATCGCTGGGGCTCTCGCAGGAGGTGCTTCGCGCGGTCGAGAAACTCGGTTTCGAGGAGACCTCGCCGATCCAGGCCGCGTCGATCCCGCTCATCATGGCGGGCAACGACGTGGTCGGTCAGTCCGAGACCGGCTCCGGGAAAACGGCGGCCTTTTGCATTCCGGCGATCGAGCGGATCGACATGGGCATCCATGCCCCGCAAGTCATGATTCTCGTCCCCACTCGAGAGCTGGCGACCCAGGTTGCCGATGAAGTCCACAAGTTGGCGGCCTTCAAACGCGGTCTCCGGTCGGTGCCCATCTACGGCGGGGCATCCTACGAACGGCAGTTTGCCGAGCTCAAGCGTGGCCCGCACATCGTAGTCGGCACGCCCGGGCGGCTTGTTGACCACCTTGGCCGAGGCACGCTTGATCTCGCCGCGGTGCGGATGCTCATCCTCGATGAGGCCGATCGAATGCTCGACATGGGTTTCCGCGAAGACATCGAGAAGATCCTCGCGGCCGCCCCGAAGGAGCGGCAGACCGTGTTTTTCTCCGCGACGATCCCGCCATCGATCCAGGCGCTCGTGCGTGGGCACGCGCGTGACCCGAAAACAATCCGCATCGCCCAGCGGGTGGTTCAAGGTGCCCCTCTCGTTGACCAGGTCTACTATGAAGTTCGGCACCATGCGAAGTTTGACGCGCTTTCGCGGATCATTGACTTCTACGACGTTCGCAGTGGCGTGATCTTCTGTAACACCCAACAGATGGTAGAGGAGCTGGCCGACTCGCTCGTGGCACGTGGCTGCTCGGCGGAACGCCTTCACGGCGGAATGCCCCAGGCTCAGCGAACCCGCGTGATGAGCAAGTTCAAGGCAGGTGCCTTTGAGTTTCTCGTCGCCACCGACGTGGCCGCGAGGGGAATCGACGTCAACGATCTTGAGCTCGTGGTGAACTACGACCTTCCGTACGACGCGGAGGACTACGTCCATCGAATCGGCCGCACGGGCCGCGCAGGCCGAAAGGGCAGGGCGGTGACGCTCGTGTCGGGCGCCGGCATCTACAAGCTCCAGTCGATCGAGCGGTTCACAAAAACCCGCATTCGTCGAGAGCATGTGCCGACGATCGAGGCCGTCGAGAGCCGTCGGTCTGACGCGCTCTTTGAGAAGCTTCGCAGCACCCTCGAAGGCGGAAGCTTCCCCAAACACACGCTCCTCGTGGAGCGGCTCTTGGAACAGGGCTATACGCCAACGGAGGTCGCAGCCGCGATTCTCCACCACTTCGCACCAAAGCCGGCAGAGCCATCCGTTGCCATCGACGAAGCCCGGGAGCCCGAGCGACGGCCACGAAATCAGGGCGGCCCCGGCGGAGGCCGTCGCGGGCCGCCGCGCCCGGGGAAATCCCGCAGGTTCGGCCCGGCAAAGAAAAAACGGTCGTAGAGCCTATCCGAGAAGCTTACCGACCGGCTGGCGGCGCGACGGATGCCGCGCGAATCTCCGGCGGAGGGCAGCATGAAGGCCCAGCTTCTTCGATCGCCGCGAGGACCTCGCTTTGGGTCACGACGTCGCGAAGCACGATCGGGTCTCGAAGCGGCTCACCAGGCTTCGCACCAGGATAGACGGCCAAGAGCGGGATCGATTTGCTCCCGAGTCCTTCGAGGACCTTTCGGATTTCTTCCGACCCATCAGTCCAGTCCGCGAGCATCGGCACCACGCGGTTCTTCTCGAGCGCTTCCTTGACCGGCGTGGTCTCGATCGCAAAAAGGAGATTCGTTTTGCAGGTTGGGCACCAGTCGGCGGAGAAGTCGATCATCACCGTGGCACCTTCGCGGCGAAGCTCGGCAAGTCGGGCCGGCGTGAAGGGCTTTTCCCATGGAATGAACGAGTCGTGGGGACCGAGCCAGAAAAATGCCACCGCCGATACCACGGTGGCAGCCGCGCCCGCCTGTACCCAGCGGCCGAAGCTCGCCACTCCTGTCCGCTCCTGCGCCCGGCCGACCCACCAGCAGCCCATCCAAATGGCGACGAGCATGGTGAAGGTTGGCACGAACCAGTCGGGCTGCTGCCTCAAGAGATAGAAGAGGTACGCGACGGTGCCGAGCATCACGAAACCCAGAATCTCCTTGAATGTTTCCATCCATGCGCCAGGCTTCGGCAGAAATCGCACGAGCGACGGAAAGACACCAATGAGGATGTAGGGCGACGCCATCCCCAGCGCGATGGCACCGAAGATCACATAGGTAACCGGCGTCGGCTGTGTGAGGGTGTAGCCGAAGACCGATCCCAGAAAAGGGCCGCTGCATGGGGTTGCGAGCACCGTTGAGAGAACACCCTTGAGGAATGCGCCGAGAGGCCCTTCTCGCGACTGAACGTGCCCTGCCTTCTCACCGATAAAGCCAGGGATCGGCAGCTCCCACACGCCGAGGAACGACAGGGCGAATGCAAATACAACACCCAGCATCCCGATCTTGAATGGCACCGAGCCGAACTGCTGCCCCCAGCCGAGGTTGGTCTTGGCAAGCCCTATGTTGGCCGCCACACTCGCTGTGGCCAACACAAAAAACACCGCGAAGAGGCCGGCGCAGTACCAGAGGTTCATCTGAAACACCTCTCGCCGCGCCCGTCCTGACTGCTGGGCAAACGACATGAGCTTGAGCCCCAGCACCGGCAGCACGCAGGGCATCAGGTTCAGGATCAAGCCGCCCGCAAGGCCCATGAGAATCGCCAACGGGAGCGACAGAGGCTGATCTTTTTCTCCAGAGACGGAGGTGGGAGCGGCTGCCGGTGACACACCATCGGTTTCTGGATTCACCGCAGGCGCGACAGCAGCCTGCTCCAGCGTCGCGGGCGACTTGGCCACCTCGCCATACTTCGCCGATGAAAACTCGATCCGGCCGGGAGCATCGCCCGTGGGCAGTTCGATCGCCAGCCGCACAGCCGTCGGCGGATCGCAGGTGTCGCTACACGTCTGAAGCCCGATGAGAACTTCCACGGGCTCTGGGCCCTGAGCCACCAGGAATTCCAGCGTCACGGGGCCGTCGATAGCGCCCGCGGCTTCAAGCTCGGGCTCCTCGGCGATCGTGACCGGTGACGCAGAGACGCTGAGCACGCGGCCTGATTCGCTCACCACGCTCGCGATCGTGGGCTTTCCCTGCCCAACCTCGGTCTCGGCGGAGTCGGAAGGCTGGTAGAGATGCCAGTCGGGTGACGGCACGAGCCGGACGACGACCGGAATCCCGGAGCTGGCAGCGACCTGCTTCACCTGACCAAACTCCACTTCGAGCGTGGCATGCAACCGCTCAGGGGTGTGCTTGATGACGGCGGCCGCAGGAGAAGTGGCCGTTTTCTTGCCACCGCCGGCGGCCTTCGCCACAAACGAAATCGTCCGCGGCGGGAGACAGGACGTGTCTTGACAGAGCTGGAACCGCACCGAGCCCTTCACGTCGCCAGCCCCAGCAGCAAGCGGTGCCCGCCAGGTGACCTCGTTGGCATGCTCCTCGATCGGAAGCCCCTTCCAGGCGGGTATGTCATCCACCCTTCGCACGTGGGGCGGCGGATCGGCCACGAACGGCCCGGCTGTCTTCCGCTGAGAATCAGCCGCAACGGCCAGCTTTGTCGCGAGCGGTCCACCGGACTTCTGAGTAATCGCGTAGAGATGCCAGCCGTCTTCGAGCGTGGCGGTCACAGCAAGGATATCGGGCTTGCCGGCCGCACCCGGCTCGATGGCGGCCGAAATCTCAATCTCATTGGCTTCCTCGTCCCCAAGGCCGGCCAGCGGATCGAAATCGGCTAGTTCGGCTGCATCCGATGGCGAGCTCACATCGTCGGCGAACGTCGGCACGGTCCACAGCAAGGCGGCAGTGAGCAGGCCGCCGACCGCACGCATTATGGGAATCCTGCTGGGCATGCTTGGCATGGCGTTCCGTCAACAAAGAAAGATTGCGATCACGAGTCTGGCGGAATTCCCCCATCCATGGGGTTCTTTCGACGAAAAAAGTTTACGGACTGGAGTTTTCGGGCGTCAAACCGGCCTGGGACACCGTGTCGATCATGACATTCAGGGCTGCTGGGAGGCTTTTAACCAGGCGATCGACGCGGGACACCACCCGGCTCTTGTCCTTGAACACACGGTTTTCGGCGAGCGTCCATCGAAACCAGTTGTCGAGGCCAAACACGATGCTGGAGGCGGCCATGAGGGGCACGAGCCGACGCTCTGCCTCGCTGAGTGGCCGCACGGTGCCATAGGCTACGAGCGCGGTTGCCCACCAGGCGGCCTCGACATGCCCATCCGATGGTATCCAACTGCCAAGGAGTCTCCCGATATCGGTCGCAGGCGTGTCGATGCCGGCAGCGTGTAGGTCGATGATGCCGGATACGCTGTCGGCATCGTTGTGGGCAAACAAGACATGCTCGCTCCAGACATCGCGCAGGACGACCTGGCAGGGCAAGGGACGCGTCGAGAGTGCCGCCAGCGCGGCCATGCTTTCGGCGCCGCGGCCCGACTCAAAAGCCTCGCAGGCAACAGCGAGTCGTGGCCCGATCGCTGCAGACCAGGGTGACCATTCCGTGGGAGTCCGCAGCCGAGTCTGCCACGGCGTATCGCAGAGCTCGCGAGCCCGCGCGACCCGTTCCGTCATCGCACGCGATGGAGCAAGCCCTGGCGGTCCTTCCGACAGCGTCGCAGCGGCAGTGTGGATTCTCGCAAGTGATCGCATGGCCGCGGCAATCTGCGAGGGAGATGGCACATCGACCGCGTCGCCTTCGACATACCTCACCATCTCCCAGAGCCGCCCATCGCACGTGACGACAATCGTGTCACCACGTGTGTGGTCGCGAATGACCGGAATCTCATGAACGCCTTCTTGATGGATTCCATGGGCGACCGCATGCACCCATTCGGCCCGCTGCCGGGTCGTCCCCTCGGCAAATCCCTTGAGCACATGGGGCGGGGCGTCGGCCGGGCGAACCAGCCACACGGGTGAACCGCTGAAACCAACGGTCCCCAGTGCCGCCACCGCACCGCCGCTCGGAAACCAACGGGGTACGAGGTGTCGTGTCAGTGCCATGCCTTCGCCGTCCCTCGCCATATCCGACACCTTCGGCATGATCGAACCCAATTACTGGTCCGCGACAGATTGTCATGCTACCCTCGAAAGAGACTCTGGCGGCTTCTACCCGGCCCACCGCCACCCACTCCCGGTCGTGTTCCCTGCTTCAAGGACCCTTTGATGCCCGCCCATCTGCCTCGCCTCATGCTCGCCTTCTACGTCGTGGCGGCCTGCCCAGCGCTCGCACTCGCCGACGATGTGACGCCCGTCAAGGCCGTGGCAACGCCCGAAAGCTCGAAGGAGAGCAAGCCCACACCTGTGACGAGCTCGACGACATCCACCAAGGAGGCATCGGTGGCAACGCTTCTCAAAGACGCCACAAAGATTCCGGGCCTGATCCCGCTCTACCGCAAGGATGACAAACTTTTCGCGGAGCTTTCCGACGGGCTCCTCGGGAAGGAGCTCTTCGTTCTCACGAGCATTTCCCGGGGCATCGGCGAGCGGTCGCTCCTGGGTGGCATGAGCCTGGGTTTCGGCGACGACTGGGTTTGGCAGTTCCGCAAAGTAGACGACACGATCCAGGTGGTACGGCGAAACGTGCGATTTTTTGCCACGAAGGGGAGTCCCGAGTCGAAAGCCGTCGATCTCGCCTATACCGATAGCGTCCTCTTCAGCGTCAAGATCACAGGCAAGACGTCGTCTGGTGGCTATCTCATCGATCTCGCACCGATCTTCCTCACCGATCTCCCTCGACTGGGAGCCCAACTGCCTGGCTTCAGCTTCGCCCGCGACCGCTCGAACTGGGGTCGCGCCAAGGCATTCCCCGACAACGTCGAGCTCGAGGTTGCGGCCACCTACGGCTCAAGCGGTGCAACGACGATCGACACCGTGCCCGACTCCCGTGGTGTCACAATCAATATCCGCTACTCGATCAGCCTTCTGCCTCAAAACTCCTACACACCACGTCTGGCCGACGACCGTGTGGGCTATTTTGTGACAGCTCTCAAAGACTTCTCGCAGCAGGTTGATGAAGACCGCTTCGTGCGGTTCATCAATCGCTGGCAGCTCGAGAAGGCCGATCCGAAGGCAAGCCTCTCGCCTCCCAAGAAGCCGATCGTCTTCTGGATCGAGAAGACGGTACCTTTCCGATACCGTCCGGCGATCCGTCGGGGCATTGAGTCGTGGAATGAGGCTTTTGAGAAGGCGGGCTTTGCCAATGCCATCGAGGTCCGCCAGCAGCCTGATGTCACCGACTGGGATCCGGAGGATGTCAACTACAACACGTTCCGCTGGATCACGGCAGGGCAAGGCTTTGCCATGGGGCCTTCGCGGGTCAACCCGCGGACCGGGCAGATCCTCGATGCCGACATCATTTTCGACGCCGACTTTCTCCAGTTCTGGCGACGGGAATACGAAATGTTCACACCCGAATCGATCGCGGCCATGACGGGTGGGGGCCCCGGAAGCAGCTCGCGAGTGGGCCACGGCGGCCCTGGCTGCTGCCCGGCGTGCGCTCTGTTTGATGGCCACGCCCGAGAAACCGCCCTCGCCGCGACAGCGCTCGCGGTGGCCTCCCCTGGCGGGCTCACCGAAGACGACAAAGAAAAACTCGTCACGCAGGGGCTCACACTCGTGGCGATGCACGAGCTGGGGCACACGCTTGGCCTTCGCCACAACTTCAAGGGAAGCACCTACCGGTCGCTCGCTGACTTCAACGACGTTGAGAAGACCCGCGCCTCTGGTGGAAGCACGAGCGTGATGGACTATATCCCCGTCAACATCATGCCCAAAGGCAAGACTCAGGGCGACTACTACGCGGCCAGACTCGGGCCCTACGATCTCTGGGCCATTGAGTATGGCTATAAGCCGCTCGCTGGCGGCACCCCTGAGGCCGAACGGAAAGAGCTCGTAAAGATCGCGGGCCGCAGCGGTGAACCCGAGCTGGCCTTTGCTACCGATGAAGACACGGAATGGGGAGATCCCGATCCCCTTTCCAACCG
Organism: Pirellulales bacterium; assembly: GCA_041746715.1. Classification (GTDB taxonomy): domain Bacteria; phylum Planctomycetota; class Planctomycetia; order Pirellulales; family UBA1268; genus QWPN01. Next base: position 2,555 of record JBGTGN010000058.1, on the reverse strand, counting down.
CTTTGACTTGGGAAAAGATCCGCTTGAGTTTGCCCGCGCTCGGGCCGAGTTGGTCGCCCAGGTGATGCCGGGCATCGTGGAACGCATGGCGGTGCCAGACGAGGATGGCACCGGCGGCGGGTACGAGCGGGTTCGCCAAGCCTTCGGAGTGCTCCTCTCATCCCATGGGCAGGCGATGTACAACGCCTCGCGGCTCGTGGGCGGCCTCATCGGCTCGCGAAGCTATCGCGGTGATGAGAATGCACAGCAACCGTTCACGGTCGTGAGTGCCAAAATTCAGCGGGATGCCATCGACCTGCTAGCCGAGGAGATGTTTGGTACGAAGCCGTTTTCGTTCCCCCCGGAGCTCTACAATCAGTTGGCGGCAAGCCGCTGGTCCCACTGGGGCACCTATGAAGTCGCCCGCGAAGATTACCCCGTCCACGACACGATCCTCATGTGGCAAGACCGCATACTCGGGCGGCTCCTCGACCCTCTCGTCCTTGACCGCGTCCGCGACAACGAGCTCAAGGTGGCAGCCGACGACGATGCGTTCGCCCTCGCCGAACTGTTCGAGAAGCTCACGAAGGCCGTGATGGCTGAGGTCGAGGCCACTGCCCCCGGAGACTACACGTCTCGGAAACCAGCGATCAACAGCCTCCGCCGTAGCCTCCAACGAGCGTTTGTGACCAGGCTCGCAGGGATCGCGATGCGGGGCGGGGCGAGCAACGCCGACGCCCAGGCCCTGTCCGCCGATCAGCTTCGCTCGCTCGCCGCGGGCATCGAAGCCCTTTTGGCGAAGGACGACGTGAAACTCGACACAACCTCCCGCGCCCACCTCGTCGAGTTGCGCGACAGGATCACGAAGGTCCTCGACGCAAGGCTCACTATCCCGCGGCCGTGAGGGCTGCATCCGGAGCGGGAGGGTTTCGTCATGCGGCTTGTCGTCGCCATTCTCAAGCCATCTCAGGTGGAGAGTGTCCGCCGGGCACTTGCCACGGTCGATATCACCCGAATGACGATCGGTGATGCCCAGGGCCACCAAACCAACGGTCTGCACGGCGACCGGCGGCCCGTCCAGGAGACGGTCATCGAGATCGCCTGCAACGACGACTTCGTCGAGCGAGCCACCAGGGCAATCGCTGGCGTCCTCGCGGCAGCAGGTGACGATGCGAGCGGCCGGCTCTTCACGCTCCCGATCACGGAAGCCGTCCAGCTCTACCGCGACGTGCGCGGCCCCGAGGCGGTCTAAGAGCCTGTCCGAGAACCTTGTCTGCCGTCGGTCGGCTCACGACCGTTCCTCGAACAGGCTCTCAACCGCCACAAGACGGCATGGGCGTGGCCTTGCGGAAGCGGTATCATGCGGCCTGTTTCAGGAGTCTGTGCGCCTGTGGCCGAAGATCAGCCAGTTTTCAAAATTCTTCTCGTGTCGCCTGACCTCCTGGCTACAAGCCGGATTGCAGGCCTGTGCCGCGACGCCGGGGCGACGCTCGAGACGCTTCGAAGCCTTACCGTTGCACCCCACGGTGGGCCGCATGACCTCGTGCTTCTCGATCTTCAGGCACTTCCCGACGACCCCGCGGTGATCGTGGCCCGCGCCCGCACGCTCATCTGCAAGCAGGGCTGCGGAAACACTGAACGCGAGTGCCGAATCATCGCCTTTGGACCGCATGTCGCGAAGGAGCGGCTGGCGCTCGCCCGTGACGCTGGCGCCGATGACGTCGTGAGCAGGGGAGACCTCCTCGGCGGATTCGCCGGCCTCCTCCGCCGTTGGCGCGGCTAGAATCTCATTCCCTGACATGCACATCGGCCGCGCATCAAGCACAGTCGGCGTTCACCGGCTTTTCGCTTTCCGCGTTCGGCTTTTGGTTTCGGCCTACGCCGCGGGTGAGCCCGGCTCGTCAATCACGACCTCGTCGAGCTCCGTGCCATCGACCTCATGGCGAAGCACAAGGTACGAGGCGGTCGCGATCGACCAAAAATAGCCCCAGCCGAAGGCACCGACGAGCGCCACGAGACCACCGGTCCAAAACCGCAGAAGCGCCATGCCCTGGGTATCGGCCAGCGGCCCACTCCCATCCAGGCCGGCCACGACCTCGATCGCCCGACCGTGTCCCATGCCAAAACTCGCCGCCCACATCGCGAGCGTCGAGGTCGTGTCGGCCAGAACGCCTGCTGCCGCAAGCGCCGGCACCGCCACGACAACCGCCACGAGAGCATGAAACGCATAATGAAGGGGGCGTTGGTAGACGTACGAGAAGGCGGTCGAGATCGCCTGGAACGAGTCGGCCCGTTCCACGCCCACCGCGGCCACCATGAGGGGCCAGCCCACGGCGAGACCGATCGCCAGGATCGCGAGCACGACGGCGCCAAGCAGCACGAGCGGCCATACGGCTCCGGCAAACGCGAGCCCCCATTCGGTCCGCATCGCCAGGCCGAGGACCGCCCCCGGCACGCTCATGGCAAACATGCCCACGAGCACAAACACGACGGAGTTGACCGCCGGGGGCCATTTTCGTGACCCATAGCTGATCGCGCCAATCGGCCCCACGGGCTCTTCACCAGCGAGCTTGAGC
>JBGTGN010000057.1:0-22593 GCA_041746715.1 Pirellulales bacterium | reverse complement strand
CGCTTCGCCATCCTGGCTCCGCTTGCAAACAACGCCGGCTCCATGGCACGGGCAACCCCTCGCCTCCCTGCATTGGCATAGAGACTGTATGCTTGAACTGTCCACTTGGAGCGGTCTGCATGAAAGCCACGTTTGTCGATCTCCGCACAAAATCTGCCGAAATCATCAGCGCGATCCTGCGGAAGGAGCGGGTGACGGTCTTGTATCGCGGAAAACCCGCCGCGGTCATGCACCCGATCGATGAACAGAGCACCGATACCGTGGGGAGCGCAAAGGATCACCCGGCCTTCGGCATGTGGGCAGATCGTGACGATTTGACGGATGTGGCCACGCATGTTCACAGACTGCGGCGGAGTCGATTTGATGCTCTTTGACACCGACGTGCTGATCTGGGCGTTGCGAGGAAACCCGAGAGCATTCCGCTATGTGGGATTCCACCGATGCGCGGCGAATCTTCACACCCGTTGTGCCCGCAGTCGCCATTTCTCTGGGTCACTCCCCGCTGAAATATCCGTTGCCACCAACGGGTGATAGCGAAGCGGCCTCGTCATTGCGTTTGTCCATCCGCCCCATAGTTCCTCGGGACTAAACGCTCGCCTGGGGTTCGCCTCAAGTTCAGCGGAACGTCGCTTCGGCTCACCGGATACCACTCCGGCAACGGGAAAGCCTCCTGCGACCGTCCGATCTCATCCCAGAGATCCTCGACAAGGCGAAGTTTTTCGGCGATCGGTAGATTCCTCAGATGCTCACCTTCTGGAGGCATATACGCCTCCGTGGCCCAGCCGCCTCAGTGAAAACCACACTGTCAATCGGCGGATCGTGCTGGCGTCTATTCGCGGGATCAGGGGACGGCGAATGGACGGGCAAGGCGGGTGATGCGAGAGCCGGGGGTGAATTGAGGGGTAGGGTTGGTGCAGGCTTCTTCGGTGGGCACAAGATTGGGGTCGGGCGTTTCAGGTCGATGGCGTACGGGCAGAAGTCGTCGCGGTGCTTCCGGGTGTTGCTGCTATCGCCCCGTTGGCTGCCCTGTCCGTCGAATCGGCTTGGCCGCGGCTTTCGACACTGCTACTCACCGCGGCCCAAGCCTTTTTCTTCGCCTACCCACTCTCAAGCAGTGGGCACGCAGGATGGCGGGGTAGTCCCTGAGCCCGGCGCGGTCCCATGAGCTTTTCACACCCAATGGGAATCTGGCCGAAGTGGGACATGGCGAAAGGCCATGGCCGCGGAACCTCTTTCAGGGGCTTGCCACACGGAACCCGATATTGTTGTTCTCGTTCGTCGGGTTGTTGTTGTTCCGGTTCGAGGACTGCAGGTTGGTCGCGTTGTTGTTGAACGAACCACCCCGCAAGCCGCGAAACGACCCGCATGTTCATCCCTGCCACCCTTCCTCATTCCGCCCGGTCAATACCGAGCGTCGAAGTCCAACACTGTTCGCATGGCTCGCGTGAGCCACCCAAGCCTGCACGCTCTCGGTCACCTTGGCCGGCGATTTGTGGTGATGCCGCACCTCCCAAAGCATTCGCTTATACCGCCGATCGAACCGCCGCACGCTGGAGGAGCGGACCCGCACGCGGCCATTCGCAAACACGCCATATCCGGCGAAGTCCACCCCGCAGCGAGTTGGCACCAGCCGATATTTGTCGGGGTGCATGGCGAGTCGCAACTCTGCCAGCTTGGCGAGCACCGCCCCGCCCTGTTGCCGCAGCGTCGCCCGATCATGCCCAAAGAGCAGAAAGTCGTCGAGGTAGCGGACATACCCCTTGACCCGTAGATCGTGTTTCACGAAGTGGTCGAGCGGATTCAAATAGACGTTGGCAAAGAACTGGCTGGTGAGGTTGCCGATCGGTAGCCCACGTTTGCGGCATCGCACGTCAAACAGGCTGCCGCCCGCGGGCCACTCATGCCGCACACCGTCGGCATGGGTATCCAGGATACCGGCCAGCAGACCCAGGAGTCGTTCATCGGCGATCACGCGGGTCAGTTGAGAAAACAACACCCCGTGGTCAATTGACGGAAAATACTTCTGCACGTCGCACTTGAGGGCATAGGGGAACCGCCGCGCGAACTGCCGGGCCCGGCGCATGGCGGCGTGCGTGCCTTTGCCTCGACGACAGGCGAAGGAATCCTCGATAAATCGGGGTTCGAAGATCGGCTCGATCACCCGCACGATGGCGTGATGCACCACGCGGTCCCGGAAGGGAGCTGCCGCCACGAGCCGGTCTTTCGGCTCGTGGATCGTGAAGTAGGTGTAGGCGCCGTGCCGGTAGTCGCCCGACACGAGCTCATCATGCAGGCGGCAGATCTCGGGCTCCAGCTCGACCCAGAAACGGAAACCGGGCCCCCGCTGCCGCTTGCCCCGTAGTGCATCGTGGGCCGCCGCCAGAAGATTTTCGAGTGTGCAAATCTTGTCAAATAGGCCGCGATGGGTGTGCATCAGCCTGGCTCTTCTTGGATTGCGATTGTTTGAGCCACCCTCCGACCATCCTTCCGCATTCGGACAGTGCCTTGCAGGAAAGCAGGTACTGCCGCTCCGTCAGCAGCTTGCGGTCTTTCGCGAGCCGCACGAGCCACCGCAAGACTTCGATCTCGCGGTTGGCTCGGGCAAGCAGGGGCTGCTTCTCGCTGCTATACGCGGCCTCCACGAGGATCTCGAGCACACCGATCGCCCGATCGGCCAGTCGGGTCCCAAAAATAAATCGCTGGTTCTTTGGAAAGCTGTCAATGCGGTCCAGGAGCCACCGTAGCCAGTCGTACCACTTGACCAGGACGGTGGGAGGGCTCCGCGCAGCCTCTGGTGGAAGACGTGCAATTTCAAAAACTCCGTCGCGCGCCGGAGGCTACGCCTCCGGCAAAAGGAAAAGGGTAAAGGAGCAAAAGGGCAAAGGGCTACCTGAACCGCCTGCGGAGCACCCACGCCCCAACACAACCAGCGATGCAGAGCACCGCGGTACTTGGCTCAGGGACCGTTGCCACACGGAACCCGAAATTGACGACCTCGTCCGTCGGGTTGAAGTTCCTCCGGTCCGAGGACTGCAGGTTGGGCGCGATGCTGTTGAACGAACCACCCCGCAAGCCGCGAAACGACCCGCTGATCAAGGCTTCATTCCATTCCCACACGTTGCCTCCCTGGTCAAACGTGCCGTAGTAGCTGTCGCTTGCGGCGCTAGCGCTCCCCACCGTCGTCACGTTGCCGTTCTGGCTGTTCCAGTCGGCACCGCTGAGGTAGTTAGCGACGTTGGCACCAGGGTTGCTGATGTCGCCGGTCGTACTGGCAGTCGCCACGGTGGGGGCCGTGTCGGAGGCCGTCGGGTAGAGCCAGTAGTCGTTTGAGCTGGCACCAGGCTGGTAATACGCCGCCTTGTACCACTCGCTCTCACTCGTCAGAAACCAGGTCGCCCCCCCGTTGCGGGTGATGCTCAGGCCGTTCGACGGGGTCGGCGTGCCACCCAGAATCGTGTACGCACCCGTCTCCGTATCGGCGGAACCCTGGCCGTTGTTCATCCAGTTGGCAAACCGGATCGCGTCGTACCAGCTCACGAAATTCACCGGCTTGTTGCCCATGTTGGCCTTGGCCGCGTACGTGTAGCTGCCGCTGGAGCCGCTGCGGGTGATCCCACCACGGGCGTTGCTGTTCATGTTTGCGTTGTAGAGCGCGAGCGGATCGGTCGCCGCCTTAGCGTTCAGAAACTCCACGTACTGGGCGTTGGTCACCTCGTACATGCCGATCTGGTACACGTCGCTGACACCGCCGTAGAGATTGCCAGTCGAGTTGTCGTTGTCGTTTCCAGGATTACCAACCGTCACAAGGTCGATCACGACCGCATGGGCCGGACTCATCCAGCCACATGCCAACAACAAAACCAAAGCGGCCATTGCCGAAAAACGCCGACTCAAAACCCGTAACGTGCTCATGAGCTTGCTCCTTGTTTCCACGACCTCACATTCCGCGGCATCGCAGAAGTCTCCGGTCGCAATTTTGTCAAAGAAAGTACCCCCTCCTCCCTCCAATGTCAAAGCTCACGTGAGCCCACTCACGAAACCTTCACGGTCGATCGAGCGGATCACGCGGCCCCTTCCCCTCGATCGCCACCACAAACCGGTGGTGGCCGTTGAAATCACCGAGCACGGCATCGGCAAACTTCCCGTCAATCTCGACATGCCGCTCGTAGCCGATCGTGTACCGCACATGCCCCGCAGGCCGCGTGTAGCCCAAGATCCCGACGAAAAAATCGGCCAGAAAGTCCCGGAGGATTTCTTGTTCGCGAAACTCATCTATCCGGCCCGAGGCGATGAGCGTCGCCCAGTGGCCGAGCTTCGATCTATCAACGCCCGGCACCGGGAATGCCGCGAGATGCAACCGGAGCACATCGGGCCGAAACAGTGGTTTGGCTTCAAGAGGCAATTGCGGCCCGGCTACGTGGAGGAACTTGGCCGGCGAACCGATTCCATGGGCCGCTCACCATGCACAAATGGGTCACGGGTGGAAAGCTCTCCAGAAGCCATCTCATAGTAGAGCCTTCCATTGATGGCATAGACGTTTGGAACGCCCAGCCGCCTGCTATCGGCCTGCGCCTTGAAAACGCCACGATTGCCAAGTCGCACAATCTCACCGATGGCGACGAATGTGGTGGCCGGCACCTGTGGACCAATCATGGTCGCTCTCCAACGGTTCCCAAAAAGGCTTCAAATAGCCCTAGGGTGTCGCAAAACTCCAGCGCAAGCGTGGTTTTCCCGGAGCCGTTCGGACCTCCGGCGATCAAAAGTCGCGGGTTATCGGTCAATCGACATCTTTTCCCTTGCTCGGGACGGTGACTCGGGTCAGCCGTTCACCGAGCGCTGGAGGTTCCAGTCACCAGTGTGCCTGAGGCAGGCAGTCTACCTGCCTGTGGCGCACGCCTGACCCAATGCCGGCACGACCGGCCCGGGGTTGCCCGTGCCACGTCGCCGGCGTTGTTTGCAAGCGAAGCCAGGATGGCGAAGCGCCGCAAACATCGAGCGACCGGAGGGCGGGATGCCCGAAGGAAGCGTCCGGCGATGTGGCATGGGCAGCCCCGGGCCACACCCACGGCGTTTGTGTTTTCACGACGGGAGGGCAGAATCATGCCTCGGTCCACGGGGTGGAATGAGGCGGACGGCTCGGGCCGCTTGCTACTCGCTCCCCGGTATTGACCCGCGACATCTCCAGAGTGAATACGTATGCCGACCGTCAAGCAGATCGAAGCAACCTACAAACTGGCCCACGAACGGTATGCAGCGCTCGGCGTGAATGTCGATAAAGCCTGCGCCGCCCTCGCCACAATTCCCGTCTCGCTTCACTGCTGGCAGGGCGACGACGTTGTCGGGTTTGAACATCAGGCCGGCGCCGTCGGTGGTGGCCTGGCCGTCACCGGGAATTACCCCGGCCGCGCCCGCACGCCCGACGAGCTTCGCAGTGACCTCGACGCGGCCCTCGGCGTCATTCCAGGAAAACACCGGCTCAACCTCCACGCGTTCTACGGTGAGTTTGGCGGCAAGAAAATCGACCGCGACCAGATCGAGGCGTCGCACTTTACCGGGTGGATCGCATGGGCCAAGAAGCAGGGCATCGGCCTCGATTTCAACCCTACCTGCTTCTCACACCCCAAAGCGGCTGACGGGCTGACCCTCGCGCATCCCGATCGCGGCATCCGAAAATTCTGGATCGAACACTGCCGCCGCGCTCGCGAGATCGGGGCCGTAATGGGAAAAGCCCTCGGCACGCCTTGCGTCACGAATGTCTGGGTGCCGGACGGGTTCAAAGACACGCCAGCCGACAGGCTCGCCCCGCGGGAGCGGCTCGCCGAGTCGCTCGACGCTGTTTTTGAGAAGCCACTCTCGCCAAAGCACAACCTCGACGCTGTGGAGCCGAAACTCTTCGGTATCGGCAGCGAAAGCTGCACGGTCGGCTCGAGCGAATTTTATTTGGGCTACTGCATCACGCGAAAAAAACTTCTCTGCCTTGATGCGGGCCACTACCACCCCACCGAGACGATCTCCGACAAGATCTCGAGCGTGCTTGTCTATCTCCCCGAGATCCTGCTCCATGTGAGCCGCGGTGTTCGTTGGGACAGCGATCACGTGGTCACGCTCACCGACGACCTCCTCGCGATCGCCCGCGAGATCGTGGCCTGCGGCGACGCGTCGCGGGTTCACATCGGCCTCGACTATTTTGACGCGAGCATCAACCGTGTCGCAGCCTGGGCCATCGGCACTCGCAACATGCTGCGGGCCCTGCTCATCGGGCTCCTCGAACCGCCGGCCATCCGGAAGGCCGAGAAGGAGGGTGACTTCACCGCCCGGCTCGCCCTTCAAGAAGAAGCGAAAAGCCTGCCCTTCGGCGCCATCTGGGACCACTACTGCTACACCAAGGACGTCCCCGTTGGCGAGAGCTGGCTCGACGACGTTCGCCGGTATGAGAAACTCACCGCGGGGAAGCGAGCATGAGCGAAGTCTTGCATCACATCGAGGAGCTCGAACACGCCGCGTCGAGCGAGTACGAGCAGGAGCGGGTACCGGAAAAAGCCCTCAAGGGGCCGAGCGCCTTCTGGGGTATGTATGCCGGCGAACACACCGCCGGCACGGAGTTCATGATCGGGCCCCTCTTCGTAAAGTGGGGTGCCGATGCGTTTAGCCTCTTGGTCGGCCTCTTCGTGGGCAACCTGCTCGCGGTGCTCACCTGGCGATACCTCACGGCGACGATCGCATGCGACGAACGACTCACGCTCTACTACAAGCTCGAGAAGATTGCTGGCGGGCTGCTCGTCAAACTCTACAACCTCGCCAACGGGCTTCTCTTTTGCTTTCTCGCCGGCTCGATGATCACAGTGTCGGCCACGGCCGTGGGGCCGTTCTTTCCGCCGGGCACAATCGAGATGCCGACGTTCCAGTCGACGCTCCCCACCGGGCCCGCCTGGATCATCTCCTGTATCGCGATCGGCACCGCCATGACGCTTGTCGCGATGAAGGGCTACGGCGTCGTGGCCCAGGTGGGGCATTACGCGGCACCGTGGATGTTCTTGATTTTCGTGTCGTGTGCGCTCGTCACGCTCGGGCGACTCGGCACCACTGATATCTGGGCGCTGCTCACGCCCCCGGAAGGTACGCCGCAGGCGATCTCGTTTTTGGGCATCGTCTTCTTCGCCTGGTTTTGTAATGCCGCAATGCACCTCGGCATGGCCGATCTCTCGGTGCTGCGGTTTGCCAAGAAGCCGAGCGCCGGATGGGCCAGTGCGTCGGGCATGTTCCTCGGGCACTATATCGCCTGGATCTGCGCGGCGCTGCTCCTCATCTATTGGGTGCGGCAGCATGGCGTCGATCCGCAGGTGGGCAAAGACCCCGGCACGATGGTGAACGATTCCGTCGGCTGGGCCGGGCTCCTCTGCGTGATGATCGCCGGCTGGACCACCGCGAACCCCACGATCTACCGCGCCGGTCTCGCCTTCCAGGCGATGATCCCCGGCATGACCCGCGGGGCCGCCACTGTGCTCGCTGGCTGCCTCTGCATCGGGGCGGGCATCTTTCCCGCGTTTGCGATGAACCTCCTCGACTTTGTCGGCATCTACGGCACGGTCCTCGCCCCGGTGGGCGGCATCATCGTCGTGGATCATTTTCTCGCAGACCGCGTGGGCATTCCCCGAGATCCGGCCGCGCGGAGCGGCACCGCGTTCAACGTGGTCGTGCTCATCGCATGGCTTGTGCCGGTCGGCGTGGCGATGTGGCTCTACAAGACACAGGGCGTGTTTGCGTCGTACCTGCCGCTGCCCTGCGCAATCGCCTGCGGCCTCATCTATATCGTGCTCTCGAAGGCAACCGCGCGTGAGGCGGTTCCCTCGCGGGCCTGAGATTCCATTGTTGACGTTTCATTCGAAGGAGATTCATCGCCATGAAGATGGCAGCAATGTCGGTCGGCCTGCTTGCCCTCGCGGGCACGATCGTACCGCCGGCCGTGTTCATGATTCAATCGATCGCCGCGGGACCGGATGGCGCACCCGCGCTCACCCATGGCACGATGCAATCAGTCATGCTCGCGTCGGCGATCGCCTGGTTCGCGGCTGCCCCGTTCTGGATGAAGGTGCATTGATGCGAAAAGCCATCGGCTCGCTGTGCGTGATCCTCGCCGGCGTGACGGCGGCCGGTATGCCAGCCGCGGCGAACGATCAGGCGAAGGGCATCAGGCCTGAACGACTCCGATGCGAATGGCTCGTGAACCCGGAGGGCATCGGCACCCGTGAGCCGCGGCTCTCCTGGATCGTGACGGCCGACGACGCCGATCGCGGCCAGAAGCAAACGGCGTTTCATCTTGTGGCGGCGCGTGAGCGAGCGCTGCTTGAGCCTGGCCAGGCCGACCTCTGGGATTCCGGACGCGTCAGATCCGGGCAGACCATCGGGGTCGTCTACGAAAGCAAGCCGCTTGCGAGCGGCATGAAGGTTTTTTGGAAGGTGAAGGTGTGGGACCGCGACGGTGTCGCATCGGCGTGGAGCGAGCCAGCGTTTTTTACCGTGGGGCTGCTCGATGCCTCGGACTGGAAGGGGCAGTGGATTTCGGGGCCTGATGGTGCGCCGCTCCATGCCAACCCCAAGCAGCTCTTCCTGCCACCTGCCCGCCAGTACCGCAAGCCCTTCACGACCACAAAATTGGTGAAGCGAGCCGTGCTCCACGGCACGGCCCTTGGCCTCGTGGACTGGTCGCTCGATGGCAAGCGGGTGACTGACGATCTCTTCGAGCCGGGTTGGGCCGACTATCAGCGTCGCGTCCATGCCCGATCGCATGATGTGACCGAGCACCTCGCGACGCCCGGCCCGCATTGCCTCGGGGCAACCGTTGCCGACGGCTGGTACGCAGGGTACGTGGGCTATGGGATGCTCGTGGGCTATGGGCCGCACAAGACCGGACGCAACATCTACGGCAAGACGCCCGCCATCCTCTGTCAGCTCGACATCGAGTATGCCGACGGCTCACGGGAGAGCGTGGTGACCGATCCGTCGTGGCAGGTGACGAGCGCGGGCCCTGTCCGCGAGGCCGATCTCTTGATGGGCGAACACTACGACGCCCGCCAAGAGATTGTGGGGTGGGACACGCCGGCGCTCGTGGTCGACCAGAAGACCTGGGAGCCGGCCGTGCCAGCCGAGTCGAATCCATCCGTCGCAGCCCCGTTTTTTGAGTCGGGCGTGAAGCGGGATGTGCAGGTCGGCTGGGTAAAACCTGAAACGATCGTGGCCTACGCCGCCCAGCCGATTCGCGTCACCGAGGAGCTGCCTGCGAAACGCGTCGTCGAACAGAAGCCCGGTGTCTTCATCTTCGACATGGGCCAGAATTTTGCGGGGGTCGTCCGACTGAAAGTGACGGCGTCATCTGGCACAAAGATCGTGCTTCGCCATGGCGAGATGCTCCATCCCGACGGCCGGCTCATGACGGAGAATCTTCGTAAGGCCCGCGCCACCGATACCTATGTGTGCAAGGGTGGCGGTGAGGAGACTTGGGCGCCGCGGTTCACGTATCACGGGTTTCAGTTCGTGGAGGTGAGCGGACTACCCGCAGGCGCACTCCCGCCGCTCGACACGATCACGGGCCTGGTGCTTCACACCGACACGCCGCTCGTGGGGCGGTTTGCATGCAGCGACGAGTTGCTCACGCAGTTCTGGAAAAACACCGTCTGGACGCAGCGGGCAAATTTTATCGAGGTGCCGACCGACTGCCCGCAGCGAGACGAGCGGCTCGGCTGGATGGGTGACGCCCAAATCTACGCACGTACTGCCACGTTCAATGCCGATGTCGCAGCGTTCTTTTCAAAATGGATGGATGACGTCCGCGAAGCCCAGCGGACCGATGGCCCGGATGCCGGCGCGTACCCCGACTACTGCCCGTATCCGTTCGGCCACGGCAAGCCGAAGGCCACGTTTGGCACGGCGTGGACCGACGCGGGCGTGATCTGCCCGTTCACGATGTACTCGGTGTACGGCGACCGTCGAATGATCGAGCGGCACTGGGATTCGATGACGGCGTTCATGGACTGGCGGCTGCGGATGGACCCCAAGCTCGAAGGCGTCGAGGTGGGAAACACGTGGGGCGACTGGCTCAACGTCAACGAGACGACGCCGATTCGCTACATCGACCTATGTTATCACGCTCAGTCGGCATGGATGATGTATCAACTCGGTCAAGAGCTCGACAAGCTCGATGAAGGGATGAAGTTTCTCGACAGGTATTTGATTCTCGACGATTCATTTCGAAGACAGTACCTGCGAGACAATGGCACGCTGAAGATCGAGACGCAGACTGCGTGCGCTCTCGCGCTTGAGTGTGGCCTCATTCCCGACGATTCAAGAGCGACCGTTGCGAAGCAACTCGCCAGCCTGATCGAAAAAAACGGCTTCCGAATGGCGACCGGGTTCCTTGGAACAAAATCAATTCTGCCGGCACTCTCGAACAACGGCCATCACGATCTCGCCTGCCGGCTCTTTCAGAGCCGTGCGTTCCCGAGCTGGGGCTACGAAGTGGAGCAGGGCGCCAACAGCGTCTGGGAACGCTGGGACAGCTTTACCCACGAGCATGGGTTCAACGGAGCCACTGGCAAAAACAACGCCGCGATGAACAGCTTCAGCCACTACGCGTTTGGCGCGGCGATGGAGTGGGGTTTCCGGGATCTCGCGGGGATCAAGAATGACAAAGGTGGGTGCGTCTCTTTCGCCATTTGTCCACGACCTCCGACGCCAGGCAGCAATCCCGAGCGAGCCGCGATCGAATGGGTGGAAGCCGACTACGACAGCCCGCAGGGTCTCATCCAGAGCCACTGGCGGCGGATCGATGGCGACATCGAAATGCGGCTCAAAATACCGGCCAACACGAGCGCGCTCGTTCATGTGCCTACCAGCAATCCAGCCAGTGTGAGAGAAGGCGAGGTGAACCCGCAACTGGTCGCGACGGGGCACATTCAGGGCATCACGCTCGACGCCATCAAGCCTGACAAAGTGGTCTTGGAGGTGGGCTCCGGCACCTACCGCTTCCTCGCCCGGTAGCGTGTTGATGTTCCAGAAGGCCTGAGTCACTCCCGTGCTGCATCGCTCGCCTTTCGTGGCCCTTGTCGTCAGCATCCCCGCGGTCGTACGCGCAGTGGCCGCCGCAGAATCGACGTGATCCTGCCAATCCGCACCCCGTGGCCCACTCGGAGAACGCTTCCTTGCGAGCGAGGGTGGCGTGCCCCCTTGTGATCTGGCTATTCTTCAGGGCTTCATTCCCCTTGCTCCTGCGGAGAACTGCACTGATGGAACACGAACAGCGCGCCTGGTATCGCGGTCTCACACCGTACCACTGGTTCGTGTTTATCATCGCGAGTGCCGCGTGGTTCTTCGACTGCCTCGATCAGCGGCTTTTCTCGCTCGCGCGGGTCGATGCCCTCGCCGATCTCACTCGCGACGTGGCCGGTGCCGACGTGCAGGCACTCGGCAAGCAGGTGACAGCGCTCTTTCTCATCGGGTGGGGAATCGGCGGCATGGTCTTCGGCGCCCTCGGCGATCGCTACGGTCGCGCTACCATGCTCAGTCTTACCGTGCTCATCTATTCGGTCTGCACGGGCTTCAGCTTCTTCAGCCAGACCTACTGGGATTTTGCTATCGCCCGGTTCCTGACGGGCGTTGGCGTGGGCGGTGTGTTTGGACTCGCCGTCGCACTCATCGCGGAGTCGCTCCCCAACCACGCACGTTCGGGCGCCCTCGGATGGCTCCAGATCCTTTCGACCGTAGGCAATCTGTCGGCCGGGTTTGTGCTGACCGCGATCAGCATGCTTGCGGCGGCCGGAGTCATTGGGGGCAATGACCAGTGGCGATGGATGTTTCTCGTGGGCGCGGCGCCTGCCCTGCTCGTCGTATTCACCATGCGGTTTCTCAAGGAGCCGGAGCCGTGGCTGCGGGCGAAGGCGGAGGGCCGCTTGCCCACGGGGGGCATTTTGACGCCCTACCGTGACCTCCTGGCCGAGAAGCGGTGGCGAAAAAACCTCCTCATCGGGGCGCTCATTTCATCGGCTGGTGTGATCGGGCTCTGGGCGATTGTTGAATACGCGATCGACATCCAATCGAAGGTGTTTACGATCTACTTCCAGGGACAGGGGCTGGAGGACGACGCAATCCCGTCGGCGGTCAACAAGGTCAAGTCGTTTGCCTACACGCTCCAGATGATCGGCGCGGCGGTCGGCATGTGGTGCATGACGAAGGCCTGCATCACGCTCGGCCGCAAGCCGGCATTCGCGATCTGGTACACCGGCGCGCTCGCTTCCACGCTCTACGTGTTCTATTCCCTCGAGACGCCCACGGACGCCTACTGGATGATGCCACTCATGTGGTTTTTCTCACTCGGGGTCTTCGCAGGGTTTGCAATCTACCTGCCCGAGTTGTTCCCCAGCCGCATGCGGAGCACGGGCACATCGTTTTGCTACAACCTCGGAAGGTTCGCCGCAGCCGGTGGAAGCTCCCTTTCGGCGCTCCTCGCGACGAACGTGTTTGGCGACTACTACGGCTTCGCGTCGCCCCTCCGCGAGCGGTACGCGGCAATGGCCATGTGCGTGGTGTTCGTGATCGCACTGGTCACACTTCCATTCGCCCCGGAGACCAAGGGCAAGCCACTCCCAGAATAAGCCGGTCGACGATGACTGATTACGGTTTGAGGTTTGGAATGCCGATGCTCGTGCCAAACGCCGCGATCAGATCGTTGATCGAGCCTTTGTATGACGCCTGAAGGCTCTCCTCGGCGGTCTGCCCTTCCTTGATTCCCCGAACAAACTCCGCAAACTTCTTGCGGTCGCGGTTTACCAGAAACTTCACCAGCGCCGACGAGATGCCGTATTGGACGGCATCAATGTTGTTTCGCGTGAGGTACTCAGGGCCCAGCGAACCGGTCTGCTGCATATAGAGCTTGGCATGAGCCTCCTTCAGCGGCACCTGCCTGGAGTGGGGCACGACCTGCGTGCCAACCCACTCGGCGATCCCCTCGTTGAGCCAGTTGGGAAGCCGCTGCGGCGACATCCACCGATGATTGAAGCCGTGGCTCGTCTCGTGAACAAGCATGTGGGCAAAGGCATCGGCCATGGGTCCGCGATGGCAGGCCATGATCACACGGCCGTCGGATGACTGATGACACACGCCATGCGCCCCCTGGAGCCCACCTCCCATGAACCGTCCTTCGAAGGCATTGAAGTCGTCCTCGCTCATGAATGCCACCACAAGGCACTTCCCCTTCCACACCGGCTCGCCTCGCGGAATGCCGTAGAGGTCGCAGAGAAAATCGTGCATCGAATCGAGGTTGGCGACATAGGGGCCAATCTCCTGCTTCGGCATGTCGGTGGCCACGATGAACTCGTGCGTTTGCGTGACGGTGAGCTTCGGAAACGCCTCGCGAACCTTTTCGATGAACTTTTCGAGCTCCTTGACCTCCGCGGCATGCGCCTCGGCAGAAAGCTCAGGCCATGGCGAAACACCTTTGGCCTTCATGCGCTCGTGAGACGCCGCCACCTCCTGAGCATGCTTCTCGCGAAGAATCTCAGCCTTCTTCCCGGCAAACCCGCCCGCCTTGACCTCTGCCTCGTAGACCGTCTCCCGGTTTGCGACAATCCGTGTAATCGCCTGGAGCCGGAGCGTGAGCGGTCGCGTTTGCCCTTCTTCCGTGATGCGAATCGACTCGACCGTGTCTCCCTTGGTCTGCACCTTTTGGAGCGTCGGTCGCACAAACCGCCGCCCGGTGCCGAGCTCCACGAGATCAAGCACGGCCCCCACATGAGGCTCGAGCGCCTTGGTGGCCTCGTCGGCCCACGCGCCGGATGCAGCAGCGGCCAGCCAGACTGCCAGGGTCATACCCATGCGTTTCATTCGTCTCATGTCCCTACCTCCGAAAGTGCCCGCTTGCGCAGGTCGGTGCTCGAGATATCAAACCGAAACTCCCGCTGCGACACAAAGTATGCCACGTCTCGAAGCGGCTTCGGCACTTCGATCACGGCCGAGTCTTGAAACACGCCATCGCGAAGCCTCCCAAACACGATGAGCCCGCGGGCTTTCGCGGCGATCGCCTTGACCGCCCTGGTGGCCGCGGCCGCCGAGCCACCGTAGTACCGCGGGTCTGGAAGCCTGGCGAACGTGTCGGCTCCCATCACAAACGTGCTCTCGGGAAAGACATCGACCTTCTCGAGAAAGGTCGCCGCCCGGGTGAACCAGAGCGGCCGATCGGCAAACTGGGCAGCGCGGTTCCGCATCTCGATGAAGTCAAGCATCGGCTTATCGACATTCGCCACCGAGATCTCGTAGACCAGCGGTCGCTCGGCGATCTCTTCGGCCACGCGTGCCATCAGGAGATGGCCTTCATGAAGCGGGTCGAACGATCCCGGAAACACGAGACCTCCCGATGGTGACAAGGCCTCGCGGGTACCCACGGCACCCGCCGCCACCGCCGATCGCTCGCCACTGAAAAGCCACTGCCACGCCTCGGGCGGCTCGACGCAATCCCGTGCAATCCGCTCGCCAGAGCGAAGCATTGGCTCCGCCACGTCGATGCCACTCGCGGCCGCCAGTTCCCAAAGCACGAGCCCCGCAGCGACGGCTTCTTCTTCGGCCCGCGACCGGGCGTCTTTTTCGAGCACAAGCTCGGCGACTCGCGTGGCCTGCATTGTCTGCACCGCGACGATCGCGCGGTGGTCGCCCTTCTTGGGCCGGGTGGTGGCGAGCCCCGCGGTGATCGCCACCCCCATCGCCCGGCGGGCGGCGACGGTGTGCTCGGTACCGCTCGCCTGGTCGAGCGCACAAGCCCGCTGCCAGGCGGCCATGGCGAGCCGTCGCGCGGCTCTCGTGGAGCAGTAGGTTTCCTGGGGACCGCCGAGGAAATCATCGATCGCCTCACGGGAGTAGGGCACCACCGCCTCGAGCACCACGCTGCTCGCGCCGGGCGTCGATACGAGCTGGGAAATCGCTCCCGTCCCTCCGCCGGTCGCAACGACCACAAGCCTCGCATCGCGGGAGGAAAGCGATTCAATCAGCCGGACAGGATCGGGAGGGGCTGCGGGCATCAATCTCGACGTGCTCATGGTTCGCAGGCGCGCGTGAACGGGAGCGACCTGCAAGGGCGTCACCATGATACCGGATGCCGCTTGTAGCTCGCCTGGACCCTAGGCACGCAGCTTGTAGCACGCCTGGCCCCTAGGCACACAGCTTGTAGCACGCCTGGCCCCTAGGCACACTTTGTGGCCGAGAGATGTGGTTTGTGTGGAGCCCGTCCCGTGTATCACCGCACGTCACGAGAAAGGACACCCTCATGAGAGCCGCCATTATCGGAATCGGAGCGATCGCGCGGCTGCATGCCAAGGCCCTTGCCGACATTCCCGGCATCGAGCTCGTCGCCGCCACATGCCGCACCGAGGAGAAGGGGCGGGCATACGCCACCGAGTTTGGCTGCGACTGGTATCCCGACGCAGCGACCATGCTCCGTCGTGCCAAGCCCGACTTCGTGACGGTGGCCACGCCGTCGGGCGCCCACCTCGATGCCGTGCTTGCCGCGATCCGTCGGGGCGTTCCGGTCATCTGTGAGAAGCCACTCGAAATCTCGCTCCAGCGAATCGATCGCATGATCGCCACGGCCGAGAAGAAGGGTGTGCCGCTTGGCGCGATCTTCCCGCAGCGGTTCAACCCCGTGATCCGCACGCTCCACGAGGCCGCCGCCGCGGGCCGCTTTGGCTCGCTCGCCATTGCTGCAAGCTATGTGCCCTGGTGGCGAGACGACGCCTACTATGGCCCTGGCCGATGGCAGGGCACAAAGGCCCTCGACGGCGGCGGAGCACTCATGAACCAATCGATCCACGGCGTCGATGCGCTCCAGTGGATCGCCGGCGCGACGATGCCCGACCTCGACCCGGCCGAGAATCCCGTGGAGAGTGTCGTGGCCATGACCGCCGTGCGGGCGCATGACCCCGAACGGCTCGAAGTCGAAGACTCGTGTGTTGCCATCCTGCGATTTCGCAGCGGCGCGATCGGCCAGCTTCTCGCCGCCACAAGCCTCTATCCCGGCAGCCTACGCCGCATTCTCATCGGGGGTCGCAATGGTACGGCGGAGGTGCTCGAAGAACAGCTCGTGACATGGCAGTTTCGCACCGACACTTCCGAAGACGCCACCACTCGCGACAGGCTCGGCGGCTCAAGCAGCACCTCGGGCGGCGCCGCCGATCCGATGGCCATCAACTACGCCTGCCATACCCGCAACTTCGAGGATTTTCTCTCGGCAATCCGAGAGGGTCGGCGGCCACAGCTCGATGGCCTCGAAGGCCGCAAGGCCGTCGCGATCGTGGAAGCCTGCTACAAGAGTGCTCGCACCGGACGGCCTGCCAAGGTCTCAAATCCTCGCCCGAAGCCACGCCCCACGCACACGGCCGACGCATGAACTCACCCTTTCGCTACGCCATCTGCAACGAAACCTTCGGCGACTGGCCGCTCGCAAAGGCCTGCGATTTCGTTGCCACCTGCGGTTACAGTGGCATCGAGATCGCTCCCTTCACGCTGGCCAACTCGCCGAGTGAGCTCTCGCCTGCCGCACGCGGCGAGATTCGTCGCACAATCGCCCGGGGCGGTCTCGACTGCGTGGGTCTCCACTGGCTGCTGGCCCAAACGGAAGGCCTTCATGTGGCCGATCCTGACGCCGCCGTGCGGGATCGCACCGTCGCGTATCTTGCCGATCTCGCCCGGCTCTGCCACGACCTTGGCGGTCGTGTGCTCGTCTTCGGCTCGCCCAAGCAACGAAGTCTTCTGCCGGGCGTCACGCTCGAGCAGGCCCACGGTTTCATCCGCGAGGTCTTCAGCCGGCTCGTGCCCGTGCTCGAAACAACCGACACGGTCGTGGCCCTCGAGCCTCTCTCGTTCGCCGAGACCGACGTGCTCACCACCGCCGCCGAAACCTGCGCGCTTCTCACGTCGATCGGCTCCCCCCACGTGCGGCTTCATCTTGACGTGAAGGCGATGGCAGCCGAGCCGACGCCGACGCCCGACATCATCCGGGCCAGCGCCCCCTGGCTCGAACACTTCCATGCCAACGACGAGAATCTTCGGGGCCCGGGCTTCGGCAGCGTCGATTTCCTGCCGATCTTTCACGCCCTCGACGAGATCGGCTACGCCGGCTGGGTGAGCGTTGAGGTCTTTGATCTGGCGCCCGGCGCCGAACGCCTTGCCCGCGAGAGCATTGCGTACATGCAGCGTATCGAAGGCGATCTGGCATAGCGCAACCCGAGGAGACCCCCATGCGTTGGCAGGGCAGACGCGAAAGTACGAATGTTGAAGACCGCCGGCGAGGCGGTCAGCAAATAGCCGTCGGCGGCGGCATCATGACGCTCATCGTCTTGCTCGCCGCGATCTTCTATCCCGATCTCGTCCCGATTCTCAGGCTCTTCGACAACCAGCAGGGTGTGCCGCAGGTGGCCCCTGCGGAGCCGGTCAATGACGAGATGGGGGCCTTCATCCGCACGGTCGTCGCCGACAATGAAGACATCTGGTCACGGCTTTTCCCGAAGGCATTTGGGAGGCGATTCAAGCCGGCGAGGCTCGTGATGTTTACCGGTCGCGTTCAGAGCGGCTGCGGCGCGGCGAGCGCCGGTATGGGGCCCTTCTATTGCCCACTCGATGAGACCGTCTATATCGACCCGACCTTCTATGAGGAGCTCCGCCGACGCTTCGGGGCTTCGGGTGAGTTTGCCCACGCGTATGTGATCGCTCACGAGTTTGGCCACCACATCCAGAACCAGCTCGGCATCAGCGGGAAGGTTCAGGGGCTCCAGCGGCGGCTCTCGCCGGAGGAATTCAACCGCGTGTCAGTGCGGCTCGAGCTTCAGGCCGACTTTCTCGCGGGGGTGTGGGCCCACCACATGGCCCGTTACGAGGGCATTCTCGACGAGCAGGACATCCGCGACGCGATGAATGCCGCCGCGGCGATCGGCGACGACCGCATCCAAAAGAAGACCCAGGGCTATGTGCAGCCCGAGAGTTTCACACACGGCACCAGCGAGCAGCGAACACGATGGTTTATGAAGGGTTTCAAGTCGGGCGATCCGACGCTCATGGACGAAGCCTTCGAGGTCGCCGAACCGTAGGCGCCGCAGGCCTGTCGGTCGTCACCAAGAGCCGAAAGCGGAAAGCCGAGAGCCGGTGAACACCGACGATACGCACACGGACATGCATATCCTTCTTACCGGCGCGACGGGCTATGTGGGCGGCGTGCTCCTGGCCGAGCTCGAGCAACGTGGGCATACCGTGCGGTGCCTTGCCCGCCGCCCGGCGAAACTCGACGGCAAGACGGGGCCACGCACCGAGGTGATGTCAGGCGATGCCTCCGATCTGGCAGACCTTGCGCGGGCGTGCGAGGGCATCGACGTGGCCTACTGGCTCGTGCACTCGATGGAGAGCGGCGTCGATTTCGAGCGGACCGACCGGCTCGCGGCCGAGCGATTTGCCAAAACCGCGAATTCTGCGGGTTTGAAGAGGATCATCTATCTCGGTGGCCTTGGTGCGGACGACGATCGCCTCTCGGCCCATCTTCGCAGCCGCCATGAGGTGGGCGCGATCCTCCGTGCCAGCGGCATGGACGTCGTAGAGTTTCGGGCGTCGATCATTGTTGGCGCGGGGAGCTTTTCGTTTGACCTCGTGCGGGCGCTCGTCGAGCGACTGCCGGTCATGATCTGCCCCGCATGGCTTGCCACGCCTACCCAGCCGATCGCGATTGCCGATGTTGTGGCGTACCTCGCGGCTGCGGCCGAGCTCCCGCCGGGGCCCGCGCGAATCTTTGAGATTGGCGGGCCAGACAAGGTGTCGTATGGCGCTATCATGCGGGAGTATGCCCGGCAGCGAGGGCTGCGGCGGCTCATGATCCCCGTGCCCGTGCTCACGCCACGCCTCTCGAGTTTGTGGCTGGCGCTCGTGACGCCGCGATACTCGAAGGTGGGCCGCAAGTTGATCGACGGGCTCAAGAATCCAACGGTCGTGACGAGCGATGCGGCGACGCGGGAGTTTTCGATTCGTCCGCGTGACCTGGCCATGGCGATTCGCGAGGCGGGCCATGAAGAAGACACGGCCTTCGCCGGCAAGCGCTGGGCCGACTTTGCCGACGTCGAGGATCTTCCACGTCGCTACGGTGGCGCCCACGAGGGGAGGCGGCTCGTGGACCACCGGCACAAGGTCGTGGCGGTCTCACGCGAGCAGGCCTTTGCGGCGATCGAGCGAATCGGTGGCACCAATGGCTGGTATGCGTTTGATTGGCTCTGGGCCCTCCGCGGCTGGATGGACCGGCTCATCGGCGGCCCGGGCATGGCTCGCGGCCGACGCGATCCCGACACGCTTCGCGACGGCGACACGCTCGACTGCTGGGAGGTCGAGATCTGTGAGCCGCCGCGACGGCTTCGCCTCGCGGCCCAGATGAAGCTACCGGGGCGGGGGTGGCTCGAGTTTGAGGTGGTGCCCCGCGACAAGGATGTCACGATCCATCAGACCGCCGTGTTTGATCCTCGCGGCCTCGGCGGCCTTCT
Source organism: Pirellulales bacterium (assembly GCA_041746715.1). Classification (GTDB taxonomy): domain Bacteria; phylum Planctomycetota; class Planctomycetia; order Pirellulales; family UBA1268; genus QWPN01. Next base: position 3,046 of record JBGTGN010000057.1, on the reverse strand, counting down.
CTATTGGTATGCGATCTGGCCGCTCCATGAGGTCGTTTTTCGCTGCATGCTCGCTGGCATCGCACGCCAGGCCATCCGGGCTCAAAAACCCATCTCATCCGATGTATAACCGGGGTGAAGCATGCGGCCGCATGGCGAATACTCGATGGGTGCGCGAGGAGTGTGATTGGTGGCGAAGCCGTGGTTCATCATGAAGGGCGAGACACGTCTTGGCCCCTTCACGCACCGCGGCCTCGTGTCGTTGGCATCGAGTGGACAGCTTGTGCCAGACGACCCTGTCTGGTGTGCCGACCTCGCCTCACCGATTCCGGCGGTGTGCGTGGCTGGGCTCTTTCCAGAGGCTGACGAACCTGACGCTCGGGCTGTGCCGATCCGACCCGTGGCTCCAGCGCCCCCCCCGACACCAGCAGTGGAGGTGCCGCCCCCTCAGCCAGTCATGCCGTCCCCGACCCTGGTGGAGGAGGTGCCACCAGCTCAGCCAGAACTACCCCAGCCGGACATGCCGGCTTCGTTGCCCTTGAGCTTCCCGGCATCGCCGCCGCGGCGATCGGCCTTTCAGTTTCCGCCCGCTCCGGGTTCACCCCAGGCGCATCCCCACACGACTGACGACGGCCAGCTCGAATCGGCAGACGCCGGGGATGACATCGAGGATGATTTCGAGCCGACCGACAATGGCCCGTACGAGGGAGACGACGATGGCGACACGGACGACGTCATCGCCATTCCTCTCGGCGGTTCGCGATCGAAGTATCGCCGGACGGCGGCCCCCCGCCGGAGGCAGGACAACTCAAACGTCCTTTTTGTCATCGGGGGTCTCGCGTTTCTCGTGCTCGTGGCGCTGGTCGCGCTCGTCATGCGAGATCGTTCAACGCCGTCGCGGCCCAGACCCACGGTGCGTTCTCCTCGCCCCGTAACCGCTGCTCCGTCACCCACGCAGCCGACAGCCGCGCAGCCGACAGCCGTCCCTGGGAACACCCCAAATCAGCCGCCGCCACCTCCTCGTCCACCCCGGTTCGATGGCGGCCCTCTGATTGACGAGATGGCCAAGGCCACTGTGAAGACGATCCTGGACACCATCCCATCGGCCCAGCCGCGATTCAGGGAGCTCTGGGAGAGCCAGCTCCGCACCGAGCTCGAACAGGCAACCAAGCGGATGCGGGAAGAGGGGGAGATTCGCACAACCGTTACATCCGTCTGCAACGCATGGTCGGAAAAGACCAGGTCGTTCCTGACCGGCGACTCGGAACCGGAATCCGAGCCCGAAGGTGAGTTCAAAACCCCCGCCATGCAGGACAACGGTGAGGCCGTGGTGCCCGCCGACGGTGAGCCCGTGCCGCCGAACGACGCCGAAGCCATGGAAGCTGAATAGCGGGCCACCCCGTCGCCGAAACCCTTCCGTCGGGGTATCCTCTAGGCCACCGCACCTGGCGGGGCACTCAGGAGGACAAACACAATGGCCGATCAGTTTCACGATCCCAACAATCCCTACGCCTCGCCCGAGTCGGCGCTCGTGCCCGCGACGAGCAGCGGGGGCGTTCAAGGCGGCACGCTCGAAGCCACGCTCGCTGGCCAGACGACATGGACGATCGGCGAAGTGGTGAGCGATGCCTGGAGGCTTACCTCCGGATTCAAGGGCACGTTCTGGCTCGCAATCCTCGCGATGATGGGCGTCCAAATTGTGGTGGGCATCGCCCAAGCCGTCCTCGAACAGAACGAAGGCCCGATCGCGGTGATCGCATTTATCGGCATGATGATCGTGACGGTGGCCGTGGTGTGGCCACTCCAAATGGGGCTATGGATGCTGGGTGTGCGGCGGGCCGCAGGAGCCGAAACACGGGCATCGATGGTCGGCGACTACATCAAGGAGTCACCAAGGATTGCAGGCTTGCTGATTCTTCAAGCCATCCTCATCGGACTTGGATTTTTGTGTCTGATCATTCCGGGAATTTATCTCGCCGTATCCTACATCCTCGCACCGCCCCTCCTGCTCGACCGTCGTATGGGGATTTGGGAGGCCCTCGAGACATCGCGAAAAGCCATTGGCACCTGCTGGTTCCAGACGTTTGGGCTCTTGCTCCTGTCTATCCCAGTTTCGTTGGTGTGCCTTCTGACCCTTGGCATCGCGTACATCTGGGTCGCCCCCGCGTTTATGGTCGCTCTTGGCGTGCTCTACCAACGCCTCGTGGGCTACGTCGGAGACGACGCCGCCTAGCGCCCCCATCTGAAATGACTCGCGGTTGCCATCCCCGAGATGGCCGCATAAGGACGCGGCGATGAATGACGGATCGCATCCAACCGCAACGCAGCAACTCGACACGACTCTCGAGATCGTGAGCCCGGAAAACATCGCCTTCCAGTTCCGGCTCGCCGGGCCTGCGGCACGGAGCATCGCGTTTTTGATCGACGTGTTGATGATCGCGATTCTCGCGTTTGCGATCACGCTCGCGCTCGTCTTCACGGGTCTCTTCAACGAAGCGTTTCTTGGGCTCCTGCTCGTGGGTCTCTTCTTCCTCTGGTGGGGTTATGGCGCGGCATGCGAGGTGTGGGCCAACGGCCGAACCGCGGGCAAGGCGGCCCTCGGACTCAGGGTGGTCTCCCACACGGGGCTTTCCATCAACCCGGCCCAGGCGATCCTTCGGAACCTTCTCCGGCTGATCGACATCGCCCCGCCGTTCTTTCCGGGCTTCATCGCGATGGCCTTCACGCAGCGACTTCAGCGGCTCGGCGACCTTGCCGCAGGCACGATCGTCGTGCTCGAGCGAGACCGGCGTCCACCGCGACCGCCGCGAGTCGATCGCGCCGAGGCCGACCTCGTGCCGCTGGGCTTCCAAGCCCAGCCGCCGCTGATCGAGGCGCTTGCTGCGTATGTCGGTCGCCGGCAGGATCTCTCACCGCCGCGCCGCATGGAGCTTGCCACGATCGCGGCAGGCCGGCTTTGCGACGCGTGGGATGTGCCGCTCCCTCACAATCCAGACGCCCTGATATGCACCGTGTATGAGCAGGCCATCGCCGCCGAGGCGGGAGCAACGCGATGAAGGCTGCCGAC
>JBGTGN010000056.1:0-15979 GCA_041746715.1 Pirellulales bacterium | reverse complement strand
AGTTCGGATTGCAGGCTGCAACTCGCCTGCATGAAGCTGGAATCGCTAGTAATCGCGGGTCAGCATACCGCGGTGAATGTGTTCCTGAGCCTTGTACACACCGCCCGTCAAGCCACGAAAGTGGGGGGCATCCGAAGTCGCTGAGGTAACCGCAAGGAGCCAGGCGCCTAAGATGAACTCTGCGATTGGGACTAAGTCGTAACAAGGTAGCCGTAGGGGAACCTGCGGCTGGATCACCTCCTTTCTAAAGGAAACCGCCAAAACGTTTTCGGGCTTGCCCCGATCACGTCAAGGCTTGTGACGCGAATCGTATTGGTTGGATTGGCTTTCGGGCCAAAAAGACCTTGTCATTCGGTGTCGCATATGGAGTCGATCGTGGCTCTCCTTGCCAGCCTGTCCGGCCTTGTGCCTAGACGGCCGGTGAGGAGAGCAAGCCGACAAAAGAGATCAGCAGAAGCAAATCGATACCTCGTTGGAGGGCGTCGGCTTGTTTGGAGCAAGAACTGCCAATGAGCGCGTCCTGCAGGGAAACCTGCTGGACGACGCCGGGATCATGAGAGACCCGGCGGGGCCGCCGAGCCCCGCCGGGTTTTTTCGTGCGATCATTTTTTCGTGTGCTGACGGCTCCCCGTGGAGCGCCGCCTTGAAACGGCTATGATCGTCGTCGTTATCTCTGTCTGGCTATGAGGAACCGATGGCCGTGTCTTCTATTTCCGGTGTCGTGCCCCCGAGTGTTGCGGAAGCAACGATCATGACCGTGTGGCCGAGCGTGGGCTCGACGGCGCTCGGAAAAGCGCTTGGACGGATCTATCGGATCAAGGAAGGATTCGGGCCTCTTTCGGTCGGTCGGCTCGCGCTCCTTGCCACGATTCCGATCGGTCTCATGCTCTACCTCTCGCTGCGGCTGCCATGGGCGATCAAGCGGTATCGGCTTACCAACCGGCGGGTGGTGGTGGAGGTCGGCATCAACCCACGCGTCATGCAGTTTGTGTCGCTCGAGGGCTTTGACGCCATCGATGTCGAGGTGAGCCCTGGACAGGAGTGGTATGCCTGTGGCGATCTTGTCTTTCGCCGCGGCACAATTGAGACCCTGCGACTCATGGGTGTAAGCCGCCCGGAGTCGTTTCGCCGTGTTTGTCTCGAGGCCCATGAAGCCTATGTGAGCGTGGCCAAGGCCCAGCCGGATATTGTTGGCGCCGTTTGACCGCGCCGTTACACGGCCCGGCCACTGGGAACGGGACCACGGGCATGGATGGCGGCGGCGATTGATTGGCGGGCCTCTTCGTCGAGGCAGCAGGCCATCGCCCGGGCGTTTTCGGCAACCTGCTCCGGACTCGTCGCGCCAAAAAGCACGCTCGTGATTCCTGGCTGCTCGGCTGTCCACGCGAGCACGACGTCGGCGACGACGACGCCCAGGCGATTGGCGATCGGTCGAAGCGCATCAATGAAGTCGAGGTTCTTCGCCAACTCATCCCCCTGGAACACGGGGTATTTGTGGCGGCTGTCACTCCTCGGAAAGACCTGGCCTCGCACCATTTTTCCCGCGAGGAGCCCCTTCATGAGCGGCCAGTAGACCACCATTGCTACGCCGTTGGCTCGGCACCACGGAAGCGTTTCCCGCTCGATCTCGCGCTGGAGCATGTTGAAGTGAAGCTGGCAGGCCGAGAGCGGACACACTGCCGCGAACCGCTTCATGAGATCGAGCTTGGCATTCGAGAGGCCGATCGCGCGGGCCTTGCCCGCCTCCATGATTCGGCGAAGCTCTCCGGCTGATTCCTCGATCGGAACGTTCGGGTCAGGGCAGTGGAGGTAGAGCAGGTCGACGTGGTCGGTGCCGAGCCGCTCGAGGCTCTCCTCAACTTCGGCCCGGAGCCGGTCCGGGCGGCCATCAACAACCTGCGTCCGCGGCGGATCACAGTTCGTATCGGGCTCCCAGTGAATGCCGCACTTCCCGGCGATCACCACTCCCTCACGAGCAGCCGGCCCGGTCCCCTCGAGGGCCTTGCGAATCGCCAGCTCACTCTCGCCGTGCTCACCGTAGCAATAGGCCGTGTCGAGATGCGTGATGCCGGCATCGAACGCGGCCCGCACGGTCGCCACCGCAGCCTCATGGGTGACGCCCGCCCGTGTCATGCCAGAAAGCGGCCAGCAGCCGAGGCCCAGCGGGCCAACCGAGATCGACGACATGCCCAGCGGTCGAGAAGCAGCGTTCATGAAGCTCGTCTCAGGTGGAGTATGCCGTCGATGGAACGGGAAACCGGCCGGTGGCGAGGAATCCGGCGATGAGGTCGGCTGTCTCGGGGCGAAAGAGGAGGCCCGTGTGCCAGGTCGGGAGCACAACATGGTCGTGTGGAGCGTTTGGGTGAGTGCTTTCTTCCGCGACAATGGCGTCATACTTGGCCGCGATCGCGCCGATGTCGATACCCGATGGCGTCGCAAGGCGGTGAACGAGGCTGTCGGGGTCGGTCGAGAGCTCAGCAACTGGCTTGAGCAGGCGACCAAACGTGCTTGCCATCCGCGTCGCCAGGAATGAGCCACGACTTGGCGATCCCAGCATGACCAGGCGACCGAGCTTCTCGGGCCGGTAGCGATCAATCGCCGCGTATTCGATGATGCCCCCCATGCTGTGGCCCACCAGATGGATTCGATCGATCTGTGGGTCTGCGTCGAGGATGGCCAACTCACGGGCAAATCGGTCGGCATGCACGAGCAGTGAGCACCCGTGGTTCCAATAACCCCATACCCTGGTGAGGTAGCCACGTTGCCGGAGTCGCTTGGCAAGCAACCAAAGAAGCCCCTTGTTCGCCAAGAAGCCGTGAACGAGGACCACGCACTCGCGGGGCAGTTCAGAGGCAGTATTCATGTCGTTGCGGTCGGGGGACCAGCCGCCGCAGGGCGCTGCGGCGCCGGGCAGCAGTCGAGCGGGCAGACATCGTGGTTTGCGGGGAGTCGCCCGATGGCCTTGCGATCGGGAAGGTCCAAGACCCGCTCGGCGATGAGGTCTCGGATCATCGACACAAACTCGGGGTCGGTGCCCACGGTCGCGGCTCGCACCATCTCCACACCGAGCTCACGGCAGATGTCGGCCGCTTCTGTGTCCAGGTCGAAGAGCACCTCCATGTGATCGGAAATAAATCCAATCGGGGCAACGACCAGTTGTCGGACGCCGGCGGCCTGCTGTGTTCGGATCTCGTCCCCGATGTCAGGCTCGAGCCACGGCTGCGTCGGCGGACCACTGCGGCTCTGGTAGACGAGCTTCCAGTTCGTCACGCCTGCCTGCTCCGCGACGAGACGGCAGGATTCCTCGAGCTGCGGAACGTACTTCGACGTGTCTGCCATCGAGAGCGGAATACTGTGCGCGGTGAACAACACCGGGACATGACCGCGGGCTTCCGCGGGGAAGTGCTCCAGGGCGGTCTGCACGTTGCGGGCCATCGGGCCGACGAAGCCTGGGTGATTAAAGAACACCCGAATCTTGTCGATGACCGGGGCCTGTTCGCCAAGCGGTTCGCGGGCCGCGGCAATGTTCTCGCGATACTGGCGGCAGCCGGAGTAGCAACTGTTGCCCGCAGTCACAAAGGCGATTGCCCGCTTCACGCCCGCATCAGCCATATCGCGGAGCGTATCCGTGAGCAGCGGATGCCAGTTGCGATTGCCCCAGTACACAGGCAGGCGTGGACCACGGCGGTCGAGCTCCTCGCGGAGAGCCGTGATCAACGCTCGGTTTTGTTCGTTGATTGGGCTCTTGCCGCCGAAGTGCTCGTAGTGCTCAGCGACCTCGAGCATGCGATCTCGCGGCACGTTCTTGCCACGCAGAACGTTTTCGAGAAACGGCATGACGTCCTCGGGGCCATCCGGCCCACCGAACGATACGAAGAGGACCGCGTCGTAGACGTAGGCTGGAACGGGCAAGGTGGGCATGCTCACGATTGAAAGCCAAGGCACCGTCATCCCGGCCCGCTCCTCGGCCCTCGGGCAAAGAGCTGAGAAGGAATGACCCCACGGGGACTCGAACCCCGGTTACCGCCGTGAAAGGGCGGTGTCCTAACCACTAGACGATGGGGCCGCGGTGCGCCACAAGGGACGCCTCGCGAAGACTATGCATCATAGCGAGGATTCGATCGGCAGGGGATGGCCAGGGCCGAGGAAACGATTCAAAGTGCCATCATTCGGGCGAGGAGCGCGAATCACCGGCTGATGCATCTGCTGAAGACGCCGCCGGCGCATCGACAGGCTCACCTCGGGCAATCGCCTCGAAGACCTCACGGCGGTGTACGGGCACCTCCTTGGGCGCCTCGACGCCCAGTCGCACCTTGTCACCACGAATTTCCACCACGACGATCGTGATGTCGTTGTTGATGACGATACTCTCGTCCTTTTTCCGGGATAGTACGAGCATGGGCCAATCCTTGGCGGACCACTGCGGGGCGATCGGTGTCGGAGAACTCTTCCTGAAACCCCTGAAATGTAGATGTTTCCACGCTTTCGTCAAGCAAATTCCGGACCTTTTTGGCATTGTAGTGGTCAATAGGCTTGATTTCCAGGCTCTTTTTGTGTTTTTGGGCCGGTTCGGCAGGTCGATGTCGAAAGACAGTTCAAGGCGTTTCATTCGGCGTCGGCCATTTCCATCGCGTCGTGGCCCAGGAAGACGACTGTGGGTTGTTGACCTCAAGGCCCACCCTATACTGGCGCCATTCTGCTCGATCGTGTCTGCCGCATTGCCCTTAGGAGGCTCCCGTGAAGGAGTGGTTCCGCAATCTGTTCCTTGCCGTGAAGACGGTTGTGGACGGCATGCTGGTGACCTTCCGCGTGTTTGGCGGCACGTTTGACCAACAGCGCAGGACGTTCACCGAACACTTCGAGTATCCCGAACTGCCGGCGGCGGTGGCGGCCCGCTACCGAGGGTTTCACCGATACGACCTCACGACTTGTATTGCGTGCGACCAGTGTGCCAAGGCATGTCCTGTCGATTGCATCTACATTGGGAAGGAGCGGGTCGAGAACGGCAAGGGCTTCCGAGTCAGCGGATTTACGATCGACTACTCGAAGTGCATGTTCTGTGCACTTTGCGTCGAGCCGTGTCCCGTGGATTGCATCTTCATGGGGTCAACCCTCGACCTCTCGTGCTACAGCCGCGACGGCACCATCGTGGACTTCGCCCGTCTTCCGGTGGACCTCGCTTGGGGCAGAGCCACGCTCAACCCCACGGCGGTGGCCGCGTCCAAGGTGCTCGTCGAGCCTGTGCACGGCGGGCCCAACCAGTAATGCACGGGACGCTCCGAGAGCCATTATGAACCTCATCGATCCCCCTCCCGTTCCGAGCGGCTTTGTCGATCCTGTTGTGCTCGCGGGTTTTGTGGCCCTGTTTGTCGCGATCGGCGGCGGCTTCCTTGCGGTCAATCTCCTCGTGGGCTGGCTCGTGCGGCCGCGGGAACCGAACGTCGAGAAACTTGAGGTCTATGAATGCGGTGAGCCGGCGATCGGCTCGAGCTTCGTACAGTTCGACCTACGGTTCTATGTGGTCGCGCTCCTCTTCATCATTTTCGATGTTGAAGTGGCGCTCTTCTTTCCCTGGGCCACAGTCTTCGGCAAGGCAACGCAGTTGACCGACCCAGCATTTGCCACGGCGACCGCCGATGGGGCTCTCACCCCCGCCGCGGCCGGTGTGCTTCGCGAGTTGGGTGTGAGCGACCCGAAAGTGCCTCAGGCCGACGTGCTCCGCGAATCGATGACCGATAAAATCGTTTGGGCCAGGCAGCGGGCCGAGCTTGCGGGCCGCGGCGACTTGACCGAAGCCCAGGCCCTCGCCGAATGGTCCTTGGCGGATGTGGGCGCCAAACTCGCTCGCACGGCCCTTATCGACATGGCCTTCTTCTATGCCGTGCTCCTCGTCGGCTTCGCCTACGTGTGGTATCGAGGTGACCTCGACTGGGTGCGGGCCGTGGCCTCTGAACGTGTGGGGGCTCCAACCCGAGCCGCGTCATCCTGAACCTCCCCGGTAGCGACCACCATGCGCGGCCCCTCCTTTCTTGATCAGCTTCGCGACGCGGTTCCCGATTCGATCGTCGGCCAAAACCTCGAAGCACTCGATCCCTGGATCGAGATCGCCCCCGGTCGGCTTGCCGACGCCTGCCGATGGCTGGCGAGGGTGAGCCCCGTGCGGTTCGATTCGCTTCAGTGCATCACTGCAGTTGACTGGCTTGAGACCGATCCCAAGAAGGCCGCCAAGGTTTCGTGGCAGCCGCGGCTCGAGCTTGTCTATCACCTCTGGAGCACGGCCTCGAAGGTGAGCCTCGTGCTCAAGAGCACGCTTCCGCGATGGAAGGATGACGTGCCGGGGCAACTCCCCGAAGTGCCCAGCGTGGTAGGCGTGTGGCGAGGCGCCGACTGGCACGAGCGCGAGGTCTATGACCTCTCGGGCGTGTGGTTCACGGGGCATCCCGATCTCCGGCGGATTCTCTGCCCCGAAGACTGGGAGGGCTATCCGCTTCGCAAAGACTACGAGCAGCCGCTCGACTACCACGGCATCAGGGGGCGCTAGCCATGTCGAGCGTGATCGACGACGATCCACGGATCATCGAGTTTGACGTCCGCACCGACGAGATGCTCGTCAACATGGGGCCACAGCATCCGTCCACCCACGGTGTGCTGCGGCTCGTGCTTCGGACCGATGGCGAGATCGTTTCGGAGGTCGAGCCGCACATCGGCTACCTCCATCGCTGCGCCGAAAAGATCGGCGAGAACATCACCCACCGGCAGTGGATTCCCTACACCGACCGGATGGACTACCTCGCCGCGATGAACATGAATCTCGGCTGGTCGCTCGCCGTCGAGAAGCTCATGAAATACGAGGTCACCGAGAAGGCGCGGCATCTCCGTGTGCTCATCGCCGAGCTCTGTCGGGTCGCGAGCCACTTGGTCGGCATGGGCGCCTATGGCCTCGATCTGGGCAGCTTCAGCCCCTTTCTCTACGCCTTCCGCGAGCGGGAAAAAATTCTCGACCTTTTTGAAGAGGCCTGCGGCGCCCGGCTGACCTACAGCTACATCACCGTGGGCGGGCTCACGGCCGACCTGCCCCCTGGGTGGCTCGCGCGATGCGAGGCATTCCTCGATCAGTTTGAGCCGATCATCAAGGAGTACCACACGCTCCTGACCACCAACGCCATCTTCGTGAAGCGGACCGCCGGAATCGGTGTGCTCTCTCGCGACATGGCGATCGAGTACGGCTGTTCGGGGCCTGTGCTTCGAGGCAGCGGCGTGGATCAAGACATGCGGCGAGATGGCGAGTCGATCTACACCGCGATGTACGACGGCTACGCCTTTGAGGTGGCCGTCATGAAAAACGGCCACTACCCCCGTGACCATCAATATCCCGCCGTGCCGGCCGGCACGGTGCTCGGGGACTGTTGGCATCGCTTCTTCGTGCGGATGCTTGAAGTGGTGCAGTCGATGGACCTGGTTCGCCAGTCGATCGACCGGTATTCGGCGTCGAAGGGCACCGTTGGTGAGCCGCTCAAGCTCACCGAGAAAATGCCGGTGGGCGATGCCTATCTCGAGACCGAATGCCCGAAGGGACAGATGGGCTTTTATCTCGTGAGCGATGGCTCAGCGATCCCGTGGCGGGTGCGGGCCCGGTCCAGCTCATTCTCAAATCTTGCGGTCACACACGAGCTCTGCCGAGGCTGCCTCATCGCTGACGTTCCCGCTGTTGTCGGGTCGCTCGACATCGTGATGGGTGAGATTGACCGGTAGGGGGCCTTCTTGCCGACCGGTAAATTTGAAGCAACATCAACCGGATGCTTGGGGTAGTCGATGCCCCTTCGCCGGACGCTTGCGACGGGCATCGTGCCCGTCGCTGCGCTCGATGGAGCCTTCGCTTCGCCATCCTGGCTGCGCTCAGCCTGCAACGCCCGCTCTGGGCCACTGGCTACCCTTCACGGATAGTCCCCTTCCCGGAGCCCGGGTTTCCGGGCGGGCACTTGTGGAAAGGCCCGGCAGAAGGCAAACTTCGTGCGATTTTTCACGAAGTCTGTTCCGGCACGGGAAATCCGTTATTCCGAGGCGGTTTCGCGGCACCTCAGGTGCGGTCGATGGTTGACCTTCTTACAAGCACGCTCGGGGCTCCAGGCTGGCTGGCCTGGACCGTCGCGGCCCTTGTTTCCGCGGTCCTCATCCTAAATGTGATTGCCGGCGGTGCGCTCGTCTTCATCTGGGCTGAGCGGAAGGTGGCTGCCCGCATCCAAGATCGCCTCGGCCCCACGCGAACGGGTGGCCGTTTCGGCTGGCTTCAGTCACTCGCCGACGGCATCAAACTCCTGGCCAAGGAAGACCTCATGCCGGATGGGGCCGATGGCATGCTCTTCCGGCTGGCGCCCTATGTGAGTTTCTGCGCGTCCTTTGCGGCGTTCATCGCGCTTCCCTTCGCGTTCGACGTCGTGGGGCAGCGGCTCAACGTCGCCGTGTTCTTTGTCGTCGCCGTCCTCGGCCTCGAGGTCTTCGGCGTGATCCTCGCGGGCTACGCGTCGGCATCAAAGTGGTCGCTCTTCGGGGCCATGCGAGAAGCGGCCCAGGTTGTCAGCTATGAGGTGCCACTCGGTATGTGCGTGGTCGTGCCGGTCATGCTCGCGGGCAGCATGGATATGGTGACGATCGCCGAGTCGCAGGCCGGCTGGTTTTGGAACTGGTATCTCTTTCACGACCCGTTCACGTTCGTGATTTTCTGGGTCTTCGTGACATGCGCCTTGGCGAGCGTGAATCGCGCCCCGTTTGATCTTGCCGAGGCGGAGAGTGAGCTTGTCGCCGGGTTCCACACGGAATACTCCGGTCTCCGCTGGAGCTTCTTCTTCATGGCGGAATATGGGTCGATGTTTCTCGTCAGCGCGCTTGCGGCCATCCTGTTTCTTGGTGGCTGGAACGGCCCGATCCCGGTCGCGACGCTCGTGGGACTCTCCGACGGCACGGGCGACACGGCCCACTATCTCGTTCGCCTCATTGGCCTCGTGAACCTGTTGGGCAAGGCGACGCTCGGCGTGCTCATAATGATGTGGATTCGCTGGACGCTGCCGCGACTTCGGATCGATCAGGTGATGACCACCTGCCTGAAATACTGCACCCCGATCGCGGCGGTCATGTTTGCTGGTGTCATGCTCTGGCAGGTGTTTCTGCCCGGTGGGCTCATGCCTGGCGTGGGGAGGCCTGGTGGTGAAATACGTGAGGGCTGGCTCGTGGGGCCGGGTGGACGACGGGCCGCCCCCAAAGATAAGCCCCCTTCGGCAGACAGCGAGAAAGTTGCCAAGGTGGTGCCATGATGTCGCTCGCTGGTGCTGTCTCTCCGCTGCTTGCCTTCGCGCCACTTCTCGCGGCGATCAACTGGCATTCGTTCTTCTTTCTGCTCTTCGCGGTCATCGCGTGTGGCTTTGCGATCGCGGTGGTTGCCGCCGACAACATCGTGCGGATGGCACTCTATCTGGTGTTTTCACTCGGGGCGGTAGCGGGCCTCTTCTTCCTCGCCGGCGCCGAGTTTGTCGGTGCGATGCAGCTCATGATCTACGTGGGCGGCACGCTCGTGCTGTTGGTCTTCGGCGTGATGCTCACCGCGCAGTCTCCATTTGTTGCCATCAAGTCGAGCGGTGGCGATCGCGTGCTTGCAGGATTCGTGGCGGCGTCACTTTTTGGCACGCTGCTTCTGGCGAGCCTCTCCGTGCCAGCCTGGCGGCAGCCTGCCTCGGGTGTCGTGCAGGCGCCCACGGCCACGCCGCTGGGCATGGCGCTGGTGGGTGTGCGTGTCGATGAGGCTCCTGCTGGCAGCCCCGAGCGGGGCACGCGCGGAGGCTATCTGCTGCCTTTTGAAATCGTCTCGATCCATCTCCTGGTCGTCCTTATCGGGGCCGCCTATTTGGCCCGCGCCAAGCGGCGGAAGACGCCTCGGGCGATCGAGGTTGTAGCCTCGGCGGAGCCACCGGCATCGGTCGCGGCCCATGCAGCGGTTGGCCGGAGTGATCGCTCGAGCTCCGTTCTCACAGGAGGTTCGGCATGACATCTTTTGCTGGCGCGATGCCGCTGTTTGGCCTGATCACCGAGCCGGTCAGTGTGGCCCACTATCTCGTCGTGGGGGCGCTGCTCTTCACGTCGGGTGTCGCCTGCATGGCGCTCAAGCGAAACGCGCTGGGTGTGCTCATGGGGATCGAGCTGGTGCTCAATGGGGCCAATGTCAACTTCGTCGCCTTCGCCTCGCCCTATCTCCAGTCGGCAAGCGGCCGCTCGCTCGGGCTCGATGGCGACGTGATCGCCGTCTTCGTGATCGTGCTTGCGGCCGCCGAGGCTGCGGTGGCCCTGGCCATCACACTCAACTTCTACAACAACCACGCCACGGTCGATATCGACCAGGCCGACGACCTTAAGGGCTAGTCGCCCCTTCTTTTCCTGATGGATCTCGCCTCACAACTTCCGCTGCTGCTCGGCCTGGCTTGGCTCACGCCATTGGTCTCGTTCGTCGCGATCCTCTTCTTCGGGCCGCGGATGGGGCCTCATGGCCGCAACGCTGCCTGGGTGGCGACGGCCGCGATTGTGACGTCGCTGGTGCTTTCGCTCACGGCGTTTGCCGTGTGGCTGGGGGCTCACCCCGTGGTGGCGGTTCATCACGGCGAGGGTCATGCCGTGGTGGAGCCGGCTGCGGGCGTGGCCTTTGCCGCGGAAGATTCACTGCCGGCGACCGGCCCCGATGCACCAGCCGAGCATGGTGACGATCATGCGTCTGAGCAGTCGGGCCATGGCCATGGCGACGCCCATGCCGCGGCCCATGTACCCGTGGCCTACTCGGGTGACTGGTACACGCTCTACGAGGGGGGGCGGCTCAAGCTCTCGATTGGCTGGTACATCGACTCGCTCACCGTGCTCATGTTCGTCGTGGTCACGCTCATCGCCACCTGCATCCATATCTATGCCTCGGGCTACATGCATGATGAGTTGCACGACGTCACCGACCATGAGGTCACGCTCGCCGATGGCCATCATCTCCATCGCCCCGGCCGGTTTCCACGGTTCTTTCAGGCGCTTTCGCTCTTTTGTTTCTCGATGCTCGGCATCGTGATCGCCGGCAACCTGGCGATGGTGTTCGTGTTTTGGGAGCTGGTGGGCATCTGCTCCTGGTTTCTGATCGGCTTCTACTACGAGCGGAAGAGTGCATCAACGGCCGCCAACAAGGCTTTCATCGTCAATCGCGTGGGCGACTTCGGGATGCTCATTGGCCTCATGGCTCTCTGGGGGGCGCTCGGAACGCTTCATTTTGGCGACTCGACCGCCGTGGGTGTTGATGGGTTTGCCGTCCCGCGGCCGGGCCTCTTCAGCCTCTTTCGTCCATCCGAGACGGACCACGAGATTCAGGTTCCATCCGGGATGGTGGCGGCTGCCGCGGTGGACCAGGTGGCCAGGATCGCCGCCGACCATGCGGCCAATCCCACGGATGCGTCGAGCGAGATCGCTGCGCGGATTCCCGATTGGCGAGAGGCGGGCTATGGCCGCTGGCTGCTATTTGTTGCTGGCGTCGGCATCTTCTGCGGCTGCGTGGGGAAGAGTGCCCAGTTTCCGCTTTCCGTCTGGCTTCCAGACGCGATGGAAGGCCCCACGCCCGTGTCGGCCCTCGTGCACTCGGCGACGATGGTGGCCGCCGGTGTCTACCTCGTGGGCAGGTTTTTCCCCGTCCTCTCGCCCGATGTGCTCCTGGTGATTGCCTACACCGGCGGGATCACGCTCTTCATCGCCGCCACGATCGCGCTGGTAGCCAACGACATCAAACGGGTGCTCGCCTACTCCACGGTCAGCCAGCTTGGCTACATGATGCTGGCGCTTGGTGTGGGGGGCTGGGTCGCGGGCCTGTTTCACCTCGTGACACATGCCTTCTTCAAGAGCCTTCTCTTTCTCTGTTCGGGCTCGGTTATCCACGCGTGTCACACCAACGACATGCGAAAGATGGGGGGGCTTCTCAAGGTCATGCCCTGGACGGGCTACACGATGCTCGTTGGCTGCCTCGCGATCATCGGGGCCGGCGTGCCGTTCGTGATCGGCCTTTCGGGCTACTACTCCAAAGACTCGATCCTCGCGCAGGCGTTGTCGTTTACCACGGCGAATCCCGTGCACTCGATCCTCTACTACGCCGTGGCCGGGGGCGCCGCCCTCACCGCCTTTTATATGTTTCGGCTGTGGTTTATGACCTTCATGGGTGAGCCGCGAGACCATCATGTGCATGAACATGCCCACGAGTCGCCGCAGGTCATGGTGGCGCCGCTCGTGGTGCTTGCGGTGGCGGCCGTTGTGGCCGGTTGGGCCCTGCCTGGCGGCCTCGGCATCGCAAACCTTCTTGAGCAGGCGCGACCCGCAGGTACGGCCGAGGGGATGACGGGCGGCTTCGTCTTCGGTGAGTCGCTCACGTTCCCGGCCGAGCATAAGAGCCACGAGGGCGCGATCCATGTCACGGCCACGCTCACGGCGTTTTCCACAGCGCTTGCGGGTGTGCTCCTGGCGGCCTTCATGTATCTCTGGAACCTGCTCTCGCCGGCTGCGGTCGCCACGGTGTTCCGCCCGGTCTACACGTTCCTCGCCAACCGGTGGTATTTCGACGAGATTTACAATGCCGTGTTTGTGAAGCCGGTTTTGGCCATCGCGTCGCTCGCGTCGGCCATCGACCGTGAAGTGATCGACCGGATCATCAATAGCATTGCCTGGAGCGCCCGGCAGGTGGCGGGCATCGACGCCTGGCTCGACCGCCACCTCGTGGACGGCCTCGTGAACGCGACGGCGAACGCGACGTGGTCCACGGGGCTGAGGCTCCGAGCCCTCCAGACCGGTCGCCTCCGGCAATACGTGATGTTCATCGTCGTTGGCACAGTGGTCCTCTTCGCCCTAGCGAGCATGGCCTTCCGTGTGTCTGTTGGCTCATGACCGCCGAACGAGTTTTCCGAAGCGTCTCCGAACCCAAATCCGCACCCTAGTCCGCTACAAAACGCAGTCACTATGAATCCTGCCGACGTCCTCACGCAGCCCGAGCTCATGCAGCCCGCTCTCTGGCCTCTCACGGCCATCGTCTTCCTTCCGGCCCTCGTTGCCGCCGTGATCGCCCTGCCGATCATTCCCAAAGGCCGTGAGGAATCGATCCGCTGGATCAGCCTGGCCACGACCGCCGTCGTGTTCGTGCTGTCGCTGTGGATGGCCTGGCCTGGCTTGTTTGGCGCGCAGGGGGCGGCCCAGTTCACAATCGGCGAAGCGGAGATGCAGCTCGTGGTGAGCCGTCCGTGGATTCCGTCCTTCAACATCGAGTATCTCCTCGGTGTCGACGGCATCAGCATGCCGCTCGTGGCCCTGACGACATTCCTCTCGCTCCTGGCCTGTGCGGCGAGCTGGCCGATCACGAAGCACGTGAAGGCCTACCACGTTCTCTTTCTCCTGCTCGAGACAGGCATGCTCGGCGTCTTCGTGTCGCTCGATTTCTTTCTGTTCTATGTGTTCTGGGAGGTGATGCTCCTGCCGATGTATTTCCTCATCGGCATCTGGGGTGGCCCTCGACGCGAGTACGCCGCGATCAAGTTTTTCCTCTACACGCTACTCGGCAGCGTGCTCATGCTCATTGCGATCCTCATGCTCTACTTCACGAGCGATCTCCGGATGCTCTCGCCGGCGCAGCTTGAGCGAGCGCATGTTGTCAGCCATGCCCTTGATGGGGCCGCCAAGACCGACGCGATGGCGGCCATCAGCGCGGCGACAGACCCGGTCCATACGTTCAATATCCTCGCGCTCGCCGAGCTCGGCCAGCTCCCGAACTCGCCCTTTGCGGCCGTGTCGCTCTGGGGCATGTCGCTCGAGGTGTGGGCCTTCCTCCTTCTCCTCATCGGGTTCGTGATCAAGGTGCCGGTGGTTCCGGTCCACACGTGGCTTCCCGATGCCCACGTCGAGGCCCCCACGCCAATCTCGATGATCCTGGCGGGTGTGCTCCTCAAGCTCGGCGGCTACGGCATCATCCGGATTTGCTACCCCATCTGCCCTGGCGGTGGCCTTACGCTCGCGTGGCTTGTCTGCGGCCTCGGCGTCGTGTCGATGGTCTACGGGGCCTTCGCGGCCCTCGCTCAAAAAGACTTCAAGCGGATGGTGGCCTACAGCTCGGTGAGCCACATGGGCTACGTGATGCTCGGCCTCGGGGTGTGGAGCGCCGTGGCGGGAAGCGAGTATCGCTGGGAGTCGTGGGCCATGGGCGTCAACGGCGCGATGTTTCAGATGCTCGCCCACGGCTTCTCGTCGGCCGGCATGTTCTTCATGGTGGGCGTGCTTTACGACCGGGTTCATCATCGCAATCTCGACGAGTTTGGCGGCATCTTCAATCGAATGCCCGTCTACTCATCGCTCGCCATCGCGGTCTTCTTCGCCGGTCTCGGCCTGCCCGGGCTCTGTGGCTTTATCGGTGAAGTGCTCGTGACGCTCTCGGCGTGGAATTATAGTCGCGTGCTTGCCGTCATCTCGGCCTTCACCGTGATCCTCACGGCTGGCTACATCCTCTGGGCGATCCAGCGGGTCTATCTCGGCGCCGAATACAAGGGGCCTCATGGGGATCACCTCGTGCCGATCACACGCCGCGAGCTCGCCATTGCCACGCCGCTGGTATTCCTCGCGATTCTCTTCGGTGTCGCGCCGCAGTTGCTTTTCAACTACGTGACGCCGACAGTCAATCGGCAGGTGCAAACACTTGCCATCTGGACCCGCGAGGTGATGCCTGATTTCCCAGCGGCGCCGGCCATCGGGACGGCTTCCGTGCCGGCCCCGGCTCCTGAGCGGATGAGCACACCCACCGCGGCCCACTCCGTCAGGTCGCCGGTTGTCGAGGCGTTTTCGGAGCCGGCCCCCAAAACGCTGGCGGGGGAGTAAGCCGATGGATCTGGGTAGCCTTGTTTCCGGCACGATTCATGACACGCTCGCTGTGTCGCTGCCGCTGTTTCGTACGGAACTTGCCCTCGCGGCTGGCGTCGTGCTGCTTCTCCTCTGTCGGATGCTGCCGCTGCTCCGCTGGATCGACTCGGCGGCGATTGCCCTCGGCGCGGCCGCCTTCGCGGGTTGCTATGCCTGGGACGACCTTCAGGGCCTGCGAGACGCGGCCGCCTTTCGTGAGGAGCTCTTTGGTGGCCTGATCGTTTTCGACTCGCTCACCGCCGCGATTCGTGTGCTGCTCGCCGCGTTCCTTGTGCTCTACGTTGTCTTCACGAAGGTCTCGGGGATTCCAGACCGCGAAGATGGGGCCGATTTCTACGCCCTCATTCTCGGCAGCACGCTCGGCATGTGCCTCATGGCCTCGGCGAATCACCTGCTCATGGTCTTCATGGCCGTCGAGATGGCGAGCGTACCCTCGTATGCCCTTGCCGCGATCCTCAAGGGACGCAAGGCGGCCTCGGAAGCGGGCCTCAAGTATGCCGTCTACGGAGCCGGTGCCGCTGGCATCATGCTCTACGGCATCAGCCTGCTGGCTGGCGTGACTGGGAGTTGCCACCTTCCGACCGTCGCTGAAGCGATGGGTCGGATTGTCGGAGAGAATGGCTCGGGCGGCGAGGTCATGGTCCTTTCCCTGGGGGGCCTGATGCTCGCCGTGGGGATCGCGTTCAAGCTCTCAGCGGTGCCATTTCACTTCTGGTGCCCCGACGTCTTCGAGGGGGCGGCGGCCGAGGTGGGGGCGTTCCTTTCGGTCGCGAGCAAGACCGCGGCGGTCGCGCTTGCGATTCGGCTGGTCTATGGATTGGGCACGCTTCCCGGTGAGGTGGCCGGGCCAGTGGTATCGCTCGGCCTCGCTGACGTGCGGCACTTCATGGCGTATGTCGCGGGCGCGATGGCCGTGGCCACGTGTACGCTCGGCAACCTGGCCGCGTATGGCCAGACCAACATGAAGCGGCTCCTGGCCTATTCAACCATTGCGCATGCGGGCTACCTCATGATGGGCGTCGCCGCGGCG